>JAFGKO010000349.1 GCA_016928525.1 Anaerolineales bacterium | reverse complement strand
TCGTTCTCGCTCTACTGCCAGCCGCCTGAGACACAGACATCGTAAAATTGTAAAGGTTCAGACTTAATTTGACATTGTCGAACTAATATCACGGCAAAAAACTATTGAGTACAAAAACCATTTTCGCTCATTTGGGTCACTTTCTCAAGCAGACGCTCAAAGCGCTTGGCGACATGATTTATGGTGCCACTATCTATGAGATGGTGCGCGATCTCCATAAAGAACGCTCACACCTGGAGCACATGTTCATCCTGATCGTCTTCGGCGATATCCTGGGCATCCCCATCCTGCCGCCGTATTACACCCTGCGTCTACTGCCCTACGTCGTGCCCAGCTTTGCCGGTTGGAAACGCAGCATGTTGCGCGAACGCGACCTGACCGACCTGTGTGATGTGGAAATAACCTGAATTTACAGCACAAACCCTGTGCTTTAAAAATAACCAATCAAAGGAGCATACGATGACAGAAGAAAAAAAGCCTGGTTTTTGGGATAACTTCAAAAGCATTATGTATGGAATGGCCGGACACGATATGGCCCGCTATGCGCTCAAGACGCGCGGCAGTATGGAGCACCTATTCATCTTGATCACGATGGGCGATCTGCTCGGGATCCCAATCCTGCCACCGTATTACAGCCTGCGTCTGCTCCCCTACGTCGTCCCGCAGATCAGCACCTGGAAACGGCGCATGTTGCGCGAACGTGACCTGACCGACGCCCTGGCCTAGGAGCAAACCATGCCACTTCAAGAAATTTTCGAAAAGAATCCTAATCGCCGCTATATCATGTTCGGCGGGAAAGGCGGACTGGGGAAAACCACCTTCAGCGCCGCCGCTGCCTATTGGCTGGCCAAAAAGGGATTCAAAGTCCTGGTCTTTTCCGTAGACCCGCAAGCCAGCCTGTCCGACATCTTCGAGCAGGACATCTTTGGCAAAGGTCCAGTCGAGATCATGCCCAACCTGTACGCCCAGGAAATCGATGCCGACCAGCGCATTCGCGAATACCAGGACGAGATCCGACAAAAAATCCTGGACATGTACGGGCTGGAAAAAGTCCCGGAAGAGATCGAGAACTACATCCAGGCCGCATCTGCCGAACCCGCCATGGAGGAAAGCGCCATCTTTGATGAAGTGGTGGATATCGTCGTCAGCGGCGAATATGACTACTACATCTACGATCTGGTGCCGCTTGGCCATGCCCTGTACTACCTGAGCATGGCTTCCGTCTACGACCAATGGATCGACAAGATCACCGGTCTGCGTGAGGAAATGGCTGAGTACGAGCAGGTCGCAGCTGTGATGAAGCGTGACAAGGAATCCGAGGAGGATATGATCCTCAAGGAGTTACAGTACATCAAGCACCGCATCAACGCCTCGTCCAGCATCCTGACCGACAAAGAGAAGACTGCCTTCTACTTCGTGCTCGTGCCAGAAGAGATGATCATCCTGGATACGCAAAAAGCCGCGGGGCTGTTTGCAAAATATGATGTGCCGCTCTCCGGCTACATTGTCAATCGTGTCATCCCCGAAGAGCTGGCAAAGAGCAACATCCCAGAATACTTGCGAAATCGTATGGAGATGCAGACAAAATATCTCAAAAAGATTGATCAGACGTTTGGCGATGAAGTGCTGACCGATGTTCCTGAGTTTGAGCGTGACATAACAGGTCTGCCGATGATCGAGCGGGTTGCAAATGCCCTATTCGAAGGGAAGAGGTGAGTCATGGCCCCCATTGAAATCCCCATGAAAAAATACATGACCGATAATCCCGAATTGAAGTATGTCTTCTTTGGCGGCAAAGGCGGGGTGGGCAAGACCGTGCTGGCCGGGACAGCCGCCATCTGGGCTGCCCAGCAAGGCAGACGGACATTGTTGGCATCCACGAACCCGGTCCATTCGCTGAGCAGTATGCTCGACCAGAACGTATTCGGCAAACAAACCGCAGTCGATGGAGTTCCGAACCTGTGGGCCTATGAGATCGATACGAAGGAGACCATCGAAAAGTCCAAACAGGAAATCCGCGAGAAAATCGAGTGGTTCCTGAAATTCGCGGACATCAAGACCAAGGCGGATGAGTTCGTGGAATCAGCCACGATGAACCCGTCCTTCGAAGAGTCGGCTATGTTCGAAAACATGATCGACCTGATGTTCAAGAACGAATACGACGTCTACGTTTTCGATACAGCCCCGACCGCCAACGCCCGCCGCCTGCTGGGCATGTCCAGCGTGTATTCCATGTGGGTCAACAAGATGGTGCAGAGCCGCGAAGAGGCCACCAGCCTGAAGGATCTGCTCGCTTATAGCAAGAAGAAGCAGGAGAAAGATCCCTTGATGGAATACCTGCTCAACCTGCGGGAACGCATGTCAAATGCCAAAAAACTGCTGACCGATGACAAGCTGACTTCGTTCTTCTTCGTCACCCTGCCCGAAGCCCTGCCCATCGCCGTTATCACCCGCTTCATCGGCTGGTTCCATGATTTCAATATCCCAGTCGGCGGCGTGATTGTCAACATGCAGATCGACAAGAGCAGCGTCAAAGATGACTCGCCCGATTTCGTCAAGAACCGGGTTTCCATGCAAGATGCCTACATGGAGAAGATCGACCAGGAATTTGGTAACCGCGTGCGCGCCGTCCTGCCGCTCTTAGAAACCGAAGTTCGCGGCGTGGACATGCTCAAGCGCATGGTCAGCCTGACGTACAGTTAGCGCAACCAAACATACAAAATAAAAAATTCGTCGTGGTTCCCTCATGAGTCACGACGAATTTTCAATACAACCTACCAAGACCTAAAACGCTAGTTCGCCAACTCGCGCAGGGTTGAGAAAAATTCTACCGCGGATGCAGACTGCATAACCCGCAGATTAACCCGCAGGAACAGGTGTGGTTTGTTATCGCGCAGGGCCAGGCGATATACCACCGAACCATACTGTTCCAAAAACAACTGCACTTTATCAGTCAGCGTGCCCCCTTTTTTCTGTTCGCTGGCAACCCGCAGACCTCGCGGGCCATCTGAAACGGTCAATGGCTTTTTATCACTGGCTTTTAGGCGGCTTTCGAACTGACGGTCACCAGGCCGGGCAACCTCCACTTCCTGCTCCGATTTGGATTGGTAAGTGACCCACAGAATTAATTCATCACGCTTGCCCTGCAAAAGATGGAACAGCCAAAAAAGCAGGTTTTCGCGCGGCGCTAGCAGGTAGACCGCTTCAACACGTTTGATTGGCGCTGCGGCACGCTTGACTTCCAGCTGGCCACCGCTTGCCATGCCCGGCAGTTTATCCCCGGCTGAAACCGGCCCCAGCGTTTCCAGTCCCTCCTTCAGCCAGGCGAAAATCTGCCCGGCGCGCTGGCGGTTATAATAATAACCACGAATGTAACCCAAAATTAAAATCGCACAAACCACAATCACCACCCATTGACCAAGATTCAATTCCATCTCGACCTCCTGCGGCAACCAGACGAAGTCTAGCCCAGATAAAGGATATTGTACAATAAAAAGTATCGTTTCAACAATGCAGGGTGTTGGATAACTCCACCCGCCCGCATCTTTTTGAAAGGATATATAAAAAAGGAGCACACTATGGATTTACAACTCAAAGGGAAAGTTGCCCTGGTTACCGGCGCGTCACGCGGACTTGGGTTTGCCACCGCTTTGACATTGGCGCGTGAAGGCTGCTTGGTGGCCGTTAACAGCCGCGACGAGGGCAAGGTCAAGGCTGCGGCGGAAAAAATCGCCTCTGAAACCGGCGCGCAGGTCGTCGGTCTGGCAGGAGACGTGAGCGCTGCTGACATTGCGGGGAAACTGGTCACGGCGGCGGTCGAGAGGTTGGGCGGGCTCGACATTCTCGTCACGAATACAGGCGGGCCTCCTGCCGGCCCCTTCGAGTCGTTCGATGAATTGACCTGGCAGAAGGCGGTGGACCTATCCTTTATGAGCCATGTCCGTTTGATTCGAGCCGCGCTGCCACACCTGAGAAAATCGTCTTCGCCAAGTGTGTTGACCGTCACTTCGTACGTGGTCAAGGAACCCATGCTCAACCTGGTGCTCTCGAACAGCATCCGCGCCGCAACGGTAGGATTGACCAAGTCGCTGGCGCTGGAACTAGGCAAGGATGGCATCCGCTTCAACTCGATCATGCCAGGCTGGACGGAAACCGAGCGCGTGGGCGAATTGATGGCTTTTCGCGCCAAGAACAATTACACAACGATCGAGGAAGAATCTGCCAAGCAAGCGGCCGAAATCCCCTTGGGAAGGATGGGGAAACCCGATGAATTTGCAAACGTAGCGGCCTTTCTGGTTTCACCAGCAGCTTCATTTGTCCATGGTGTCGCTATGCCAGTAGACGGCGGCATCATAAAAGCAACACTCTAATAATTTTGGCTCTTTGAGAATTTCCGCGGTAGATACCCGGGAAATCCTGGAGAACCTTTCTCAGATAATCGTGGATGAGCACAGATTCAGGTACAATCTGTGTTCATTTCATTAAAGGAGACCGCAAATGACTGCCTGCTTGAACTGCAATGCAAGCGAACAAGAAAAACCTCTATTGACCATCAAATATCAAAGCAACGAAATTTACATCTGCCCGCAATGTCTGCCAGTTCTCATCCACAAACCCGCCAACCTGGCCGGGAAATTGCCCGGCGCAGAGAACTTTGGCGCGCCGGCTGAGCATCACCATTAGTCGATGTCATTGCGAGAAGGCCGCAGGCCGACGAAGCAATCTCCCAAAGGTGAGGAGATTGCCACGGGGCAAGGAGCGCCCCTCGCAATGACATAACCAATTATGAAAAAAATCTCCTTCCTGGGCCGCACCTCCCTGTTGATCGGCTTCTTTTTCGGCCTCGATAAAGTGCTCGCGTTCGTGCGCACCGGCATCATCTCGCGCCAATACCGCGACTCGATCCACCTGCTGGACACCTTCAACGCGGCCAACAACCTGCCAGACGTGCTCTTCGCGCTCATCTCCGGCGGCGCGCTGGCGATGGCCTTCATCCCGCTGATGAGCGAATACCTGACGAAAAAAGGCCGCGCCGCTGCCTGGGACTTATTCTCGCGCGTCGCCAACCTGGCTTTCACGGCCACAGCTTTTGCAGCGATTATCATCGCCATCTTTGCCCAGCAGATTGTGGATGCAGAGCTAGGCATCGCTCCCGGCTTTGGCCTGGAACAACGCCAACTGATGGCCGAACTGATGCGCCTGAACCTGATCGCCACCATCATCTTCTCTATCAGCGGCCTGGTCATGGCCAGCCTACAGGCCAACCAGCATTTCCTGCTGCCTGCCATGGCACCCATCCTGTACAATGTTGGGCAGATCATCGGCGCGTTGTACTTCACGCCGCGCTACGGCATCCACGGGCTGGTCTATGGCGTCATTCTGGGCGCATTCATGCACCTGCTCATCCAGGTCCCGGCCATGATCAAGTACAGGTTTCGCTGGACGCCCTCGCTCGACCTGCGCGACATCGGGCTGCTCTCTGCGCTCAAATTGATGGGACCGCGCCTGCTGACCATGGGCGGCATCCAACTGATCGTGATTGCGCGCGACAACCTGGCCTCGCGCACCGGGCAGGTGGGCGCAGTCACTTCGCTGACCTACGGCTGGATGATCATGCAGGTACCCGAGACGTTGATCGGGACGGCCATCGCCATCGCCATCCTGCCGACGCTTTCGGAATTCGCAGCGGGACAAGATTGGGCCGGCTTCCGTCAAACGGTCGAAAAGGCGCTGCGAATATTGATCTCGTTAACCCTGCCGGTTGCAGCCGTGATGGCCGCAGGTTTGCATCCGTTGGTGCGCGGCGTCTTCGGCTTCGACGAAGCCAGTTCCACCCTGCTGACCTGGACAGCGCGCGTTTACCTGCTGACCCTGGCCGGTTACGCCGTGCAGGAAACCCTGGTACGGGCATTCTATGCTCGTCAGGAGCCCTGGCCACCCGTATGGAGCGTTCTGATTCGGCTGGTTGTTTATCTGGGGATCGGCGTTTCAGCCATACTCCTTTTCCCGGAGATCGGCGCGCCGGCCATCGCTTTCGCAGAAATCGCCGTCACAGTTGAAGCCGTGGTCTTGTTTGTGTGGCTCAACAAGCGACTGCCCGAACGGACGATGGTACGCGGGTCCCTGTTCAAGGGGCTGGTCGCCAGCCTGATCGGAGCCTCAGCAGCTTACAGCCTGGCCCTGATGCTCCCAGGTGGGGCCATCCTCACCGCATTGATCGGGATCACCGCTGGTGGCTTGATCGTACTACCTATCATCTGGAATGAAGTCCGCTTGCTGTTCAATCTGTAACGCTGCGGTATAATTCGCCCCATGTCTGAAACCATCGATAACACTCAGCCTACTAAGGCGACACAGCCTGTTAATACACAAAATCAGGATCCTGCCCAGGAACCGGAAGAATCCACACAAGAAATCAAACCCAGGCCAAAAAGGAAATTAGCAGGGCGTATAGGAAGTTTTCTCCTGAATATTCTCATTTTCCTGCTCATCATCGGCCTGGGCGTATTTGGCGGATACCGGAGCGGAATTGGGATACGTGAGAGAGCACAAGAAGAATTGGTCGCCCAACAATTGAGCGACCAGTTCTCACGCGCCCTGGTAGACATCCAATTTGGCAATTACAACGCGGCTAAAACACGCCTGGAATATATCATCGGCATCAACCCATCCTTCCCTGGTGCGATGGATAAATTGACCGAGGTGATGGTCCTGTCCACTGTACCAACCGCTACCCCCGTGGTCTCCCCCACCCCTGAATTGATCGTAGACGATACAAATTACGAAGGCTTGCTCGCACAGGCGAAGCAATTGGTCGCTGCCGGTCAATGGCAGAACGCTTTGGTGGTTCTGGACACCCTGCGCCGGAAAGATGCCGCTTTCCACACAGTCGAAGTGGACGGCATGTACTATTTTGCGCTGCGCAACCTTGGCGTGGATTTCATCCAAGCTGGCAACCTGGAAGGGGGCATCTACGAGTTGACGCTAGCCGAACGCTTTGCGCCCCTGGATAATGTGGCTCACGTCCTACGGGATAACGCACGTTTTTACATTACCGCCGCCAGCTTTTGGGAATTGGACTGGAAACTTACCGCAGAGTACTTTGCCCAGTTGAACGGCTCAGGTATCTGGGATGGCACCATGACCGCCACGGAGCGTTACCGGATTGCAGCGATGAGCTACGGGGATCAATTATACGGTGAAGAACAGTATTGTGAAGCCTATGAGCAATACCAGGCCGCCCAGGCTGCCGGCCAACTCGATGCTGAGGTTGCCGGAAGAGCCAACCAAGCTTACCTGGCTTGCTATCCGCCCACGGAAATCATCCCGGTCGTGACAGACACACCGGCAGTGACGGCTGAAATCCCGGTGGCAACGACAGAAGCGCCACCAACAACAGAGGTCCCACCGACCACTGAAGTGCCGCCAACAGCAGAGTTACCATAACCGTAATCCATGCTCGCAACCCCGCCAACCTGGGCGATAGCGCTGGTTTTCTGGCTGCACATGTTGGCCACCGTCGCCTGGCTGGGCGGGTTGGCTGCGATCGCCATTCTCGTTTTGCCAGTAGCCAAACGCGTGCTAAAACCTGCTGACCAATTGGCTTTCATCGAAGGCATACAACGCCGATTGGAACCGTTGGCCTGGTTCAGCCTGGCGATCCTGATCGCGACGGGACTGTTCCAGCTAAGCGTCAACCCGCATTACAATGGTTTCCTTTCCACGAGTGGACAATGGTCGCTGGCAATCCTGACCAAACATACGTTCGTCATCCTGATGATCGTCGTCAGCGCGATCCAGACATGGGAAGTGCTGCCAGCCATTCGTCGCGGTTTGATGCGCATTGAAAAGGGACAAGCAGACGAAGCAGAAGTCAAGCGCCTGCAAAAGCGGGAAACCCTGCTGTTACGCTTGAACATTGCTCTCTCCATTCTAATTCTTGCGGCAACGGCTTTTGCGAGAGCAGCGTAAACGTCAGGCACAAGTATCATCTTAAAAATATGGGGGAAGTGGGGTATTTTGGACGGGCGTGACTTTTCCGAAACACCCCACACCCCGTTTTATTGAAAATTTACAGGCACACCGGTTGATTTCGGTGTGCCTGTTGATTTGAACGTCTAAATATGCAGAAGCAACAAACTATAGTTTGATGGGCTCCTGCGCAGCCGGGACGCCAGTCAGGTCGTAGGCCATCGCTCCCGTAATACGGACCGAGACGATCTGACCCAGTTCGAGCTTGCCCTCGATAAAGACAAGACCATCGATCTCGGGTGCGTCCCGATAACTTCTGCCGACAGAGATGCCGTTATCGAAACCCTCGACCAGCACATCCAACGTCTTGCCCACATAGGACTGGTTGATCTGCATCGAGATGCCCTGCTGGAGTTCCATCAGGCGCTCGAAGCGTGCTTGTTTGACGGCAGCAGGCACGGGGTCGCCGAGCGGCGCGGAAGTCGTCCCTTCTTCAAACGAGAACTGGAACGTCCCCACGCGGTCGAAGCGGATTTCGTCCACGAAGTCCACCAGCGCCTGGTACTCTTCGTCCGATTCGCCGGGGTAGCCGACGATGAAGGTAGTGCGGATGGATAAGTCTGGAATTTTAGCGCGCATCTTGCCCAGTGTCCTATGCACCCAATCGATGTTGGAGGGGCGCTTCATGCGATAGAGCGTCTTAGGGTGCGCGTGTTGCAACGGCATATCGAGGTAAGGCAGGATCTGCTCCCGGCCCGCTATCACATCAATCAGCCGGTCGGTGACGTAGCCGGGATAAGCGTACATGATACGAATCCAGTTTAAATCGGGAACAGCTTCGGTCAGTTGCTCAAGCAGAAAGGCAAGACCATCTTTCATCCCCAGGTCGTGACCATAATCAGTGGTGTCCTGCGCGATCAGGACCAACTCATGTACGCCTGTGTCCCGCAGGCGGCGGGCTTCATCGAGGATGGTCTCCACTGGGCGGCTGACTGCCGTACCTTTGATAAGCGGGATGGCGCAGAATGCGCACGGACGGCGGCAGCCATCCGCCACCTTGAGATATGCGCTTGCGCCGGCCACACTGGCACGCAAGGTATTTTGCTCGTCAGTGCCAACGGTTACAGCTTCGCCCGGCAAATGATAGAGCGGCTCAGGGTGAGCTGTGGTGCGCAATTCACGCACCACCTGAACGATGTCCATCCAGCGACGAGTGCCGAGCACGCCATCGATGCCCGGAACTTTTTGGGCCACTTCCGCGCCGTAGCGCTGGGTCAGGCAACCCGCCGCAATAAGCAGTTGTCCGTCCCGTTTGATCTCAGCCAGTTCACGCAACATTTCAAAGGATTCGTCTTTGGCCGGGCCGATGAAGCCGCAGGTATTGACGATCAGCACGTTGGCTTTTTGGGGGTCATCTGTGCCCCGATAGCCATCACGCATGAGCAATTGCGCCATCGAATCAGAGTCGACCGTATTTTTCGCACAACCCAGGGAAACAAGGTGGAATACGTTTGTTTTTGTCATTTTATACCGCTAATGATTCGTTTCAATCTGCTATCATAAATCATTTCAGGGCGTTCCAGTAGGCGCAATGGTCGGGGAGGGTGTAATCGACGGCGTTGGCGAAATAAAAGGTGTCAGAGTTGCTGTGGGCGGCACCTCCGGGGTCGGTACCAGGATTTCATCTATCGTATAAATGAAACTGGCAACTTGCCCGAAGCCGCCCAACAATCCCATGTCCCGTTGATTATATACTACACGCAATGCAGCGCCATTCCCCGCCAAGACCTCTATGCTTTGTTCAGCATCGAACGGGTAAACATTACCGGGGATTGTGCGGCCATTAAAGGCGACTTCGCCATCCACAATCACACGTAAATATGCACGCTCGATTGCCACAATATTGACCTGTACATTCACGTTGACAGCCTGGGTTAGGATCTCAACCGTCCCTTCGGGCAGACCCGGTATCGGCGTATCCTCAGCGGGGATGAGTGTCACTTCTGATATAACCGTTTCCACTGGCGTGCCGATCAGCGCTTCGGAGATGGAGGGTGCGGTCGCTTCGGCCTGCACTTCCGCCTCTTGTTCGGATTGCAATGCGATCACTCTCGAAATTCCCCAAACGGAGAATACAATCAGCAACAACACCATCCCAATGCCAAAGACCAGATCGCCTGCAATATAGCTGCGCAACGCTGGCAAGCTTTCCGGGATGTTAGGTTGCCCACGTCGCCGGGCAGGTGTTTCAGGGTGCCGTTCTCGATGGCGCGCCTGAAGCGCATCGGCAAAGCGCAATAGCAAGGCGTCAACATCCAGGTCCAAAAAGCTGGCATAGTTGGTGAGCATGCCGCGTGTCTGCACGGGCGAGGGCAATTCGTCGAAATTGCCTTTTTCCAGCGCTTCCATGAACTGCGCACGCATGCGCGTATGCCGTTCGATTTCATCCAGCGTCAGGCTGAGCATCTCGCGTCGCAAGCGCAATTGCAGGCCAATTTCATTGATGATTTCCTGCGACGAAAGTGGGGATTCAGCAGAGGTTTTGGATTGGGGTTCAGGCTCTGGTTCGGGCGGCTCACGATCTAATACCGTCGTAGTCGGTATATCTGTCCCTTTACGGGCAACACGAATATTGGCCCATTCCAGGAATGACGGCTTGGCCTTAATCCTAATCTCAGCTTCGGCTTCTTCCCCGGTCGCTTCCTTCTCGACGCCCTGGCTTGCATCCGTTTCGAGAATTGAATCCGGCTCCGAAACGGTGGCAGGCTCCGGGCTTCGTCCCGATTCGCTGCCCTGAGCTTGTCGAAGGGCTGTCGAAGGATCCGGTTGGGATACAGACTCTTCATCCGCTTCCCCTACTTCGCGCTTGACACGCTTCAGCCACGTCTGCCAGAATGGTTCTGTTGACGATTCTTCTTGTGGTTCCTCCGCTTCAACTTCGGGCTCTGGTGCTTCCGGTTCCGGCGCTAGTTTTGTTTTTTCCCCTTCAAAAAACACTTCCGCCTCAGACTCCGGATGTCCGGCACGCAACTCCTCGACCATTTGATCGAGGTCGAGATCCAGATACTGGGCATAATTTCGCAAAAAACCGCGCGCCTGCACCGGGGACAGCATGGCAGAAAAATCGTCGGATTCCAGGGCCTGCAAGTATTGCATTCGGATTCGCGTGGCCTCCGCAGCCTTCTCAAGGGTCAGGTGGCGGAATTCGCGCGCTTTTTTGAGTCGTTGCCCAATAGTTTCTGTCATGCTAGAACTATTTTACTGCTTAACACAACATCACCGGCCCCCCAAACATCGGGATAAACCGGTGATGATGTCCAAGTGTTTTAGAAATTATTCTTCGACTACTTCAGAAGCTTCGTCCGCAGCGGTTTCTTCGCTTTCGCTAACCTGAAACTCTTCCATGGCAGGCGCTTCTTCCTCTGTTATCGTCTCTTCCACAGCAGGAGCTTCCTCCACAACCGCTTCGGCAACCAGGGCTCTTTCCACAGCAGGTTTTTCTGCTCGTGCAATATCTTCCGCGACCTCGCCCTCACGATGGACTATGATCTTGATCTCAGGCACCAGGTCCATGGTCAGGCGAACATTGGCGGTGAACTCACCCAGGTTGCGGATGGGCTGCATATCGATCTGGTGGCGCTTGACCTCGTAACGGGTCTTCCCCTGCAAAGCGTCAGCCACATTCTGCGTGGTGATCGAGCCGTATAGTTTGCCAGTCTCACCGGCTTTGGCAGCGAAGGTCAACACAACGCCAGTGATTTCATCCGCCAGGCCTTTGAGTTCCTGGTTCTGCTCCGCACGGCGGATCTGTGCCTGCGAACGGATGCGTTCAACCTGCTTCAACGCGCCGGGGGTAGCCAACACGGCCAATCCCTGGGGGATAAGAAAATTGCGGCCATACCCATCGGCGACCCTCTTCACGTCGCCTGCGCGGCCTAATTTGTAAACGTCCTTAACCAGCATTACTTTCATTTCATTCAAGCCCTTTCTGGGGATAGTTTTGCCACAAAGCGCGGCAGTATTTGAGCGAAGGGTACAACGCTCGGCGGCGAATTGTACCAGAGGCTTTGCTTCTTGCCAACCTTTGCAACAGAGGGTAAGATAAGTCCATGAAACACCTACCCATCGACTGGCGTCGCGTGGCTGTAATTGCAGGAGTTTTATTCCTGGTCGTCATAATTGTAGATTTCAACTCGCGCCTGGAAAAACTTGACCGCCTCAATCGCCAGGCCGTTATCACTCGTGCGGAAGCAACACAAGTCTCATTGACCAGGGTCGCATTGGAAACCCAGGTTTCCAATGCCAGCTCTGACCAGATCGTCGAGGAACAAGCGCGCAGCGAAGGGCACATGATTCAAGAAGGGGACCATCCGGTCAGCATCCTGGGGGATGAGGGCGAGCCTGTGCTAACGAACATCGAACCTACCCCTATTCCAACTCCCAAACCAAACTGGCAGCTCTGGTGGGATTTGTTCTTCGGCGAGGAATGAACCGCCTGTACCTTTTTCCCGACACAACCAAAATCGAAGACGATACCCTGACTATAGCCGGCCAGGATTTAGCGTTTCTTGCAGAGCAGTATGGCACCCCGCTCTACTTATATGACCGGGCAACGATGGATAGCGCCGTTACCAACTACAAGCGTTATCTCGCTTCTCACTACCCTGGACCCGCCTCCGTTACCTATGCCGGGAAAGCCTATCTAAGTACGGCCATCGCGCAATGGACTCGCGCCCATAACCTGTGGCTGGACTGCACCGGTGAGGGTGAAATCGCAATTGCTAAAGCCGGCAGCGTTTCACGCGAAAGCCTTCTCGTGCACGGCGTCAACAAGTCGGATGAAGACTTGGAGGCTACGGTGAAATATGCGGGCACGATTGTTGTCGATAACCTGGGCGAATTAAATCGGCTGGCCGGTAAATTCCCAAACACCGATTCCCAATTCCCAAACTTATGGCTGCGCCTGCAACCTGGACTAGCCGTCACAACTCATGCCTACACGCAGACCGGGCAACATAATAGCAAATTCGGCATGGACGGGGAAGAAATCATGGAAGCAGCCCTATATTGTAAAGAAAAAGGCCTGCCTTTGAACGGGCTACATTTCCACCAGGGCTCGCAGTTCCGCGATCCTGCCCCGCTCAAACCGGCCATCGAACTAGCGCTCGATTTTGCTAGGCAAATCGGCTTTTCCAGCGACTGGCACTTCTCGCCCGGCGGCGGCTGGGGCGTGGCCTACCATGAAGATGACCTTCCACAACCGGAGATCGAAGCGTATATCGAGTTAATTTCCGAAACCACTGTGGAAACCTGTGAGCAACTCGGGCTAAACTTACCTCATCTGCACATCGAACCGGGACGCAGCATCGTGGCACGAGCAGGCGTAGCAATCTATAGTGTCCTTACAGTGAAAAGACAGGCGGGCCGTACCTGGCTGCTGGCAGACGGTGGCCTGGCCGATAATCCGCGGCACGCGCTCTACAGGGCAAGATATTCCGCTTTAACGGTAGCAGGCCCGAACCGGGATAGAAGCGAGAGAGTTCACATTGCAGGACCATATTGCGAATCCGGCGATGTCCTCATTGAAGATCTACCAATGCCGAAAGTCGAAGAAGGGGAATTGATCGCCATCCCAATGAGCGGCGCGTACCAGTTAAGTATGTCCAGCAATTACAACGGGGCGCGGCGGCCAGCGGTGGTGTGGCTGGAACATGGACGGGTACAACTCATCCAACAACGCGAAACGACGGATGATTTGCTACGCCGCGATTTCGGTCTGCCAGGCTAACCCCGGCGGGTGTGTTCTTCCA
The DNA here is from genome assembly GCA_016928525.1 of Anaerolineales bacterium. The sequence goes on along the minus strand of JAFGKO010000349.1, from coordinate 5,361 downwards.
GCAGACTTCGATCAGTAAAAATAAATTCGGTGCGGTTGATTTGGATCGCCCCCTGTTCCGCGAAACGATACAGGACGCGGCAAACCATCTCGCGGGTGGTGCCAACCCGGGCGGCCATTTCGTCCAGCGTCAGGTGGCGGGGCGCGGAATCCTGGTCAGACGGGAAATTCTCGAGCAGCAAACGCGCAACCCGGCCTGCCACTGGCTGGAAGGCCAGTTCATCGACAATGGCACTGGCCCGCAGCATAAGCTTCACCATCAGGCGGCTTAATTCCCAGGAAAACTGACCATTCTGTAAGATGACCGGCAAGACGCGCTCACGGGGCCACAAAAAGAGACTGGTTTCTTCGGTCGTTTCCAATGTCACCGGCATGGGGGCTTCTTCATGGAAAAACGCCAGGCCCCAAAAAATATCCCCAGGTTTGAATGTCGCTATGCTCAGGCTGCGTCCCTCACTGGATTCCTTGATCGCATTGACCTGCCCCCTGGTGAGAATGAACAGGTAAGGCCAGATATCGCCATACTGCGTGATAAAAGCGCCTTTTGGGTAAGAACGCGATATGGCTTCTTTTTGAAAAGTAGTCCTTTGAGTTGCATCCAGGGATGTAAAAATTTCATACCCGACAAGGAATGATTGTTCGTTTGACATGTTATGCTCGCTAATCCTTGATAATCAATTTTTCCAGCCTTTCGCGGTCGTGCAGGGTAATGCTGGCGCGATTGACTTTCAATAAACCTTCAGCCTGGAATTGGTAGAGCACCCGGCAAATGACTTCCGGCGAGGTAGCGACCATGGAGGCCATTTCCTCCAAGGTCAAATCTCGCTGGACGGTCGGTCCTTCCGCATTGATGAATTTGTCGACGACCAGTTTTGCCAGGCGGCTGGCAACCGGATTAAAGGCCAGGTTGTAGATGCTTTCCCTACGCTTACGGATCAACTGGGTCTGGCGGCGAATGAGCGCGCGCGTGGCGGCATGGTTGGAAAGAAGCAATTCCAACGTCTGCTCACCCGGCCACCGGTAAATAACGGTAGCCGTGATTGCCTCCAACGTCGAGGGCATCGGCTCGCCATCCAATAAAGTGTGGCTCCAAAATTCCTCCCCGGCCTCCCAGGTTGAGACGACATACTCCCTGCCATCCGGCGCGCCGATCACCGAACGCAACGTTCCACTCGCAATATACAGCACAAAGCGGCAATCGTCCCCCTGGAAACAAATTACGTCCCCCTTTTTCAGCGACTTGCGCAGGGCCATCCCGGCCAATTCCAGGCGCTCTTCCTCAGTTAAGTGACTGAATACTTCAGCCCGACTTAATTTTTCAACGAGGCGTTTCAGGGTATCGTCCATTTGTACACCAAAAGTATCTTTTCAAAAAGAAGGGTAGGTGGGGTGTTGTGCCCCGATTTATTGAGACGATACTATAAAAACGTATTTCTTGACTTATGTCAAGGCTTTAAACTACGAATATAGGTATATTGATGGTGAATTCTTTCACGAAATTCAATCATATCTAAGTTCAAGGAGTCAGACATGCTACTTCAAACACCTCGTAACACCCGTCTCGCAGTGGTCAGCCTGGTAGTGCTGGCTGCCATCTTGATGATCGTGTGGGTGCCCTTCATCAGTTTTGATATGGTCAATCCGATCGTCACGTACCAGCAGCAGCGCATCGAGAAGTTCACCGCAGAGGGCAACCCGCAAGCGCCGTTGTTGTCCTATACCGTGTGGCTGGTCAGTTTCTTCTATCCCTTCTGGGGCACGCTTTCAGTGGTCGCCGGGCTGGTTCTGCTTGTCATCGCGCTTCCATTATATCGCGGAGAAAGATGGACGCGCGGTCTGGCCCTACTGTGTCTGGCCATTCCATCCATGGGTGGCGCTTACATGATCGTACCCTGGATGAACTTTGTCGGCAGCGTCGAGGGCGGGTTCCCGCCAGCGGTCATCATCATGACCATTGGCCTGCTCCCGTATTTTGCCATTCTCCTGGCTGAAAAAGTGGACCTGCCCCAGAAAGTGGTGGAGTTCCTGGTCTTTCTGATGCTGGGTGTGACTGCCGCCGAAAACTTTGCCAACGGTCATGCCGCCTTCCGCATCCTGTTCGGGCATCCGGGCCGTCCGAAGTTTGCCGAGGGCATTGCTATCACTTATTTTGGCTGGCTGGCTTTGTGGGTCGGCATGGCGCTGTGCATCGCCGCCATTTACCTGCTGGGACAGAAGAAAATGTCGGGCTGGTATGCCGGCCTGATCGGCGGCCTGGTGACCATTGTCGCCAGCGGCGCCACTCACTACGTGCGCCACGCCACCAACGACTATCTGTATGGCGCATTGATGGGGCTGAGCTTGGTCGTGATGTTCTTGATCCCATTCTTCAAGCAGCGCCTGGTCGCTGAAACCGCAGAATAAAAGCAAATAAGCAACGCTGTTTGCCATCAAACAGAGGCGCTCTTTTTTGAGCGTCTCTGTTTTTTCCCTTCACTTTGAAAGCAAAGCTATTATCGCGTCATGGATATTCGCATGAACCAGCGTGCTGACAATGTCAGCCGGCGATTTTCTACTGAAACTTAACTTATGTCAATTCTTACGCCACTTATTTGTGATACTCTGCACTTGTATATATTACACGGTTGTCGTGAAGAAGTTTTTCATTCAATTACAGCCGAAACCTCTAAAGAAGGAGAAAGAAGATGAAGAAGCTGTATTATGTTTTTGCGCTGTTGGCGACCGCAGCGATGCTTATGACAGCATGCAGCCCCGCTGCACCCGCTCAACCTGTTGCAGCCGAACCGGTGCAAACCCAGTTCGACAACGGGGAAAAATGGAACTATGCATATATCGAGCAGGTTCCGCCCATCATGATGCGCGATCCGCTCATCGAGATGCTCGGGCAAACCGATGAGCCAATGCCCTATTATTATGAGGAAGCCGCCAAGTTATCGGGGCATTCTTGTATGGTTGTAGCGGCCGCCTGGACAATGACACGCCTGTCGCTGGAACAGCTCTATCCTGACGGAGAGGTTCCGGTTCGCGGCCAAATTGCAATTCAGGCGCCCGGCGCGGAAGACGAATGGAACATCGGTGTCTTTGGCGAAGTGATGGCCTACATCACCGGCGCATCCCCTAAGACCGGTTTTTCCGGGTCGATCTTTGCGAAGGGCAACCCGCTGACCGTCCGCAGAAACAAAATGGTTTATACCGAGGAACCGGTCGGCACAGCCCCGCCAAAAATGGAGTGGATCTTCACTCGTACGGATACAGGCAAAAGCGTGGCAGTTTCATGGAATATTGCCCTGGTCCAGCCCCCGATCAACGAAAAAGTTTTAACTGAACCCGGAGGTAAACTGGCCTCTGGCACGGCTTCCCCGGAAGAGGCCGCAAAGTTCATCAAAGAATGGAACGACGCCGCACTGTACCTATTAGAGAACGCAGGCAAAGTTGATGGGCTCGTTACGGTCAGGGTCCTAGAATAAGCTTGTTACAAGATTTACCCGAATCAAGCATTCTCTCCTTAGCAACCCGGTACCAGGGCCGACTGGTACCGGGTTTGCTTTAGCAACTTTTCTTACCGTCCCAACACCCGCGCCCGCTGGTGCATCTTGATGGAGGGCCACAGAAACAATACGCCACTCAAGGCCAGCACGGCCAGGTCAAGCCAGGGGTCGATCAGGCCTTTTCCTAAAACAGCATGGTTCATCACGTCCTGGGCATAGGTCAGCGGGGAGAGATAGGCAATCGCCCGCGCCACAGGTGCCATTTCGCCCAGGGGGATGAACACACCGCTGATAAAGAGCAAGCCCCAACGCAGCAGCGTGCTGGGCATTTGCACATCGCCCGGGTTGGTGGTGGGCATAGAGCCGAAAGCCAGCCCCAGGGTCGAGAAGGAGAACGCCCCAAGTAAAATGCCCGCCGCGAGCAGTCCTGGCTGGAGGATGGTCGCCCCGAAGAACAGCAGTCCCGCCAGCAAGGCCACAATTGAGACTGCTACAGCAAAGAACGCTCCGACTGCCGTCTTGCCGAGCAGCAGCGTCAGCAGGGACATGGGCGCAGCCAGCAGGCGGTCATACGTGCCGATGCGCCGCTCGGTCGGGATGATGAACGGCCCCGCCGCCCCGGCTGTGAAGAAGACCGCCAGGGCCAGCAGACGCGCCACTCCTTCCGCTGCTCCCAATTCCCGCCGCACCGAGAACGAGAAGAACATGAAGAACGGCATCAGGAAGCCGAACATGATCATGCCGGGACGCAGGTAATACACGCGCACATCCTTAACGGCCACTGTCCAGGCTTGCGCCAGTTCATTTTTGATGCGTTCGATGTTCATTTGCGACCTCCCATTCCGCGTTTGGCGGGCTTTTCTTCGGATTCGTTTGCTGTTACACCCACCTGCCCGCCTGTGATCTCAAGAAAGACATCCTCCAAACTGGGACTGAGCGTGTTCAGACTGACGATACGCAAGTTTTGAGACTCTGCGTACTGGATGATGCGCGGCAGCAACGCCGACGGATCTTCGGTGTACAGACGCAGCTTGTCTCCGACCTTGACCTGAGTCGTCACCCCGGGCAGGGATGCCAGCTCTGGTAAATCTTCCGAAGGTTCTGAACCTTCGGAAGGTTCCAACGCTACTTCCACCGACTGCACGCGACGGAAATCTGCTTTCAGGCGTTCGGGTGTGTCAATGGCGGCAATTTTCCCGTGCGAGATGATCGCCACGCGGTCGCATAACTGGTTAGCTTCCTCGATCTGGTGAGTGGTAATGAACACCGTCGTGCCTTCCGCGTTCATACGGCGGATCAAATCCCAGATAGCACGGATGCTTTGCGCGTCCAACCCGGGCGTAGGTTCGTCGAGGAAAAGCAGGGACGGTTTGTGAATGATGGCCATGGCAATGCTCAAGCGGCGGCGCATACCTTTGGAGAAGTTCTCGGCTTTGACAGTACGTTTTTCCCACAGGCCGAAGGTTTCCAGCAGTTCCTGGGCGCGTTTGGCCCGCTCGCCGCGCGGCACAAGATAGATGCTGGCGGTGAACATCAGGTTGTCCCAGGCGCTCAATTCGGTGTAGACGTTGGATTCCTCGGGAACCAGGCCAACCTGGCGTTTTGCCGGGTAAGCGTCATGGGACAGGTCATGCCCGTTGATCAGGATACGGCCCTCGGTCGGCGTAAGCAGCGTGGTCAACATGCGCTGGGTGGTGGTCTTCCCGGCGCCGTTTGGCCCGAGGAATCCAAATATCTCGCCCTGCTTCACGGCGAAGTTGATGTGGTCTACGGCGAGAAATTTGTCATAGTTCGACAATGTCAAATTAAGTCTGAACCTTTACAATTTTACGATGTCTGTGTCTCAGGCGGCTGGCAGTAGAGCGAGAACGATT
>JAFGKO010000348.1 GCA_016928525.1 Anaerolineales bacterium | reverse complement strand
CCCAGGTGGATCATGGCGGGTTCCGCCACCTGGTCGCCGACACGCAGCACCGGGTTGAGCGCGTTCATGGCGGCCTGTGGCACGAGCGACATGCCCGCCCAGCGCACGTTATGCCGGAATTCTTCCTCATCCAGGGCCATCACATTCTGTCCCTGCAAGTAGACTTCGCCTGAATACTTTTCCACGTTGCGCGGCAGCAGGCGCAGGATGGCTTTGGCCAGCGAGCTTTTCCCGCAACCGGATTCGCCCAGGATCACCACGGCGCGGTTGACATCCAAATCAAAGTTCACGCCATCCACGGCCTGCACCGTGCCATGCGCAGTTTTGAAGTGCAGAACCAGATTTTCCACGTGAAGGAGTCTTTGTGACGATGTGTTCATAGGTCCCTCAACTTGGGATTAAAGATGCGGTCGAGGGCAAAGCCGAGCATGGCAAAGCCCAGGCCGGTGACCATTAATAACGCAGCAGGCTCCAGAATCCAGTAGTAGTAGCCGCGGTAGAGCGCGCCGTTGTCGTTCGCATCCTGGATGATCTTGCCCCAGGTCGGCAGGACGGGGTCGCCCAGTCCTAGCACTGCCAGCGAGGCTTCCAAGAACACGAACGCAGGCACAGAGGAGACCAGTCCCGGAATGAGCAGGGGGATCATACGCGGGATCAGATACACGAAAATGATACGCATATTGCTGGCTCCATACGCGCGCGCCGCCTCGATATAGCCGGATTCTTTGACTTGCAAGAAAATGGAGCGGTAGGCCTTGATGGAACCCGTAAAGATGCTCAGTAAAATCGTCACACCCAGGATGACCCAGATGCTACGCGAAAAGAATGTGCCAACCATGATCAAAATGGACAGGAACGGCAAGACCAGATTGACCTCAGTAATACGCTGGATCACTTCATCCACCCAACCGCCATACCAGGTGCCGACTGCTGCAATGACCATCGTCAACACCAGAGTGCCGAGAGAGGCCAGCAAGCCAAAGGCCAGCGCCACCGGCGCGCCCCACAGCAACGGCACGACCAGGTCACGACGCGCCTGGTCTGTGCCGGCCAGGCCATAGACCTGCCCGTGGACTACAAGCTCTACGCTGATATCGGATTCAGGTTCGAATGTTGTACCCGTGATCGATAGTTGGTACTGCCCTTTTTGAGGGGTATTTGTATCGGGAAACGAGAATAGTACCGGGATGACATCCTCGGTTTTCAGGCGAGTCATCAACTTGGCATCTTGTGAAAAACGATAGGTCTGTTTTTTAGCAATGCTGAGATTGGTGATCCTGATGTTCCTCCCGTCAGGAGTCAGCCACTCAACAGAAATGAACGGTTGTTTTTCCTGGTAGTTCGAAGTCACATAAAGGATCATTTCCTGAGGATAGGCGTCATAAACAAAATCAAACTGATGGGACATCATGAGCGTGGCAATCTCGGGCGACTCCTGGGTCACCGTTTTTTCCATGCTGCCATCGCTGGTTCTAACTGCAAAAGACTCTGAGTATTTCTTGTTGGAAAAGAGATTGATCCAGGCAGGCGGAGCAAACTTTGGATTCTGATACCAGACCTCTTCGCCGCCTCGCCAAAGGCGGATCGCCTCGTTGTATGGGATCTTGGCCATAGCATACACAGCAGTAAAGACCAGGAGCAAAACGACCAGTATGCCCATCAACGCCGAAGGGTAATAAAGAAGTTTCAGGAAGGAATTTTTCAGCGAGTTCATCTTAATTGCTTCCCACTTTTACCCTGGGGTCAACTAATGCATAAACAAAATCAAGCAGGAACACAGTGATTGCCAGCAAATAAGCAAAAACGATCGTTGAGCCCACAATGATTGGAATATCATACAAGCCTATTGCCCTATAAAGCGTTCGCCCCAAACCGGGCCACAGGAAGACGGTTTCTGTGATCGTCGCCCCCGTCCACAAACCGATGATCAAGAGCGCAAAATTTGTGATGATGTTCGGCAAGGTAGGACGCAGGATATAACGTCGCTCCACGTCACGAGCCGGGAGTCCCTTGGCCTTTGCCATTTCCACATAATCCTCGCTGGAATAGATCAGGAAAAATGTCCTGTAGTTGTAAATACTAAGGAAGAACGAGCTGATTATCAGAGACGTAGCGGGTAAGAGCAAATGCTTCAATAAATTAAGTGCGTACTCAAAAGTACTTTCCGGTGGGGGTGCGTCTACCATCCCGCCAAAGGGAAGTACTTTTAACAGAGCTGCAAAAATCAATATCAGGAAAATACCATAAAACCAGGGGGGCACCGCCGAGGTGGGTGAAAGTGCGATCACCACTTTGTCCCAAAAGTTGCCATAGCGACGGGAGAGGGACAGGGCCAGGAAAACACTGGAGAAGAATAAAAAGAGTTGGGATGTGCCCATCAAGAGCAGGGTAGCAGGCAATCTTTCCAGGAGGATGAGGCGGACCTGCTTGGAGCCGCTGTCACTGGTCATATTGATCGCACGCCCCAAACGCAATGTCAGCGCATTGGACAGGTAACGGAAATTCCTGATAGCAATAGGAATATCGAGGCCAAGGCGTTTCTCTTCTAATGCGATTGAATCCTCGATCAACTTCCTGCGCACATCCGGGTCCATCTGCTGCGTGGCGGGATTGAGACCAATCTTTTGCGTAACCGTGTCACGGATTTGTCCCCTCATAATTTGATCCACATAACCGCCCATATTTGCAATCATGATGGTCAGATAAACACCAATCACAACAGTAGCAAATAACGTCAACAAACGTACAATGAAAAAGCGAGAGACTCGTGCAAACGTGCTGCTGCGGGAACTTTTTCTCGTCCCCAAATCTTCTGCCGGGGTATGGGCAACTACTGCCATAAGTTTCCTCACAAGGGACTCTAGAGACAGGGGCGATGAGGATGCCCCTGTCTCTAGAGTTGAATTTAGGTTACGGGATGGCTACGAAGTCGATTGAGGTAAAGGCAGGAATTGCCACAGGGATGGGAACGACCGCAACTTCCAACCTGGCCGAACCGGTCGGCAGCTTTGTCGTTGTCTCTGCACTCAAGGTCACCTGATATTCGCCCTCGGCAACAAAATCAGCCAGGCCAATATCAACTACTGCGCCAGTGGCATCGTACAAGATATATTTGACAAATTGGATGTCAGCCTGTGCGTAGGGTTGGTCCTTGAAGGTGACCATCGCATCGAAGACCGCCTCTTCCCCGGCCTTGACCTGCGCGGGCCCATCGAGCTGGATACTGGCGAGCTTGGGTTCGCTGAAGGAAGCCCAACGATCGGCCTTGTCCACGAATTCCGTGTTGGGCTTCAACACCAGGGATTTCTCTGTCGTGAAGACCTTATCCAGGTAATATGGCCCTGTGCCCACCCAGAAATGACCGTGATCGTCATACCATTTTTGGGAGTTGGCGTAACGCGCGGCGGCTTCTTCCTTGGTCACATATTGCCCGAGTGTCGGCTCGTATGGGATGTAGGATTCCGACGCGGCTTGCTCCAGATACTTCGCCAGGATCTCCATGCTCGGCCCGCCCACCCAACTGGTGCGCTCGATCTGTTCAAGATCGGACTTATCAGCAGAATAAGCCAGTTCGCCGTTGGCTTCCGCCAGATTCGAGATGGCCAGGACCGGCCAGCTATTTTCTCCGGAGAGACCAGTGGGGGAAATCGGCCAGAACGGGATGATGTTCAATTCAGCGTCGCCGCTATACAGGTCAGAGTAATACTCAATCGTCAGCGGGTTGGTCGAAGTGATGCGCAGACCTTTCCAGCCAACCAGGACCGACTCGAAACTGGGCACATACGATTCATCGTAAACAGCGCTTTCCGGCTTGCCACGGTCGAAGAGCTCGATCGCGGACATTACGAAGTCACCCACAGAGATGGGGCTACCATCGTGCCACTTCACCGTCTCGAACAGGTCCGCTGGATATGTGACAACGCTCTTGGTATTTGCAGTGGTTCCTTCGGGGAATTTCTCACCCGCGGTGATGAAGGTCTGCAAAGTAGCGTCCCAATCAACCCAGGCATCAGCCGGAACATCGATCTGGTCCGCAGTTTCAACCGTCAACCAGTCCAGGTTATGGGCAATCGGCAGGCCTTTCTTGTAAGTCAGTTCGGCACTCTCGATACGCTGCGGCCAGGCCAGACCGGTATAGGGATCGCCCATCAAGCCGCCGCCGCCCACGATCAGGGATGTTCCCTGACTTGTGGCGCGCATCACATTGGAATCCCAGACCCAGTTGCTGCCTGAGATCGTATTCCACGGTTCAGTGAACAGGTCTGCAGTACCGATTTTCAGCGTACCGCCTTCCTGGTCCTTGAAGCGCCAGTTATATGCGCCCATATAGGTGCCTTCAATCCCGGCACCCAGGTCATAAGTCACCTGGACGTTGTTGTCGAAAGGCGAGTATTGCACCTGTTCGATGGTCCACACCTGCAAGGAATCTTGCAGCGACAGTTCCATCGCTTTGGCCATCATCGCCTGGCGTTCTTCCAGGGTGCTAAAGGCGCCCTGATTCAGGGCATCCCCAACCTGCTGGAATTCAGGATCCGACACATTGGAAATGAATGGCTCAATCCCCTGGACGCTGCTATTCAGGTACATCTGCTGGAATTGTCCCTTCTCATCCCGCGTCAGGCCAGACGGTAGCCAGCCGCCCGTATACAAGTTCCACAGGCCATCTGGCGCATTCGAACCGATCCAGATTGGGGCAGCTTCCGAAGAAGTCTTATACTGGCGATCAACCGTGAAGCCAACTTCTTCCAACTGATTGGCCACGTAATCGCCCATCGGTTTGCGCGTGCCGTCGCCATCAGAACGGATCAGGAATATCAACGAAACCGGCGCGCCATTGTATTCCCATTTTCCATCTGCGCCCTGGGTTGCACCCATGGCTGTCATTTCCTCCGTGATGACTTCTTTGGCCTTATCCAGGTTGTAAGCGTATTTGGCTTCCAAGGCACGCGCCGTATCGATCAGGGCAGTGTATTCCACCAACTGCGTTGTAATCGCAAAGAACTTTGCTAAAGAGCCGCCAGCATAGATTTCCTGGTTGATATAATCGCGGTCGATCAACCAGTTCATTGCTTCACGGATTTTTCGGTTGGAGAATGGATTCAAGACGGTGGTGTCGGTGAAAACGGCGGGGTTGAACATGATCGAGTAACTCCCGCCATAAGACTGTGCATAAGGCAGGCCGGCTTCTTTGATTGCAGGATAGATATCCGAGGCCAGACCAAAGGAATATAGATCGATTGCGCCAGCCTGAAGTTGGGAAATTGCAGAATCTCCTGCAACAACAGAAACATCGATCTCATCCAGCCAACCGCCTTTGCGTTCCGTCATCGGCGCGGCTGGCTCAACAGGTTCTTCTGTCATAGCCGGTTCATCGACTGGTGCAGCTGGCTCTTCGGTCATGGCCGGCTGCGGTTCCTCTGTAACCTGTTGCTGGGGAGCACAAGCGCCCAAAGCAATAACAGCGATCATGAGCAGGCTAAAAAGGGTGTACAACATTTTTCGATTCATTCTTATCTCCTCTTATTATTTGGTTTAATGGGGAAAATTCGTATTCTGGATCAAAGTGAAGCGCACCTCCTTCTTCGCAAAATCTTGTTCAATAAAACCGCACATTCGTCTATCAGTTATTTAGATGTATTCACTGTGCCCAGATTTGGAAAACGGCCAGCCGCACACTGACCGTTTTCCCGAATGCCGGATGCCTCTAGCTTCTTCGGTGAGAGCGATCAGCCGCACACTGACTTCTCTCATGTCGCCGGGCGTTTTCCTTATTCCGTGAGGAGAAGAAAGGAAATGTAGCAAGTCCATCCGAAGCACTTCTCTGAGACAGATACCTTTAATTTGACAATTTGATATTACGGAAAATTGCATCAAAAAACACGAGCCTTTAATCGGGTTTCCAGCCCCTCTATGGGATGGTTATGCTTCCATCCTCTCCGGGAGTAAAACTCCCTCTGCGGCACTGTCAAAAATAATTTGATAACCATCCCGGCGAGGGATGAAATTTCATACAAAACCCTCCCATAGGGGGAGGGTAATTCGTCCCAGCGATGCAAAGACATTGCCCAGCTTCAGTTTATACTGTACTTGCACAAGATGTGCGAAATAAACATATAATATAAGAACAATGAGGACGCATATCAGAAAGGCACGGGTCGGTTTAATAAGTTCAGCCATTGGCCTGCTCATTGCAGCCTGTAATGGCTTAGGATCTGTCAACGCGCCTACGCAAATATCGCTTACGCCTACCGCGTCCATTCCACAAAAGTTTATCCAGGCAGAACCACCTCCCAACCTGAGCGGCGCCCTGCGATTCGAAAGTCTGGGACTGGAAGACGGACTTTCTCAAAGCACGGTTCTTGCAATCCTACAGGATCAATTTGGTTTTTTATGGATTGGAACAGAAGATGGTCTCAACCGTTACAACGGCTACACATTCAAGGTGTTTCGGCCAGACCTTAACAACCCCGCCAGTATCAGCGACCGCTGGGTCACGTCCCTTTTCGAAGATAGCCAGGGATATATCTGGGTTGGTACTCGCCAGGGTGGTTTGAATCGCTACGAACCTGCAACAGGGAAATTCACTTACTACCTGCACGACCCGAAAAATTCCAAAAGTATATCCAGCAATAATGTAACCGCCATCCTAGAAAATAAAAAAGGTGAATTATGGATTGGCACAAACTATGGGCTTAACCTGCTAGACCGCCGAACCGGCCAGTTCCAACGATTCAACAGCGACCCTGATATTTCCACAACCATATCCAGCAATCTCATCACGGCCCTGTTCGAGGACAGCCGGGGCATTCTGTGGATAGGGACAGAAGATGGAAGGCTAAATCGCTTCAACTCCGCCACAAAAAACTTCATCTCTTACATGTATGACCCTAAAAACTCCTCCGCGGTCAAAGGCAAAAGTATAAGGAGCATAATAGAAGACCGGAATGGAGATCTGTGGCTGGCATCCTACGAAGGCCTGCAACGCTTCAAACCCAGTGAGATCAGCTTTACGAACTATACACATTCGAGGCTCAAACCTTCCAGCCTGATAAGTGATACCATCCTAAGCCTGTACATAGACCGTTCGGAGACGCTTTGGGTCGGGACCAATGAAGGCCTGGATCGCTTCAACTCCAGGACCAACAGCTTTATTCACTACCGAAACGACCCCAGCGACCCGACCAGCCTGAACAACGATATTGTTCTCTCGATCTACGAAGATCGAGGCGGCGTACTTTGGATCGGAACCTTCGGTGGCGGCCTGAACAAATTCAACAAAGGCCAGAGTAAATTTGCTTATTACCATCACGAGCCAAGCAATCCCAACAGCCTGAGCGCGAACCATATTTTCCCAATTTACGCCGATACAAGCGGACATATATGGATTGGCACATACGGAGGCGGACTGAACCGCTTCAACCCACACTTGGGCTTGTTCACGCATTACCGAAACGACCCGGAGAACCCAAATAGCCTGCCCGGCAACGAAATATATTCCGTCTTCGTCGACAAAACCGGCACCTTATGGGTCGGAACAGGGGATGCGCTCTCGCGTCGAAACCCCTCGTCGGTGAACTTCACACATTACACCAATGACCCGGCCAACCCGGAAAGCCTGGCTGGTGGGCCGGTCCAGGCGATCTTTCAGGACAGCAGAGGTTTGCTTTGGATTGGGACAGGGAGTGGCCTGGATCTACTCGACCCTTCCACAGGGAAATTTACCCATTATCAAAACAACCTGACCAAACCAGAAACCATCAGCAGCAACAATATCACCTCAATCTACGAAGACAGAGACGGGGTTCTCTGGGTCGGTACATTCGATAATGGCCTGAACCGCTTCGATCGCGAAACAGGAACCTTTGTGCGTTACCAGCGCAACCGTGAAGATCCTCAAAGCCTGAGCGACAATTCCATAACGGCAATTTATCAGGACATGAAAAACAACCTGTGGATAGCGACTGCTGGCGGCGGGCTTAACCTTTATCGTCCGGAAACCGATACGTTTCGAAATTACACCGAAAAAGATGGACTGCCGAACAATGTGATCTATGGCATTCTGGAAGATGAGTTCGGGCAACTCTGGCTTAGCACCAATTTTGGCCTTTCCCGCTTCAACCCACAGGAAGAAACCTTCCGCAATTACACCGTCAGCGATGGCTTGCAGAGCAATGAATTCAACATCGGCGCTTATGCCAAAGGGTTCGATGGCAAAATGTATTTCGGCGGCATCAACGGGTTAAACGCCTTCTTCCCTTCAGAAGTGAAAGACAACACTTATGCTCCTCCTGTAATACTGACGTCCTTCACCCCAGGTGGGCAACCAGAACCGGAATTACCACAAGCAGAAGTTTTAAGCCATGTCAATGTAGGCTGGCCCAACAACAACTTCGCCTTTGAGATTGCAGCTTTAAGCTTTGCCGAGCCCGGCAGGAATCAATACGCGTATAAGCTGGAAGACTTCGACAAAGATTGGAACTACATAGGAACCAGCCGGGAAGGTCGATACACGAACTTGTCAGGTGGCACCTATACCTTGCGCTTTATGGGCACGAACAATGACGGCATATGGAACGAAAGCGCTCGACCCGTTCAAATTACAGTCATACCACCCTTCTGGCAAACGTGGACATTTCGCATATTAATTACCCTGGCCGTCATCAGCCTGGGGCTTTTGGCTTATCGCGTACGTGTGCACAGTATCCAAACTCGAAATCTGCAACTGGAACTCACCATTCACGAGCGCACTAGCGCCCTACAGAAACGAACTGAAGAGATAGAGGCGCTCTATTCAGGTGACGAAAAGATCATCCGCGCCATAACACTTGATCAGATATTTCAGGCGATTGTGGAAGTGGCAGTAAAAATGCTTCATGCTGACCGGGGTGCGGTCTTCGTATGGGACGAGAAACAGATGCAAGTGATACCTTGCGTCAGCCATGGATTTTTGCCTGAAACGTTGAAAGTTTTGCATTTCGATAAAGGGGAAGGGACGATTGGCCAGGTCCTAGAAACGGGAGCACCCCTTATCATTCCTGAGCTTGATCCGGAGACGCTCAGGCCAGACGTCCGGGCTGCGATCGCTGCCGAAGGCATCCATTCCCTGTTAGTTCTACCCATTAAGGTAAACGAACAGACCATCGGCGTCTTCAACGTTGGATTTACACGTCCCGGAGCGATCACAGAAGATACGGCGCGGTTATACACTGCTTTGGTACAGCGTGCGGCACTTTCGGTCGAAAATATGCAACTCTTTGAACAGACCAAGGAACTGGCCGTGATCGAGGAACGCAACCGTGTGGCGCGCGACCTGCACGACAGTGCCAAACAAAAGGCATTTGCAGCGCTGGCCCAATTGGGCGCTGTCAGTGGTATATTGAAGAGCGACCCCTCGAATGCCTGGTCGCACCTGAACGAGGCAGAAAACCTGGTATACGAGGTCATCCAGGAGTTGACTTTCCTGATCCAGGAAATGTACCCGATGGCATTGAAGGAAAAAGGCTTGGCAACCACCCTGCGAGAATATGTTTTCGAGTGGGAAAACCGAAATGGGGTTATGATTAACCTGGTGATCCAAAACGCCCAGCGCATGCCCCTGGAGACAGAGCAAGCCATGTATCGCATGATCCAGGAAGCGCTCGCAAATGTGGCCCGCCATAGCCAGGCGGATTTGGTAAATGTATCCCTGGTTTACAATTCCGACACTGTCACTTTGACCGTGGAAGATAATGGCCTGGGGTTCAACGCAAACCACAAAGCTGGTGGGATGGGATTGCGCATTATAAATGAACGTGCGGAAAGCATTGGGGGGCGGGCTTGCATCGAAAGTGAAGCTGGCCACGGGACGAAAGTTGTGATTACTGCGCCATTGAATGGCCATTTGTAGATTTAAACCTTACAGGAGGCAGCCATGACCGAGCCTATTACAATTCTAATCGTCGACGACCATGAGGTTGTGCGTAAAGGGGTGCGCTCCTATCTCGAAACGCTACCCGATTTCCGGGTGGTTGGCGAGGCAAGCTCAGGTGAGGAAGGCATCGAACTGGTGTCGGAATTGATCCCGGATATTGTCTTACTTGACCTGATTATGCCGGGTATGGACGGTGTCGAAAGCACGCGACAGATCAAGAAAATCAGCCCGCGCACGCAGGTGGTCGTTTTGACCTCTTACCACGAAGATTTACACATTTTCCCAGCCTTGAAAGCAGGAGCTATCTCCTATATTCTCAAAGACATGAAAATGGAGAAATTAGTTGAAGCTTTGCATCGCGCTGTACAAGGAGAGGTAACATTACACCCGCGTGTAGCTGCGCGTGTACTGCAAAACATCCGCGGCGAATATGACGAAGACCAGCCGCTCTTCACGGATCTGACCGAGCGAGAATTGGACGTGTTAAAACTGATCGCTAATGGGATGACCAACAGCCAGATCGCTGAGAAACTGGTCATCAGTGAAAATACGGTCAAAGGACATGTGAGCAACATTCTGAGCAAGTTACATGTTGCCGACCGTACCCAGGTGGCGGTCTACGCTTGGCAACGCGGACTGGTCCAACGTGACCAGATCGGAGAGGAATAAGATTAACTGCCAGACAGATGAACCCTCGCAAATGCGAGGGCTCATTGATTTTATGACTATTGCCTGGCCAATCTGGTGATATTACCGCTCCCCGTGACAGTTTGTGTGACAGCAGGTTTGCCTCGGTAAGTGATGTCACCACTACCTGCAATGGTAATGTTGAGCTCATCGGTTGCCCAAACTTTGCTATCACCAGAGCCGATGATTTTCACGGTTGTCACCTGGCTTTGCAGGTCGCCTGCATCATAACTGCCTGAACCATGGATGGCGATGGCCTGATGGTTCACCTCACCGCTCAGAGTACTATCTCCAGAACCGTCAACTTTTACATTCAGGGTATCAGCAATCACATCTGTCATTGCCAATTTACCCGAGCCATCAATCTCTAAATCAGCCGTTTTCGCAATGACCTCCTGCATGGCAATATCACCGGAACCATCCACTGAGACTGTAAATTGACTTGTCATAAAACTGCCAAAACGATATTCACCCGAGCCGTCCAAAGCAAGAGTAGAGTTTTGAGACTTAACATCAGCAATCAAAATATCGCCGGAGCCGTTCAGGTCAAAGTCCAGGTTCGAAGCGATCAGTTCATCCGAACGGATAACGCCTGATCCATTCAGTGTCACGCGCGTGAGCGTAACCACATCCAAGGTATAGTGAATGGGTTTGGAGGGATATAACTGAATTACATTAGGTTCCACATAGATATATAAAACATCACCTTGTACGCTGGTGTGAATATATTGCAGCAAATTATCATCCGCTTCGACGGTCAGACCTTCATGCCCATTTTGTTCGATGGTCAATTCGCCGGGGGCAGAGAAAACAATCTGGCTGTAACCGGATACATCACGCACTTCCTCGACGATTTTTCCCGAGCCTGGGATGACCGCCATCCCGCAGGCACTCAAGAGCAGGAGGATAGCGCCGGTCACCGTAAGAGAGAGTTTCTTTTCCATCAGATTTTCCTTGTTTCAATGTTGCCTGGTAGCAACATTCATTGAGTGATGAAGGATACCTGGCGATACCCTTCATCACAACTTTAGCCTGCCGGTTCCGCAACCCCTTCAGAAGGTATCTCTGCACGCTTCAGCCATCGCGCCGAAACCAGAATCAAACCGCACAGGATCAACATTCCGGGGACAGCAAAGCGCAAGAAGGTATCGTTGAGAATGCTGATAAAGGAAGCGATAAAGAAACCTACGCCAGCGATACCGGTCAGGATCAAGCCTGCCAGTTTGGCGCCGGCAGAGCGCTTGACGACACCTACAATCAACATTCCCAGCCCAATCGACAATGGCTCGATCGGCCACAGGATGGCCCAGGCGCTCCACAAACCGGTCAGATTGCAGAAGGCCAGCATCAGCCCGTTGACACCAATGATCATCGCAGGGATCGCCAGCCCAGCCACGCGCATGAAAATGGCAGCCAAGGCAAAGCCTACCGCCAGGCCCAACACTTCTAGCGGCCAAGCAAGCTCCCAGACGTTCCAGCGGTCAAACAGACTGGCGAACAGCAGGATGCCGCCTGTCGTCAACACCGGGATGCCCGGGATGAAGAAGGAGCCGAAACCGCGACGCACCAGACCGAAGAAGCCGGGGATGGTCAGCGCGATGCCGGCGATAATGACCGTCAATGGCCACAGACGCCAAGTCTGCGTCGCCAGCAGGGTATTACCCAACAGGCTGAGCCCGCCAATTGCGACCAAGGCCAGGCCGAAGATCAGGGAGAGAGAGCGTTCAACTTTCATGGGAAACCTCCATTGGTTTAGTACCGGCCACAGGCGTCTTGAAGCACACCATCAGGCGGCGGCCTGTGGCTCGGAAAAATACAAGTACAAAATCAGTTTTAGGTGAACAGGTTGATGATAAAAGAGAGCCAGCAAGTACTGACAGCCAACAGCACAGCCGCAACCGTCAGCAAAAGACTGCCCACTCGGGTCCAGTAAATACCTCGTTCCGCGTTCTTTTTCAAACTCATCGGGAGCAAGATCGCAACCGCAACGATCATTGGCTCGAACATCCACAGGAAGATCCAATCATCCCAGCGCCCGGTCAGGGCACAATATGACAGGATGACTGCGTTCCCAAAGATGATGATGGCCGGAGTCAGCAGCCAGGGTTTGTTGATCGCCCAGGCCAACAGGGTGAAGAAACCAGCCGCCAGATAGATCTCGAAGGCCCAACCGACGTTGTAAATATTCTGCCTGGTCACTGTGACGACCATCGCCGCAAACATATTGAAGACTAGGATCAATCCCAGGCTGGACAAGATCGCGCCCAACGCCGTGGGCGGATTCTCGATAAGCCGATTCAAGCGCTTCCCGAGAGGGACCTGCGGGCTGCTCGCCGTAATCGAAGCCTTGTTCCCATCTGACAGGACCGGCTGGATGTCCAGATCGGTATCTTCGCTGGCGAAACGGCGGTTCGCAATCTGCTGGCGTGAATTGCCTGAGAACACAACTTGCGGGGCATAACCTTCTGGCGGTGAAACCATCTGGCGTGTCTCGCCAGACAGATTGTTCACCAGCTTTTGCAGTGCGGCCGCCATCTCCGCCGCGCTCTGGTAGCGGTCTGCGGGAGATTTGGACAACGCCTTGAGCACGATCTGCTCAAGAGACGGAGGCAGGTTCGGGTCCAGTTGGCTCGGCAGCGGCAGGGGATCGTTGAGGTGCTTCATCAGGATTGCCAGCGGAGTGTCCGCATCGAAGGGCGTATACCCCGTCAGCATTTCATACAGCACGATGCCCAGAGAGTAGATGTCGCTGCGGGCGTCGCATTGACCTTCCAAGCCCTGCTCGGGAGCCATGTAGTTGAGCGTGCCCATCAGCGCGCCCGAGACCGTAGCCTGCGTGCTGCCCATGATCTGAGCAATGCCAAAGTCGGTCAGCACAGCCTGGCCCTTCTTGGTCAGCATAACGTTGGCAGGTTTGATGTCACGGTGAATGACGCCTTCGCTATGGGCATATTCCAGCCCGTTCAACACATCCGTCAATACCTGCACAATCTCATCCAGCGGCATACGCTGCTTCTTGAGCCGGTACTCGTTCAAGCGGGCACGCAGGGTATCGCCTTCCAGCAACTCCATCACCATGTAATAGTAATTATCTTGCACGTCGAAGTCGAAGACCTGCACGATGTTGGCATGCCGCAGCCCGGAAACCGCATGCGCTTCCTGACGGAAACGTTTCAGGAATTTCTCGTCTTCCACCAGGTCGGCGCGCAAAACCTTGATGGCCACGTACCGGTCGAGTTGCGGGTGGTAGCCGCGATAGACCTGCGCCATGCCGCCGCGCCCGAGCGCTTCAAGCACACGATATTTTCCGAGAGTTCGGCCTTCAAGCATGAATGGTGACACAGACTTTCTCCATCATTATTTCATCGAACTGTGCAGATAATACCACCCTCGTCACTTTCTTACCTATCCGTTAGCTAACAAGGTACTACCAGCTTGCTACGCGTTGAGGAATTTTTAACCATGTTTATAGGCTCACCCATTTACGGCGGGATTGCTACCACAGAGTCACAGAGACACCGAGTCTTTCCACTGGTTTGAGCCAATCACAGGTCAGTTTCTTTTCAGAATCTTTGTGACTCCGCCCGCCCCGGCACTGACGGTCGGGCCGGGGTGTCTCGGTGGTTTTTTCCCCTAGCCCACCAGCTTATATCCCAACCCGCGCATGGTGATCAGCAGTTGCGGCGCGTTCGGATCGCTTTCGATCTTGGTGCGCAAGCGGCGCACCAGGTTTTCGATCTGATAATCGAAAATGCCCTGCTGGTATTCACTCCAGACCACCTGCCCGATCTCATCTTTGGAGCAAACTTTCCCCCGGTTTTCATACAGATGTGCAAACAGGGCAAACTCTTTGGATGAAAGTTGCACCAATCGTCTATCCACACGGACTTCGGCCGCATCAAGGTTGAAATCCAACTCTGGGAAGGGAGTCTCGATCGAGGTCATCTCCGGGTCATGGAAGACGAACGCAACATCCCCAACCTTAATCTGGTCGCCGTCTCGCAACTGGACAGCCTGCTGCAACCGCTCCCCGTTGAGATAGGTCCCGTTGGTACTGCCCTGGTCTTCCAGAAGCACCTTGCGCCCCTCCCGGCGGATAATCGCATGCTCGCGCGAGGAACGTTTGTCCAGGATAACGATCTCGTTTTCGACCGCCCGTCCCATGCGGGTGACAGGGGTTCCCAACGGGTGTTCCTGTCCAGTTGGGTCGCTCAGATAAGGGATAGATGCTTCGGTCATGCCGGGCTGCTCCTGAAAAAACTGCTCATAGTATAAATCAAAACAGCCTGCGAAGGGACTGTTTTTATGATGGGAAATCGACACAATGCGCATGCTTTCACCTGCAAGGGTGCATCATTTTCCCAGCAAATTCAAATGATACAATTACAAAAGCGGTTGATTGAGCCATGCACAACCAAAGAATACGGCGTCCAACCATCGGATTTATCTCCACCTGGCCAGTCTATCAGGGCACAACAATAGACAGGTATGCTCATTCATTGATCCAGGGTATTAGCGCCGCGGCGAACGATCGAGGGTGCAACCTTTTACTTGGCTGTGGATTTAGTGTGACCGGACACAGCCCACAGAACCGAAGCTTTTGGCCTGTGCCCGGGCCAAACGTAAATTTTGTGCCGGTCGGTCCTTGGAACACCGATGGTTTGATCATTGTCCCTGACGACTTAACCGAAGAACAATCTCAATATGTCCGTGACCTTCTGGCATCAGGTTTTCCAATCATATTTACAACACCTGAAGGGCCTGGACCGGTGGTTGCGGTAGACAATACACTGGGCATCAGGCAAGCTCTTGATCATCTTGTAGAACATGGGCACAAACAAATTGCTTTTATCGCCGGAAATTCCGGGCGCGGGGGTGACAGCGAAGAGCGCCTGTCTGCATATCGTCTTGCGCTGAAACATACGGGCTTGGTTGAAAATCCAAAATTGATTGCTTATGGCAAGCACCGGAAAGAGGGTGGCTTTAAGGCCATGCAGCAAATATTGGATAGTGGGGCATCTTTCACCGCGCTGATTGCCAGCAACGATCTTTCTTGTCTTGGAGCAATTCAATGCCTGAAAAAAATAGGACGCCGGATTCCAGAAGATGTGGCTGTAATCGGCTTCGATGATATTCTCGATGCCCGTTCACTTTCCCCCTCCCTGACGACAATTCGCCATCCCACATTTTTCCTTGGTTATCAGGCTGTTGTCACTTTATTGGATCATATTCAGGGCAATGCAAAACGCAAATCGCGCGTTGTCGTTCCTCCAAGATTGATCATCCGCCAATCATGCGGGTGCCCGCCTGCCGGAACCAGCCTTACTTTTCCACAAAAAGAATCGCTCGAACCCACCCTCAAGCTCGATGACCTCTCCCGCGCAATGGCAGAGGCTTCTTTGATCGAGGCACGCAACAGTCTGGTGGAGGATTTGCAAGGACAATGTTCATCCTTTCTAGACGCATTACTAGAAAGTTTGAGGGTTCAAGATGCCAGCCTCATCATGAGAGAGGTCAAAAAAGTACTTGTCTGGACAGACGAACGCGGTGAGGACGCCCACATCTGGCAAGCAGGGATGGCAATTCTCTACCAAAACATGAGTTCTCTTCTGAGCCTCGCACCTCAGACCAGTCAGGCATTCATCGCAAGTTTGATCGACAGAATACATCTGGAAATCAGTGACCAAATCCAACGACGCACAACGCGCGCCATGATCGAGCATATGGATATGATGTCGCAACTCGGAATGATGACAGCTGAATTGCTCACCGCCATGAACATTTCCGAGAGCGCCAACATCCTTACTCGACATCTTCCCAAGGTGGGCATCAGGAATTTGCTGGTTGCACTATACGACAATGATGGGGAGGACTGTACCTCGCATGGAAAAATCCTCTTCACGGCCGGCTTATCTGGGCTGGATAATAGGCAAAGATTTGAAACACGCAAGTTTCCTATTCATGAGATTTATCCTGAAGATGAACCGATACAATTGACCATTCTGCCGCTCAATGTAAATGAAAAAACATCCGGTTTTGTGGCATTCGATGCTTCCAACCCAGAATCGTGTGCAGCTATCGTACATAACATCAGTGCCGGTTTGCGCACGAGCCAACTCTATAATGACGCAATCAAAGGTCGTCGGCTGGCAGAAGAAGCCTACCACTTGAAAAGCCGTTTCCTTTCGATGGTAAGCCACGAGTTGCACACACCGCTCAGTCTGATCGTTGGTTTAAGCGAAATAGTTTTGCGTGAACAACAAGACCTCAAGAACCATTCTCAGCAAAACCTACGGGACATGGAACAAATCAACCTCAGCGCGCAGCATTTAGCGCGTCTTATCGGAGATGTACTCGACTTAGCAAGCAGTGAAGCAGGACAATTGAACATCTTACACGAACTGGTCGATCTGGCCGAAGTATTGCGCATGGCGGCAAAGATCGGTGAGGAACTCGCACGTGAAAAAGGTCTGGCATGGAGTGCGGATCTTCCAGAGCGCGGGCCCTGGGTGACAGGTGACCGCACGCGATTACGGCAGATCACATTGAATCTGATCAGCAATGCCGTCAAGTTCACGCCTGCGGGTCAGGTGCATCTCGATGTATCTGTTGCGGGTAACGAAGTAACTGTATCGGTTAGTGATACGGGGATCGGGATTTCGGCAAACGAACAGAATACGATCTTCAACGAATTCTATCGTACCCAGAACGCGGTCCAATCAGGATACGGTGGTTTAGGACTAGGATTGGCAATTTCGAAACAATTGATCGAAAAACATGGAGGCACCATCGATGTTCGCTCACCAGGCAAGTTAGGGAGCGGTTCCACTTTTTCTTTCTGCCTACCAATCATCTCAAAAACACACTCGCCAATGGAAAACCATTATACTTGGACCAAGACGGGCAATCTGGTGATGGTATTGACAGAAGGTGATAATTTCACGAGCCAATTGTCTGAATATTTGGAAATACGCGGGTTCGATACCCGTGTATGCAGTGTGGATAAGGACAGCGATTGGTTATCAAGAATTGTACAATCATCGCCATCCGCAATCATTATCGAAGAACATCTGGCTATACGTGAAGGCTGGGCGATTATTGGTATGCTCAAAAGGCAAAATGCTACCAAAAGTGTCCCCGTACTGGCGTATTCACTGGATTCTGATAGTAACCAGGGGCAATTTTTGGAGTTAAATTATCTTCACAAGCCACTCAAGCCGGAACACCTGGCAAGGGAGTTGGAACGTTTCCGCGCATCAAAGGATAAACCACAAACCGTACTAGTTGTAGATGATGACCCGGGAATTATTGATTTGCATAGCCGTTTGATCGAGCAGACTGGTCGCCAAGTTGTTACTGCGCGCAATGGTCGAGAAGCACTGGCCCTGGTTGAGAGGCGAATGCCCGATTTGATTCTGCTAGATTTGATGATGCCAGAAATGGATGGCTTCGCCATGTTGGATGAACTTCGCGAGAGAGAATCTACTCGCGATATCCCGGTCATTATCTTAACTGCGCATCGCCTTTCTGATACAGATCTTGATCGCTGTAATCGTGGCGTAGCGACTATCTTAGGAAAGGGCATTTTCAGCGCTGAAGAAACTCTTGAGCACATAGAAGCAGCCTTAGCACGTCAACAAACTTTGAACAGAACAACTCAACAGATGATCCGCAAGGCAATGACTTTTATTCATACCAGATACTCTGATCATCTCACTCGCGAAGAGATTGCCAGCCATATTGGTATCAGTGCCGATTATCTGACGGATTGCTTTCGCCAGGAATTGGGCATCACTCCAATAACATATATTCGCCGTTTTCGCATCCGTCAGGCTTGTGAACTTCTACAAAACTCGGATCAATCTATTACACAAATTGCATTGGCGGTTGGCTTTTCAGACAGCGCACACTTTACCCGCACCTTCCAGCGCGAAATGAAAGTAACCCCACGCGCCTTTCGCCGCAACAAACAGGGCTGAATTTCTACCCCTTCTTAACCCATCAATCCTACAACAATCCCAATATGAAAACCACGGGGTTGTTTTTGTATGGGCGACTGTCAAGCTCCCATATTTAGTACCATCAGGAAGTGGACAAAATCAGGCATTTTGTGCTGCGTACTGGTAGGGAGGCAAACCTTGT
>JAFGKO010000347.1 GCA_016928525.1 Anaerolineales bacterium | reverse complement strand
GCTGGTTCGGACAATCATCGCGACGCAGGAAGAGGGCTATGGAAATGGTTACTCAAGTTGTTTTGAAGCTTCACTTTCCGGTATTGGCATACCCCAGGAAAGCCTTATTCAATATGAAAAAGCGTTAATGAACAATCAGGTACTTGTTTTTATTCAAGGAACTCTGAATGAAATTAATTATGCGCAGGCAATCTTGAACGAGACTAAGTCCATTAATCACACCATTCACCACAACAGCATGAACTGAAGGGCGTTAACTTTTAAATCTGACAACTAAAGAATATTCGGTCACTATAAAAACTGAAGACCCAGAGGAGTATCGATCAGGTGGTATGCTGGAGCGATTGGATACCGGCCGGTTGGATCTCTTATTGTAAGAGGGCGGGTGTGAAGAAACCGGAGGTGAACTTCAATTAACGGAGAGGGAAAATCATGATGTTGAGGACAATTTCTGTGGTATTGATTGCTTTATGGGTGTTTGGGCTGGTCAGCAGTTACACAATGGACGGGCTCATTCACATCTTCCTTGTGCTTGCTTTTATGGTGATACTGCTCAACATCATTCAGGACCAGAAAGTCATGTAGTCTGCGGAATACAGATTAACTGACGACAAAAAAGAGAGCATTATGAAAACAAACACGTTAATAAGCGTCATCATGAACGTGTGAGGGAATGTCACCAATGTCAATCGATGGTGACCGATAGCTCTCCGGTGTATAATTCCATCAAGGATAATGAATGAAAACATGTACTTTTATTGCCTATTTCGCCAGGCAGGATGAAGGCCGCAAAGCATATAGAAGATTGCGGTGGAGAAGATATCGATGTACCGCCCTGATGAGTAAGGGCGCGAACGGCGAGGTTCGTACATGGAATCTCATCCGATTGCGCCCGATTTTCGGGGCACTGATTGCATTCATTCTATTCGGGTGCCTTGCCGCGATTATTTCCGCGCTCTTTCAATCATCGAGTTGGATCCCGGACCCTTTTACATCTCCCTGGATATGGGTTATGGCTGGTGGAGTATTCGGAATGTTGCTCAGATCAGTCTGGTTCTGGCGGTCCAGGTTCGGCATCAAGCGAAGTCTGCTTGATGATCATGCACGCTGGCTTGTTTCAGGTGAGACCGTTCTGATTCTTCGGGGACCGTTTGAAACATTGCGGAAATCAATGGCTGTTTTGTTGAAAAATGCAGAGTTTCCACCTGCTGTCTTCATCTTGCGTCCTTCGCGTCAAAGCCCATCACAAGAGGATTGGAACACTCAAATCCCAGTCAATCCGGAGCACCTCAAGGAGCATGCTCAGCGTTTGGCCATGGAGCACAATTTGGACACACGACCTCCTCGGAACACCGACCTGCTTTTAGGGGTCGAACGGAACCGTCAGTGGGTCCAGCAGGTCTGCCTGGATTTGTCCGATGCGAGTAGCCTGGAGCAAAGCATGCCGCCGACTGCCGAGTGGCTTCTTGATAATGAATACGTTCTTGAAAGCAATGCCCGCGACATTCCGCTGAACCTGCCACGGCACTATTACCGGCAACTACCGGCGCTTGCGAATCCTCCTTTCAACGGCTTACCGCGAATCTATGTCCTGGCTCAGGAACTTGCCATACACACAGACCTGCACGTGGATCGAGAAAACATTCTTGATTTTGTTGAATCTTACCAAACCGCGGTAACGTTATCAATTGGTGAACTCTGGGCCTTCCCTCAAATGCTGCGTATGGTCTTGATCGATGGCATCAAGCAACTTGCCGACCGGGCTCTGACTGAGTTACGAGAGAGAGAAAGCGCCGATTTCTGGGCAAACCGTCTCATCACGGCCAACCAACGAGAACCGAACCAGCTCTTTTCAATGATAGCAGAACTGACCAGGACAAAAACCAATCCAAGCCCCTATTTCGCCTCGCAATTACTCGATTGCCTATACGACAAAGGTGCCGCGCAGACCCTGGTGCAGAGCTGGCTGGAACGCACCTTTCATAAATCCATTAACGATCTGATCATACAAGGGAAAAGCCGCCAGATGAAGGATCAAATATCCATCGGCAATGCCTTTATCAGTCTGCGTCAACTCGCTCTGACCGATTGGAAGGAATGCTTCGAACGACTTAGCAGGGTGGAGCGGACGCTACGAAAAGATCCGTCCGGCATCTACCCTCGTATGGATTTCGCCACACGGGACAGCTACCGCCGGGCGATTGAGGAATTGCACCGCGGGTCCGGCATGGCGGAGGACCAGATCGCCCAACGTGTCATCGATCTAGCTGCTCAATCCATGCTTGATTCCGGGCAGGATGAACGGCTCACTCACGTTGGAGTTTATCTGGTCGACGAGAAGAGAGGAGAATTGGCAAAACTCATCGGGTGCCGCGAAACACTGCGCTTCCGGGCCTTACACTGGGCTTATCGTCATCATACAGCAGTTTACTTCTACGGACTCACTTTTTTTTCATCCGTCATAATTATCCTGGCCCTCAGGCTTGGACTGTACGATCATGCTCCCGTGATTAAGCTCTTGTTTTTCCTGCTCCTTCTCATACCCGCAAGCCAGCTCTCACTCGAGGCGATGAATTACCTGATTATGCAACTGTTTCCGCCCCGGTCGATGCCAAAAATGGATTTCATGGATTCGGGGATTCCCGATGCCTGCCGTACGTTGGTTGTCGTACCAATGATGCTGATAGATACAGAGTCGATCAAGGCGGAGGCAGAGAGGCTTGAGATTCGATATATCGCCAATAAGGAAGCTAATCTGCTTTTCGGTCTTTACTCGGACTATAAGGATGCAACTAAAGCCCATTGTGAAGCGGACGCCGGCCTGCTGCAAACGGCAAAAGAGCATATCGATGCCCTCAACCGGCGTAATGGCAACAAAATATTCTTTCTCTTTCATCGAAATCGGAAATGGTCTGAATCCGAACAGAAGTTTATCGGTTGGGAGCGCAAAAGGGGAAAGATAGAAGAACTTAATGACCTGATTGTCGGTACACGCTCCCGAGAAGCTGAAAACATCGTTTATGTTGGCGATCCGGATCAACTCACCAATGTCAGGTTTGTCATTACACTGGATAGTGATACACAACTGCCGCATGATGCGGCCCGCCGGATGATCGAAACCATTGCACACCCTCTCAACAAGGCTCGCCTCGATGACTCAGGTTGTGTCCGAGCCGGCAATACGATTATTCAGCCTCGCGTCAGCCCTTCACTCCCGAGTACAAGCGGCTCGCCCTTCAGTCGGCTCTTCTCGGACTCCGTTGGTATAGATCCCTATACCCAGGCAGTTTCAGACGCATACCAGGACCTGACGGGCGAAGGATCATATCATGGCAAGGGCATTTATGATGTGCGCACATTCAGTCGGGTGCTTTCCGGACGTTTCCCCGAAGCCTGGCTGCTCAGCCATGATTTAATTGAAGGCGCGCACGTTCGGGTTGGACTGGCAAGTAGTATTGAGTTGTATGACGAGTTCCCCCAGGATTACCTGAGCTACGTCAAACGGCAGCATCGCTGGATTCGCGGCGATTGGCAAATTGCCGATTGGGTGCTGCCTCGTGTGCCCCTGCCGGACGGCGAACGAGGACCTAACCCGCTCTCCTGGTTTGATCGCTGGAAGATATTTGATAATCTGCGACGCAGTCTGCTGCCCGCAACCAGCCTGGCTTTGCTGCTGTTTTCCTGGCTCACATCTCTTCAGGCCGGGTGGATTGCCACCGTAGTGGTGGCCACATTACTGTTCTTTCAGTACCTGGCGCAGTCCTTCGGCTGGGTGACCACAGACCAGGGACACAAGCGCATCGCTCCTACCAAAATCGTTCACGATTTATTGCGAATGCTGGTCGAAGCGGCGCTGCTGCCGTATCAATCCTGGCTGACGATGGATGCCATAGCTCGGGTACTCTATCGGAGAACCATCTCTCACCGCGGGCTGCTTGAGTGGACTTCAGCTCAGGCAATGCATGGCAAGGCCAGGGCTAAAATGCCGATATTCCTGTTTTCAATGGGTCTTGCGAGTCTTTTTGGCGTAACCGTCGGCCTGACATTGTTTCTCTGGCGACCGGTCAACCTTGGAATGGCCGGCCCATGGCTCATACTCTGGCTCCTGTCGCCGCTGATCGGCTGGCTCCTGAGCCGACGTCCACTCACGCAGCAGCCACAATTCCTGCTTCCGGCAAAGGATCGGCGATTCCTGAGAAATGTCGCGCGATGCACCTGGCGATACTTCTCGGACTTTGTCAATGAAGAGACATCATGGTTGCCGCCTGACAATTACCAGGTATCCCACAAGAATCAATTAGCCCTGAGGACAAGCCCGACCAATATTGGTCTCTATCTGGTCAGCGTACTGAGCGCCCATGATTTTGGCTATTTAACCGTGGACGGGATCACGCAAAAACTGACGCGGACCCTGGAAACGATTGATAAAATGGAGCGCCACGAAGGCCATCTTCTCAATTGGTATGACATTCAAACCCTGGAGCCTCTAAATCCGCGCTATGTTTCCACCGTGGATAGCGGCAACCTGCTTGGCTCTTTATGGACCCTGAACCAGGGGCTTGAGTCGCTTATTCAGACACCTCTACTGGACACGCAAGCTTTTGCGGGTCTGCGCGATACCGGAGAAGTCCTGAGAGGCGCTGCCCGGAAAGAAAAGAGCCCCAACCTGGACACTCATTGTTTGGAAGAATTAATGCGTGCGTGGGAAGCGCCGCCAAACCGTGCCCTGGACGCGCTGCTCCTGCTTCGTCAGACACAGCGCAGCACCGCTGAACTGGCCGGGAATATATCCGGAGTCACCTCCGATCAAGCGGGCGTGGCCTATTGGTCGGGGCAATTGCAGATCCAAGTCGCAGCCTGGCTGAACATTGGAGACCGGTATCTTGCCTGGATCGAAATTCTGGGCGAGAAGACGGAGGAAGAAGTCTCCGGAATTGATCCGGAGGCATTGCCGGCTTTCCGCCAGGCGACTAAAATCGCACCTTCGCTAAAGGAACTGGCGGACGGCAACATCAGCGTTATCAAATATCTTCAGGTAATCCGGGAACATGCGGCCGCGGATGAGTACGACCTCCTGGGCTGGATTGATCGCGTGATGACATCCTTCAAGCAATCAAAATGGCTTGCCGGCGAAATGCTGGCGATAATTGAGCGACTCTCCTCAACATGTCGCGAACTTTCCGAATCGGTCAATATGGGTTTTCTTTATAATTCGGAACGCCGTCTCTTTTCAGTCGGTTTTAATGTCTCGGAAGGCCGCCTGGACCGCGCCTTTTACGATCTGCTGGCAAGCGAGGCTCGCCTGGGGAGTTTCGTCGCTATCGCCCGTTGCGACATTCCCGCCGAGCACTGGTTTGCCCTGGGCCGGCCTTATGGAATCATCGGCCGGCACCGGGCACTGCTCAGTTGGACCGGGACAATGTTCGAATATCTGATGCCGCTGCTTTTCCAGAGAACTTATAGCAACTCCTTATTGGAAAAAGCCGCCAGGGAGGCCGTGGCGATTCAGATAAGTCATGGTTACAAGAACAAGACGCCGTGGGGGATTTCCGAGTGCGCCTTCGGGGATATGGATATTCATAAGACTTATCAATACTATGCATTTGGGGTTCCGGAACTTGGCCTCAAGCGAGGTGCTGCTGAAAAGCTCGTTGTCGCGCCTTATGCCACCCTGCTGGCGATGAGTATCGCGCCGCGGAAAGCCGTGCAAAACCTGAAACGGCTGGCAAAATTGAAGATGCTGAGCGACTACGGCTATTACGAGGCTTTGGACTATAGTCGTCAATCCAACCGTGAAGGGGCGCCGGGGGTGATCGTGCAAACATATATGACCCATCATCAAAGCATGAGTTTTTTGGCGCTGGCTAATTTCCTGCATGACAACTGCCTTCAGCGATATTTCTACTCAGACACGCGTGTGCGGACGTTTGAGCCCTTACTGTATGAATGCATCCCGCTCTTTCCACCGCTTCACCACGTTTCCACGCGAGAGAGAATTACTTCAGTGGCGGCCATCAGTGAAGTCGCACCTTCGGTGAGCCAGTATGACTCTCCGCATACAACCACGCCCAAAACCCAATTATTGTGCAACGGGCGGTATGGCTTGATGCTGACCAGCGCCGGCGGTGGTTACAGCCGCTGGAAAGAGTTTGAAATCACGCGTTGGAGATCGGACCCGACCCGGGACTCGTGGGGAACCTTCTGTTACATATATGACATCGATTCGAATCGGCTCTGGTGCAACAGCTATCAACCAACCGGCGGCAAGGTTGAGCAGTACAGCGTCAACTTCACACTGGATAGCGCCAAATTCCGACGTGTTGACGACGAAATCGAGTGCGAAACTTCAGTTATCCTCGCGCCGGAGGATGATGTGGAAATTCGACGTATGACACTGATCAATCGCTCCTCCCGCGTTCGCCGGTTGAAACTGACAAGTTACATCGAACTGACACTGGCGCCTCACAATGCAGATCTGCAGCATTCGGCTTATAACAAGCTGTTTATTCAGACCGAGGCGGTGCCCGTGGAACATGCGCTTCTGGCCTGGCGGCGTCTTCATAAAGATACTGAGTCTCCTGTCTATGTCGCACACTGTTTTACCATCGAATCACCGGTCGCAGGTAAATCGTTGGATGAACCTTTGAAATTCGAAACCGACCGGCGTTGCTTTATTGGCCGCGGTCGAACGCTTACCAATCCCATGGGAGCTTTGCAGGAACCAGGGAATAACCAGGGCTTTGTCCTGGATCCAATCTTCAGCCTGCGACAGGACCTTACCCTGGCTACCGGACAACGGATTCAGGTCTCTATGGTTCTGGCTGCCGGTTCCTCTCGCGAACAGGTCGTTGCTCTAATGGCTAAATACACGGTTCCTCACGCAATCGACCGGGCAATGGATTTCGCCTGGGAATCGGCGCAGCTTGAATTGAGCCTGCTGCGTATCAAGCCCGACGATGCGCGCTCTTTCCAGCAACTCGCCGGCTATCTGCTCTATCCCAGTTCCCTCCTGCGTTCAAGTCCCCAGCGTATTGCCGAGAATCGAAAGGGCCAGACCGGCTTATGGGCCTATGCGATCTCAGGTGATTTGCCTATAGCTCTGATTACAATCAGCGAGATACGAGATATTGCTCTGATTCGCCAAATGCTCCAAGCCCATGCCTATTGGCGGATGCATGGTCTCGAAGCCGACTTGGTGATCCTGAACGAGGAAGTTAGCGGTTATACGAAACCACTGCAAGAAGCGCTCGAACACCTCATCCAGTCCTATTCGGTTGATGCGGGAGCAGACCATCCGGGGAAAATCCATCTACGCAATGCTGCTCTGATCCCGGCTGAAGATCTGACGCTGTTGCGGACCGCGGCGAAAGTAGTGTTGAAAGCGGCTCGCGGCGCATTACTACAGCAATTGGGCATGCCGATGCTGGAAGCGCCTGATTTACCCGAACCCATGGCGCGAAAACGTGATTCCCGGGATACTACGGCAGCGCTTCCTTTTATGAAGCTCCATTTCTTCAACAGCCTGGGTGGCTTTACTCATAATGGTCGTGAATACGCAATCTATCTCGGTCCGGGGATGCACACGCCCGCGCCATGGGTCAACGTTATTTCCAACCCGACATTCGGAACGCTGATCAGCGAAACCGGAGCCGGCTTCACCTGGCAGGGAAACAGCCAACGTAATCGCCTGACGCAATGGTCCAGCGATCCTGTGATGGATCCACCGTGCGAGGCTATTTATATCCGGGATGAAGAAACCGGAATCTATTGGACGCCGACTGCGTCACCTATCCGCGAGGAAACGGCTTACCGAGCCAGGCATGGGGCGGGATACACAGTATTCGAGCATAACAGTCACGGCATTGAACAGGAACTAACGGTCTTCGTTCCTGTAAACGATCTGGGAGGTGAACCGATCAAACTGCAACGATTGATCTTGCGCAACGACTCCAGCCGGATACGTAAGCTGTCGCTTACCTATTACGTGGAGTGGACGCTGGGTGAGGCGCGCGAGTCTTCGCAGATGCAAATCGTGACCACTTGGGATGACGAAGTCCAGGCGATGATAGCTCGCAATCACTATAACCCTGATTACGCGGATCGAGTTGCCTTTGCGGCCGTAAACACCCCTACGGTATCTTACACAGCCGACCGCTCGGCTTTCATTGGACGCAACCGCTCCATCGGCAATCCGGCGGCAATGGGGAGAACCCGGCTCATGGGCCGAACAGGAGCCGGCCTGGACCCATGCGCTGCATTGCAGGTCACTCTAAATTTCGCTCCCGGCGAACGGAAGGAAATCACCTTCATGCTCGGTCAGGCGATATCGTTGGAACAGGTCCACTCACTCGTTGTTGCTTACCGGAACAATCAGACACTGGTAACCGCCCTCGGACAAACAAAAGAGTGGTGGGATAATCGGCTCGGAACCATCCAAGTGCGCACACCCGAACTTGCCGCGGACCTCATGATCAACCGATGGCTATTGTATCAGAACCTAAGCTGCAGGATATGGGGGCGCTCCGCCCTTTACCAATCCGGCGGCGCCTTTGGTTACCGTGACCAGTTACAGGATGTGATGGCTCTCCTTTATGCCCATCCCCGATTAGCGCGTGAGCATATCCTGCTCGCGGCAAGCCGTCAATTTAAGGAGGGCGATGTGCAGCACTGGTGGCATCCCCCAGGCGGAGCAGGCATCCGCTCACGTATCTCGGATGATCTCTTATGGCTCCCCTTCGTTGTCGCGCAATATATCAGGGTCACTTCTGACGTCAGCATCCTGCACGAAATGCTTTCATTCCTTGATGCGCCCATGCTTGGTGACGATGAGACCGAAGCTTTCCAGCTGCCAGGCGTTTCGGCCGAACGCGCTACGCTCTTCGAGCACTGCCGCCGCGCACTCAGGCATGGCAAAAGCTCCGGGATTCATGGCCTGCCTCTAATTGGAACCGGAGACTGGAATGACGGCATGAACCTGGTGGGAGTTGGAGGCAAAGGTGAAAGCGTGTGGCTTGCCTGGTTCATAGTGGAAGTCCTGCAGGGTATGGCCGAGATGTCCGACCTGATGGAACAACCTGAGCTTGAACAGGCTTATCTGCGAGACCGGAAAGAATTGATAGAGAATGTTGAACAATTTGCCTGGGATGGGGAGTGGTATCTGCGGGCGACCTTTGACGATGGCACGCCGCTTGGCTCTTCGGCGAACGTGGAAGCGCGAATCGATTCCCTGCCGCAATCCTGGGCATGGCTTAGCGGCGCAGCCGATCCGGAACGCGCCGGCAAGGCCCTTAGTTCCGCGTGGAGTCACCTCGTTCGCAAGGATGAAAAGCTGGTGCTGCTCTTCGAGCCGCCATTTGACAAATCGAATCTCTCCCCTGGCTATATCAAGGGTTACCCTCCAGGGGTACGGGAGAACGGCGGTCAGTACACGCACGCCGCCGTCTGGCTGGCCATGGCGATGGCACGGAGCGGGGATGGTACACGTGCGGCCGCAATGCTGCGGATGTTGAATCCCATCGAACTCGCGCGGGAACCGGAATCAGTCTGGCGTTATGGGATTGAACCCTACGTGATGGCTGCCGATATTTACTGTTTGCCCGGTCGCATCGGTCATGGCGGCTGGTCCTGGTATACAGGTTCGGCGGCATGGATGTATCGCGCCTGGGTAGAGGAAATATTGGGCCTAAATGTGCGAGGAGAAACCTTATGTCTCTCCCCGGTCATTCCCGGATGGTGGGATGGCTTTCAGATGAGCTATCGCCATGGTGAGGCGATCTATGAGATTCATGTCGAGAATCCGGAACACTATGAGCGGGGCGTTGCCTGGGTGGAGATGGATGGGCAACGCGTAGCTGGGGGTATAATCCCGTTGCACCGGAATCTGGTCAAACATCGGGTTCTCGTCCGCATGGGCAAGTCACCGCATGTTATTGGTAATGCCAATCTTGATGAAAGTGGAACCTGAAATGCGACTTGTTGAATGTGGCCAGCCCTGGTTGTGACCTGCACCCGATTTCTGGTCTCGAAACCTATATTTTGGGCACATTGTGTACCTGTTAAGGGTGAATGATACTCGTGTAAAACCGCATTTTTCCATTAATAACGGGCTGAGAATTGCTTTCGACAGCAAGAATTACCGGAAGAATTTGGGACAATGTGTACCTGTTAAGGGGCAATGCGACAGTTGTGAAACAACATAAATGCAGCATAATGAGTCCTCTGGGCAATTGAGCAGAAATTGCATTGATTTCCTGATATGGCCGACATACACGCACCTTAATCGCTCTTGGCGCATGTTGCGGGATGAAAAGGGAAGTTGAAAAGTGCGGCAGGAGTAATTCCAACGCGATTGACACAATAGCCTTCGCCACCTAAAAATTTGGCACAAAGTGTGCCAAACAAAATATCGCCCAGCATAACACCACTTTTTACAATGCTTTGCGTTGCAGGGTCATTGGTTCAAATCCAGTAACGCCCACCATTCGTAAACTGTTGATTCCACTGCAACTACGCCAATGCCAATGCTTTCCCGTATCCGGTAATAGAAGTTGAAAACGGCCAAAACAGCCCAAAATGGTTGATTCCCGCCATTCTTTTCTTGTCAATGAGAGGGTGAAATTGGCTTGTATATTCAGTAATATCAACTTATCTTGAATTTCCTCCATATAAGCGTAAAATAGATTATGGGAAAGTGGTAATACCTGTCAAATTTACCATTTAAATAGAATCTGTGATCTGGAGATACTTGCGATGCAAAAAGTGCTTTTGATTGGTGTTTTTGTAGTTATAGTTATAATATGAAATGCTAATGCTGTTCCCTTATACAACCAGTTTAATTGAACTAAAAACCAGCATATAACGCTGTTACCGCTACCGGGGCAGGTCAAAAACAGCTTTCGCTTGCGATTCTGAATAATAGTAAGAAAACGGAAATTTTATAGATATTTGAGCTGATTTATACCCT
>JAFGKO010000346.1 GCA_016928525.1 Anaerolineales bacterium | reverse complement strand
TTTATCCTCATCACCCACGACATCGCCACCTCCAGCGAACTGGCGGACGAGGTCGCTATCATGTACGCCGGCCAGATCGTGGAAGTAGGCGATGCGAAAGACTTCTTCCCTGCGCCGCTGCATCCTTATTCGAAAATGCTGATGGACAGTGTCCCACGCCTGCGCAGCGACGCCGAGCCGATCTTCATCACCGGCCAGCCGCCCAGCCTGGTCAACTTGCCCACAGGCTGCCGTTTTGCGGACCGTTGTCCGTTTCGCTTCGAAAAATGTAATGACGAGCCGCCCATGATCGAGAAAGATGGCCGTAAGGTCAAGTGCTGGTTGCATGCCTAGGATGTGGATATGATAGCTGTCATGGATAAAACAAAGATCAGTGGAGTGAGCATGGAAGAAAGGGACCAACCCAAAGGGGAAGTGCTGCTGTCAATCAATGACCTGCACGTATGGTACGAGTTGCGCCGCTTCGGGTTCGGCCATGCCGGCTACGTCAAAGCGGTGGACGGCGTCAGCTTCGAACTGGCGGCCGGGGAAACGGTAGCAGTTGTGGGCGAGTCCGGATGCGGGAAGTCCAGTTTGATGAAAACCATCCTCGGGCTGAATATCCCCACCAAAGGCGAGGTCGTTTTCGATGGCCGGAATTTGTCGGAGCTCAAAGGGCACGAGTTGCGCGCCTATCGTTTCGAGGTGGGTTACGTCCAGCAGGACCCGTATGGGGCGCTGCCGCCGTTCATGAGCGTTCAGAAAATTCTGGAGGAGCCGCTGGTCATCAGCGGGCTGAGAAGCAAGGACGAGCGACTGAGCCGCATCCGCAAAGTAATGGACGAAGTGAAGATGTATCCAGCGGACGATTTTCTGCCTAAATTCCCGCACATGCTTTCCGGCGGGCAGCAGCAGCGCGTGGTGATCGCGCGCGCCATGCTGCGCGAGCCGAAATTGATCGTAGCCGATGAACCGGTCTCGATGCTGGACGCTTCAGTGCGGGTCGAGATCCTGAAATTGATGCATGCCCTGCAGGCCGAGCACCATCTTTCGGTCATCTACATCACGCACGACCTTTCGACGGTGAAGTATTTCTCGGCGCGCATTTTCGTGATGTACGCCGGGAACCTGGTGGAGAAAGCCGCCACGCGCCGCCTGCTGGAGAACCCGCTGCACCCGTACACCCTGGCCCTGCTGGCTGCCACCTCCGACCCGGACGCTCGCAACGCGGATACGTTCAAGGAAGTGCCGCCTGGCGAGCCGCCCAGCCTGGTCAAGCCGCCGCCGGGCTGCCGCTTCCATCCACGTTGTGCGCAGGCCATCCCCGGGCTGTGCGACGCGAAAGAACCACCGGACTTCGAACCCGAGCCCGGACATCAAGTCTCCTGCTGGTTGTATCAATGATCGACGAAAAGCCCCGTACGCTTCTTTTCATCGCCCTGAGCCTGCTCCTGTTCGGGTGGGTCATGCCCTTCCTGATGGTGCTCCACCTGGTCGAATCAACCTTCTTTATGAACTTTCTCTCCTGGGGCGCGTCCGTCGGCGGGCTTTACCTGGGCGTGATGGCTGTCGCGGGCCTGGTCCGCAGGCAAAAGAAATAGGAGTTTACGTGGAGAAGGAACACATTCGCGAAGCCATTTCCGCCTCGATCGGCTGGGCGCTGACCAAGGATACGGAACTTTTATATCGCTCTCTGGCCCAAGATGAGCGCTTCTTTATCTTTCACCCGGATTCGAAGAGCACCATCCGCGGATTCGAGGCATTCAAACAGCACGTTGAAAGTCTTTTTCTCAATGAGGCCTTCAAGGCGACTGGGTTCGAGATCAAAGAACTGGATATCCACATCACAGATTCCGGGAATGTGGCCTGGTTTTCCTGCCTCCTGGATGACCACGGCGAATGGAATGGGAAGCCTGCCTCCTGGGTCAACGTCAGGTGGACGGGCGTTTTAGAAAAGCAGAAAGATAATTGGAGAATTGTCCAGATGCATTTTTCGAAAGCGTCTGACAATTAGCTGATCACTTGGTGTTCTAAACCTGACAGGTTTTCGCAACCCACTTTGTTACGGGGTGCCTCGCAAAAACCTGTCAGGTTTCATTTTTTATGCCGCTGGGAATGACCAGTGAATGGTATGGAAGCCAACCCACCTGCGGTATAATCGCCGTGCTATGCCGCGCCGTAAAGCCCCCGAAGACCTTTCAGTCGAAGAACTGCGCCGCCTGCTGATCGAGAAGCGGCGCGGTGTCCGCCGCGAACGGCTGGAGCATTTCCGCAAGACCGGCCGCGTAGTGGACGATGTCGAGCTGCCGCAGCCAGTCCCGGCGACGGACGAGCCGCACACTGGCCCGGTGGTGGATACGACCGATAAAGCGGTGGCAGATGAAAGTCCGCGCAAGAGGCGGCGCGGGTTCGGGGACCAGTTGCTGCTGGCGGTGGAAATCCTGGCCGTGGTGGGATTGGTTGGCGTGCTGCTGAGCGGCTTCGGCCTGTTACGCAATCTGAACCAGGAAGTGGCCGCCGCGCTCAACCCGGAGACGCCCACGCCCACCCCGCTGGTTATGGCGGTGGTGTTGCCTTCCGGTCACACCCCGCCGGACGCGCAGGGCAACACGCGTCCCAACGAGGCCGAAATCCCGGAGCACCTGCGCCCGATGGTGCAGTCGCTGGCCAACATCCCGGTGCCGACCCCCGCCCCCGACCAGGCCGTACGCCTGCAAATCCCGCGCCTGAACGTGGACGCGCCGGTGGTGCAGGGTGACGGCTGGGAGCAGTTGAAGAAGGGCGTCGGCCAACACATCGGCTCGGCCAACCCCGGCCAGAACGGCAATGTGGTGCTCTCGGCGCACAACGACGTATACGGCGAGTTGTTCCGCTACCTGGACCAGCTCCAGCCCGGCGACGAGGTCATCGTGTACACGCAGCAGCGGCAGCATGTTTATGTGGTAGACCGCACTGCTCTGGTGGAGCCAACCGCCGTAGAAGTCATGGCTTCCACCGGCAGCCCGACGGTTACACTCATCTCGTGTTACCCGTATCTTATCGATAGTCAGCGCATTGTAGTATTTGCGCGATTACAGAATTAGGAGTTAAAAATGGCAAAGAAAAGCAAACGACAGGTCAGGATACGCCCGGTGCAACAAACCGCCCCGGTGCGCAATGAATTCAACCCCGATTACACGGATGTCAAAAAAGACCTGAAAACCATCGGTTCGCTGGCTGGCTTTTTCGTCCTCGTGCTGGTTGTCCTGTCCTTCTTCCTCCGATAGAGTTTCACCACGGAGACACGGAGAGCACAGAGTTTCTTTCGAAAAAACCACAAAGCCTTTTTGTGTCTTCGTGACCCCAAGACTTGGTGGTCAATAAGGAGCCTCTTATGCCTCGCATGTTCGTCCCCGGCCCGGTGGACGTAGCTGACGAAGTCCTTCAGGCCCAGACGCAACCCATGCTGCCGCACCGCAGCGTAGAATTCGAAGAGATCTTTCGGAACGCTTCTGTAAAAGCCCAACAACTTTTCTACACACAATACCGTGTCTTTCTAACTGCTTCATCCGGTACGGGTTTGCAGGAAGCCGCTATCCGCAACTTTGTGAACAGGAAAGTGCTCTCTTGCGTCAACGGCGCTTTTGCAGAGCGCTGGTATGACGTGGCCGTTTCAAACGGGAAAGAGGTGCATAAACTTGCTTTCGAATGGGACCAGCCGGTCGACCCGGAGCGTGTGGTTGCTGCCGTAAAAGGAGGCGGATTCGAAGCCCTGACCATCGTCCATAACGAAACCTCCACCGGGATGCAGAACCCCGTTAAAGAGGTAGCGGAAACAGTCCGCGCCGTTGCGCCGGATGTACTCATCCTGGTGGACGCGGTCTCTTCGTTGAGCGGCGCCAGGATCGAAACCGACGCCTGGGGCCTGGACATGGTATTGACATCATCTCAAAAGGCCCTTGCCCTGCCGCCCGGGCTGGCGCTGGCTGCCGTTTCAGACCGCGCGCTGGAGAAAGCCAAAACCGTCGAGAACCGTGGCTGGTACTTCGACCTAGTCCGCATGGAAAAGCACCGCCTGAAGGATTCCTCCCCGGCCACCCCGGCCATGTCGCTCATCTTCGCCCTGGATTTGCAGCTCGACCGCATCCTGGCCGAAGGGCTGGAGAACCGCTTCGCCCGTCATTCTGCGATGGCAAAGCGCGTCCGGGAGTGGGCAGATGCGCATGGCCTGTCC
This sequence comes from Anaerolineales bacterium, assembly GCA_016928525.1. The sequence continues at coordinate 24,582 of JAFGKO010000346.1, read as the reverse complement.
ATGTACGCGCCCGAAGGCTTCCGTTCACAAACCGTGACCACGCTCAAAAATGAGCGCGGCATCGACATCTCGGATTTGAATGCCTTCCTGAAACAGCGTGGCATGCGCATTGCCAATGGCTATGGCCCGTTGAAGAACATCACCTTCCGTATTGCGCATATGGGCGAAATCCAGATGAGCGACTTGGAAGAGTTGTTTGCGGCGATGGAAGAATACCTGGCGTAAGAGTGGGGTCACCCGCCCCAACAACCCACATGAACAAAAACACCTTCGATGTAATCATTCTCATTGGCCGCCCAGCTTCCGGCAAAAGCGAGATCATCCACTACCTGATCCACCTGCCGGATGATGCACGCCGCGAGCGCTTTCATATTGCGCGGCTCGAAGTCCGTGATGATTTTCCGATGTTATGGGCCTGGTTCGAGGAAGATGACATCCTGAGCAAAAAATTCGGTTTGCCTCGCCTGCATAGTGATGAATACGGCTATTTCAAATTCCCGGAACTCTGGCATCTCCTGATCGAACGCCTGAGCCTGGATTACGGCAAACTTCTGCGCGATGCCCCGTCCTATCATGAGCACAATACGTGCATGATCGAATTCTCACGAGGGTCCAAGCATGGCGGCTATGCCGAAGCCTTCCAGCATTTATCCGATGAAGTGTTGGAGCATGCTGCCATCCTGTATGTGCGGGTGCCATTTGAAGAGTCCCTGCGTAAGAACCGCCGCCGCTTCAACCCGGATAAACCGGACAGCATCCTCGAGCACGGCCTCTCTGACGAAAAGATGGAGCGCCTCTACCGGGACGATGATTTTGCCTCCGTTGCTCCCGGCGACTCCGGCCTGATAGAGATTCGCGGACAGCACGTTCCGTTTGCCGTCTTCCCCAACGAGGACGATGTCACCACCGGCAAGCCCAAACAACTGGCCGCGCGGCTCGAATCCGTGCTGGGGGAGTTGTGGGATTTCTATAGTGCAAACCAAATGCAAGCGGCTGCTTCTGAGCTGGCATCTGACTATCAGACTGACGATAGGTTGGGCGCATTTTCGGATTTGGATGGGGAAGACTTTCTCGATGATATTGGCAAGTCGAAATAACGCATAGCCAATATGCAACCCCAGACTTTTGAAATTCTACTCGAAAAATTAACCTACGGCGGTGATGCCATCGGGCGCTTGCCTGATGGCCGTGCTGTTTTTATCCCGTTTGGTTTGCCGGGGGAGCGGGTACGTGTACGTTTGGTAGAAGAGAAAAAGAATTTCGCGCACGGGGAACTTCTCGATGTATTGGAACCATCGCCGGGAAGAATTTCACCTAAATGCAAGCACTTCTTTTCTCCCCTCCATGACACCGTAGGTGTCGGTGATGGGCAGATGGAGGGGCCTTGTGGCGGCTGCCATTACCAGCACTTGCCCTATGAATCCCAACTCGAAGCCAAGACCGAAATCCTGCGCGACCAGTTGCAGCGCATCGGCAAGATCGAGAACCCGCCGGTCCAGCCGATGGTGGCGTGCCCAAATCCCTGGAATTATCGCAATCATGTGCAATTCCATTTGACGGAAGATGGGAAATTAGGCTATGTTGGTGTTAGGTTCGGGGACGGTCTCAGACCGTCCCCAGGCAAAATAGTTCCCATTGCAGAGTGCCACCTGCCCGAACCATCCATCAACGAACTCTGGCCGCAGCTTGAATTCGAACCCGGTGCTCCCTTCGAGCGCGTATCATTGCGCACAGGCGTGGACGATGACCTGATGCTCATCCTTGAATCGGATGAACTCGAAGCGCCCGAACTGGAACTCGAGGCCGGTATTTCGGTTGTGCACCTGACAGAAGAAGATGCACTGGTCATGGCGGGCGAAGATTATCTCCTTATGCAAGTATTGGATCGTAGTTTTCACGTTTCAGCGGGATCGTTTTTCCAGGTCACTACCATTATGGCTGAGAAGATGATCCAACATCTTTTGGACAGACTGCCCTTGCCAGCCAAGACCCTTCTGGATGTGTATTGTGGCGTGGGGTTGTTTAGCGCTTTTCTTGCCCCTCGATGTGAGCGTCTGATTGGGATCGAGTCGTCACCGTCCGCGTGCGAGGATTTTGCCGCCAACCTGGATGAGTTCGACCATGTGGAGCTTTACGAGGGAACGGCCGAGGACGTGATTCCGCATCTCAACGCTGAGCAGCCAATCGTCCTGGTCGATCCGCCGCGCGCGGGCGTGGACAAACGCGCCCTGGACGCGATCCGCCAGCTTGCGCCGCAGGTCATCGCCTATTTATCCTGTGACCCGTCCACTTTGGCGCGCGATGCGGCCAGGCTTATAGCGGGCGGCTATAGTCTGGTAGATGTCACGCCCTTTGACTTGTTCCCGCAGACGTATCATATCGAGAGTATTTCCATCTTCGCGCATTAAAAAACATGCCCTCTTCCGCACAAAGAGGGCACGCAACGGCAGGGAGGGGTCAGTCTCCGACTGGCCCGATTTCTGTTACCGGTAATTGGGCAGGCAGAGCCTTGATTTCACGATAAGTCAGCGTCCAGACCGTGGAGGTGTAGATCTGTTGCCAGGCGGTCAGCAGCACCCAGGGCGAGAAGGCGAGGGTGAAGAACAGGGGCATGATGAAGATGCCAGCGGCGATCCAGGGCAAATACCCGTTCAGGAACAGGCTGAAGAAGCCGACCAATAGCAATCCGGGGATGGCCGCTACGACTGCTGCAATGACAATTGTAATCAGTACAACCAGGATGGTGAGTATGGCGGCGATGACGGATACCGGTATCCAGACGATTCCCAGACCTATCATGATCAGCCACATCAGTCCGACGTTCTTCCAGTTTTCGCGCACCATCGCAAAGCCACGCCGTAGCGATTCACCCACGCCCACATCTTCAAGTGCGCATACTCGCCAGAAGAACTGGCGCAATAATCGCAGGAGGATGCTCAAGATCACGACCACGAAGATAGCCAGGAATACCACTCCAATCAGGCTGACAATGCCGGCCACGGCAAATGTTTCGTTTCCGCCTACAACCATTCTGTAGATTATGAAACCAACCACAACCAACAGCCCCAAGAGTAAGATGACGGGCAAGTTCACGACCAGGTTGATCAGGAACAGTCGCCAGGAAGTGCGCGACCACCCAATGCGAAAGCCCTGCCGGACAGTCATCTTGGTGTCGGTGGCTTCATACTCGTCTACCATGCGGATGACCGCAGTTTCAGAGACATATCGGGCGATAGCCATCACGATCCCAACGACCAGCATAACCAGAATGAAGGCAGCGCTGATCCAAATCAGGGCAGTCAGTTCTCCTTTTGTGATGCCGAGGGCGGGCAGACCTTCCTGCAACACCATTTCCACAGCCTTGCCAAATTCAGCGAAGGCTTTCCCAATTTCTTCGCGCCAGTTCTCAGGCAGCGGTGCTTCATAGCTTTGGTTATTGTTGCCATCGCTGCTAAATCTGGCGCCGTTGTTGCCACTACCACCACTGGATCCGGCGGCTGTTAAGGCCAGGATCAGGCCAAAGACCCATAGAGCGCGGTAGCTCCACAGGATGTGCCAGGCACGTTTTAAAATTTTGACGGGGTCCATTTTTATTCTCCTTATTTCTTATCGTTCTTATTTGACTGTGGGCCTGCTTCCCCCTTCGGGGACATTGCCGTTATCGAAAGCTCCCCTGAGCCCTTGACGCGTGTGTCGTGCCCACCAGATTGCCAACCAACTAAGATATAGCAAGGCAATCGAGACTTGCCAAAAGATTTGCGATACATTCGTTCTTGTAAAGGCTTCTATCACTTCAGCCCATTCCAGGTTGGTCCCGGCCAACAGGCCGAATTGCCCGAGGAAAGCTGAGTAATTGGCTCCGGACGGGCCAGTCACCAGCCATGCCGACGCACTGTCTAACAATCCGAAATCACCGGCTGCCGTCACTACATTGCTGACCAGGATAGTCGTGCTGGCGAAGATCCACGCTACGATGAGCCCAACCGGCGCCAGCCACCAGCCAAACTCAAGTGCTTGTTTACTAACTGGCTTGATTGGTGTGCGTGGCAGGCGTAATGCCACTTCCGCAGCAAAGCGCTCTGGTGATGGGAAATCGGGGACGGGCGCGTCGCGCAGCGTTGCTGACAGGGCCTGCAAGGCATAATATTCTTCAAGGCAGGACTGGCACTCATCCAAGTGCGCCTCCACCTTGTGGAGTTGTCCGCCGTGCAGTTCACCGTCGATGAAAGCGTCAAGCAATTCAAGAATGTGATCAGACATTTTCAACCTCCGCATACGCGAACAATTTCACTTCCAGTTTTTCTCTCAACAATTTGCGAGCATAATTCAAGCGTGACATCACCGTACCGACCGGAATATCAAGCGCCTCTGCGATCTCCTGGTAAGACAGGCCTTCGTACTCTCTCAACACCAGCACCGCTCGGCTGGCATCCGGCAATGCCAGGACTGCTTCCTGAACCATTTCTGTCCGTTCGAAATTTGTGACCAGTGTTTCCGGGCCAGGGCCCGAATCTGTCAGGTTCAGGTCTTCGACCGCACCGGGTAGGATACGTTTTTCCTTGCGCAGCATGTCTATCGCGGTGTTGACTGCGATACGGTATAACCAGTTCCGGAAGGATGCTTGCGGACGATAGGATTGCAATCGCACCCAGGCCTGGATGAACGTCTCTTGTGCGGCGTCTTCTGCGATTTGTATGTCGCCGCACATGCGATAGACTACATTCAATACACCCTGGGCATGAGTGTGAACCAATTCGCTGAAGGCATTGCGATCGCCCTCTTGTGCTCTGGTGACCAACTCCCTTTCGTTGGTCTGAGAGATGAACGTCACTGCGAGAGATCCTTTCGAAGGTACTTGCGCTTGCTATTATATTAACGTAAAAGCCCCTGAATTTATTCGAAAGATGAGGCTGATTTTCACATGTTAGAATAGTCAATATGCAAGCAAGTAGGGGGCTGCCTGATAGGAGAAGTATCTATGGAACCGTTGGTTGTGATTGTTTCGAACCGTGGTCCATTTGCATTCAAGAAGAATGCCGATGGCACGTTTAGAGTTGAGCGTAGCGTAGGTGGATTGGTAACTGCCTTGGGTGCGTTGGCAGAAAAACATGATGTTTTATGGGTGGCAGCAGCCATAGATAAAGATGATTATCGCTGGGCGCAGGCTAGTAAGGGCCGGCCGCAAACCGTGGAGAGAATCTCATTGCACTTGATACAGCCCAAAAAACATGCTTATCACGGCTACTATAACGTGATAGCAAATCCAATGTTGTGGTTTATCCAGCACCAAATTTGGGATACGCCGCGTCATCCGAGCATTACGCAAGAGACTTGGGATGCCTGGGGAAACGGCTATTTGGAAATAAACAAGGCATTTGCAGAAGAAATTGCAGAAATGATCAAAGACGAGAAACGCCCGGTCATCATTCTGCCGCAGGATTATCATCTTTATATGTTGCCTCGCTACTTGCGAGAATTATTAGGCGCGAAAGTTCAGATTCAACCGTTCGTCCATATTCCCTGGCCGGGACCGGACGCTTGGCGTGTTTTGCCAGGGCAAATCCGCACTGCAATTCTGACCAGCCTGTTAGACTCAGATCGGGTGGGCTTTCAGACCCAGAAAGATGCTTTCAACTTCATCCAGAATTGCCGCTTTTACCTGGAAGACGCACATTCGCGCGGTAGCCGGGATTCGGTCTATTACCGCGGGCGTGAAATCAAGGCTGTGGCCTACCCAATTTCTGTGGATACGCAGAAATTACTTGATATTTCAGAAGAACCGCAGACGCACTTACTTAAATCTCAATTATTGAACTTTGTCAGCGATCGCAAAGTGATCTTGCGTGTTGACCGGATCGAACCGAGCAAGAATATCCTGCGCGGCTTGGAGGCCTATAGCACCTTGCTGGATGTGCATCCGGAACACCGCGGCAAGGTGCAAATGCTGGCCTTGTTAGTCCCCTCTCGCATGGGAGTGGATGAGTACCAGGATTATCTGCGCGATATCATGTCTGCAGCCGGGATGATCAACGCACGCTTCAGCACTCCCTATTGGGAGCCCGTACGGATTATGCTGGGTGACAACTATGGGCGTGCCATCGCTGCCATGCAGTTTTACGATGTATTGTTGGTCAATCCCCTTGCGGATGGGATGAATCTGGTCGCCAAGGAAGGGGTACTGGTCAATCAGAAGGATGGTGTGCTGGTGCTCTCGGAAGATGCCGGAGCTTTTTACGAACTTGGCGAACATGCGCTGACAGTATCCCCCTTCGATGTCTATGGGACAGCCGAAGCCATCCACAAAGCGCTGACCATGCCGTTAGAAGACAAACGCAAACGAGCAGAAGCCCTACAGGAGATTGTCAAAAAAGCGGACATCCGCAGCTGGTTCTATGATCAGGTAGATGATGCCATGCGCGCTTTCAAGAGCCAGGCCAAGAAGGATTCCACCCCCGCCACTTCCTGAACGAGATAATCTGCTTCCGCTAAAACAGCCTGCGGCGTGCCCCGAGATTCGACCCCCAACCCGTAAGCCAGGCATCCACCGGATTCGCGCAGTCGCCGGGCGGCAAGAAACACGGCCACATCGGTAGTGTCATCCCCAAGATAGAGAACTGAATCTAATTGGTATGTTTTCACCAATTCTTCGAAGGCCGTGCTCTTATCGATTTCCACCGGCGGCCGGAATTCGAAGACCATACGGCCTAGCGTTAGATGCAATCCATGCTTTTCCGCTATGGCTTGCATCAGGGGGGGTATCTTGTTTGCTACCTGTTCCGGGTTGTCGGTTTGCCGGTAATGCACAGACAAGGTTGCCCCCTTATCTTCGAAGCGCATCCCTTCTATCAAGATCTTCTTGATTTCTGGCGTTGCCGCCAATAAATTGTTCCGGTAGGCGGCCACCGTTGGCGAGACGATCACTCTCCCGCCCTGCCACCGCTCCATGCCGTGGTTGCCGATGTAGACCAATCCCGGCAGTCCCACTCTTCGGTAAACGTCTTCAGCCGCTCTTCCGGAGACGACCGCTGTCAGGGTGAGAAAAGTTCCCAGTTCGGCAAGCAGTTCCAGGTTTCGGGGCGTGACGCGCGCCTCATCCGGCACATCGACGATGGGGCTGATGGTGCCATCAACGTCGGTAATGAGTCCGAAACGTGGTTTGTTAATTGCTTTGAGCAGTTCGTCTTTTGCGTTATCCCAATACATGCTCACAATCATACCAATAAAAATCAGAGGCAGGTTTTGTACCTGCCCCGCTTGGGATTATTCTTCTGCCACCACGATGATCTTGTCATCCGGCGCGAAAATGACTTTCTCGGATTTCTTGGGATTGGTGCGCACGCCGTAATCTTTCTCACTGTGATTAGCTTCGGCTGTGACACGATACCCCAGCGCCGTTTCGCCTCGTCGACGGGCTGCTTCCACGACGGTATAGAAGGTAACAGGTTGTCCCGTTTCCACATAATCTTGGATAGGTTTCAGGTATATTTCTGCGCCTTCAGGAGCGAAAATATCCTGGAACACATCGAACAGGTTGTCGTTCTCTGAGAGTTGCGCAAGCATCAGGCTGATCAAATGCTCGCTGACAATGAAATCGTCTACGCGGGCGACCTCGGCCAGTTCGCGGTTACGCAAGTCGAGCATCTCGCTGACGATCGAGAAGGGTGTCTCATCGTAGCTGACGATGTTCCGTAGGTGTAACAAAGTAACCAGGGTTCTGGCATCTGCTTCCTGTGTTTCGAGGCCGGAGGCAGCCAACACGATCACATGATCATATTCCATGATGCTCAAACTATCCAATAATTCGCGGTTGGTGGTATCACCGGGAACAAAGGTCAGTTTCTGGTTTTTGAGTTTCTTTTCACATACTTTCACATCGTCTCTGGCTCGATGATCAGCTGCAAACACGGTGACCTGTGATCCTTTGGCAACATAAGCATCTAACTCTTGAATGATCGTCGCAGCAGAGCGATTCCAGCCGATGAGCAGGGTGCGTTCCAGGTCCGGTTTATGGGCTCTACCACTGGCACGGATCAAACCTTCTTCGAGGGGAATGTTTGCGGCACTGGATAGCCGAATCGTGTCGTCGTCTTCGGAGAGCGCAAACAGATGGTCGCCGGGTTCGATGCGCGTGTCCATAGGTGGATTGAGCAGGATGGTACCGTCTACTTTGCGCAAGCCCATTACGGTTGAGTCTTCGTATGCCAGCAGCGCCTCACCAAAGGTTTTCCCAGATAGATTGGGCTCCTGCTTGAAGTAGATCTCGTCCCCGCCGAAATTCATCAATTCGGTGTAGACCATCGAGAGACCGGATTGACGCGCGGTCTGTGCCACGACGCGCGCGATCAGGTCGCCGGTTAACAAGGGGAAGACTTTGTCGTTTGCACCGATCATCCTGACCACATCCATGTTCTTACGATTGCGGATCTGCGTTACGATGTGATAAGGTTCCTTGCGGCGGTTGGGATTATTGGTAAGTGCCAATATTGCCTTGATAACATTGGAATCAGGGTCATCATTTTCTGGCGGTAAGACAATAATTGATCGTGCAGTGTGTGGGCTGCCCAGCTCCAAATCGTTCAGGTCGATCGGGTCACCGGAGCGCACAATCACTCGCGTAGTACCTCTTAACTGAATGCGCTCACGGATCTTCTCCTCCATTTCCACTTTATCTTGGTCGGCCAACACTACGATGCGCGCATTCGTCTGATTCTCGTTGGCGATCATCAACTCTGCAATAATGGTAAAAACTTGTGGCGACCAGCCCAAGATCAGCGTGTGCCCGTTTTCCAGCACGCGCGAACGTCCCTTGCGCAGGCGCTCCAATTGTGTTTCAAGACCGGAGTTGAGCACGCCGATTAGCGTGCTGACGATGAAAATCCCGCCGATGGTCACAGTTAACATTATAAAGCGGAAACCCGGTCCGGTATCGCCACCCATCGTGCCTGGGTCCAAAGTGCGCATCAGGCTGGCCCATATCGCTTCGCCAAGTCCCAGCTCAATTCTTTCGGCAGGATGGATTCCAAATAGAAAAAGGATAAGGCCGGCTATAAAAATAAGTGCAAAAGAGGCCACAGCCAAGAGCAAGATCATGGCAGGCGTACCTTTTGCCATCATGTTGTCGAACCAATATCCGAATCTTTCTTTGAAGGTGGGTTTGTCCATTTTACCTCCGCATTCGTTGTATATTTAGGATTATAGATGCAAACCATCCTGTTCGCCAACAGATATTTGACCAACGTTGTTTTTTTGTCTATACTGTGATTAGCGAATTAGTCAGGAGGACGAAATGAGCAATAAATTCATCTGGTACGGACATGCCACCCTCGGCCTCGAAACCGGGGGATACAAACTGGTGATCGACCCATTCTTCGAGGGGAACCCCGTCGCGTCTACCACCCATGAGGCTGTGGAGGTGGACTACATCCTGGTCAGCCACGGACACGGCGACCACGTCGGCGATACGGCCGCGATAGCTAAACGGACAGGCGCGATGATCATTACCAACGCCGAAATTGCAGGCTGGTGTGGTCATCTGGGCTTGAAGACCCATGCGCAGCACATCGGCGGCGGTTACAAACACCCCTTTGGCTATCTCAAATTCACCATCGCAGTACACGGCTCGGAATTACCGGATGGCTCCAGTGGAGGTAACCCGGTCGGTTTCCTGCTGACCACCAACGACGGCAAAAAAATCTACATGGCGCAGGATACCGGCCTGTTCAGTGAAATGAAGCTTATCGGCGAAGAAGGCGTCGATCTGGCCATCCTGCCAATCGGCGATAACTATACCATGGGCCCTGACGATGCCTTGCGGGCTGTCAAAATGATCCAGCCGAAGATGGTTGTTCCCATCCACTACAACACTTTCGAAGTCATCCAGCAGGACCCGTATGCCTGGGCTGCGCGTGTCAATAAGGAAACCGACACCAAAGCGGTTGTCCTGAAACCCGGTGAGAGCCTGGAGTTTTAATAAAAACTTAATATCCCTGGGGTAATATTTGGCGGCGTGGAATGTCTGATCCATGCCGCCGTTCGATCTATAATGCCCGTGAAGGATATAATTCGGACTAATAGAGGTAGCTATGTTCACAAATCAAAGTGCCGACCGCCGTAAAGAAGAAGAACGAGTCAGTGTGGAAGGGCGTCTCCCACCCGGCCAATCACTCACACTGAAATTTCCGGTTCTGCATTATGGGCCAGTTCCGCACTTCAACCCGGCCACCTGGCATTTCCGTGTCTGGGGAGAAGTGGAAGAAGACAAGGAGTGGACCTGGGACGAGTTCAACAAGCTGCCGCGCGCCAAAATCGAGATGGACATCCACTGCGTCACACGCTGGAGCAAGTTCGATACAGTTTGGGAGGGCGTCTCAGTCAAAACACTGATAGATGCGGGCTTTATCAAAGTCAATTCCACTGCCACACATGTCATGCAACACGCGGAATACGGCTTTACGGTCAACCTGCCCATCGAAGTGGTCACGCAGGAAAATTTTTTGATGGCTACTCACTTCAATGGCGAGCCGCTCACACCCGACCATGGCTATCCGTTGCGCGGCGTGGTGGGCAACATCCCCGGTCGCGAAGGCCTGGAAACACCCTACTTCTGGAAAGGCGCCAAATGGTTGCGTTCGCTGGAATTCATGGCAAAAGATCGTCGCGGTTTCTGGGAACAGGCTGGCTACCACAATCGGGCAGACGTCTGGAAAGAAGAACGGTTTGGTTAAAGTATGTAGGACGAGATAATTCTCGTCCTACTTTTTCGTACCTGTGTTGTGGGCAGGTCTACCCTACGAGCACGGTGTCAGGCCTGCCCATGCACAGTGTTTCAGTAGCGTAACACGCCTCCGATTCCAATTTCCTCCAACTGTGGGTTCTCATAAACAATCTCCACATCTCCGCCGTCTTTCATCACCTTGCGGACGGCCATTTCTACCGCATCCTTGATCTGCGTGAACGATTTTCCGCAGAAGGGACAAGCGCCCAGTTCTTGCGTTGTAATGTACCCGCAGCCCTGACACTGAAATCCCTTTGCACGATACCCTTCCTGAACGATCAACGTTTGCACCCTTCCCTCATGGACAGCGCTCAACGTGTCATCCAGGCGGACAACTCCATCCGCGCCTTTGGCTGCGGCTGTGATCATATTCTCCACAAGTCGCATCTCTCTGCGATGTTCAGCCTGCTGGCCGATTTCAAGGGCTTTTTCTTGCACCTCGTCAGGGCGCGCCGTCATGCTGATCGGAAATGTGCCCACCACCAGACTCTGCCAGGTTTTAGGAAGGTGGCTTTTGAACTGGTTGACATTTTTTTCTGTGCCGCCGATCAAGACACGACGGATGTGATTCCCCTCGAAGAACTTGGCTGCAAACTCGGCGGCTTCTTTTAAGTTGCGTGTGACCGTTTGTTCGGAATGCCGCGACTTTTCACCGATGCCCCCCAGACGGCCGAACAGGCTAGATGCGCCGCCGCGTTTGGTATGACGCACTTCTTCTCCGAGGATGCCTTCCTGCTCTTTTAATTCTCCTAGATGAAACTGGAATAGACGCGCTCCTTGTTTATCCACCAATGCCACTCCATAGCCGCCGTAAGCATCCAGTAAATCAGCCAGTGGCTTGACGTAAGGTTGTCCCCCTACAAATACGCGACTACGGATAGGCACAGCAATGGGAAACGCTCTAAAATAATCCTGGGCAGCACATGAGAACATTGCAACGCTGCGCCCTGTCCATTCGCGTTCGAGTTCAAAATATTTGAGTATTGCGGCCTCGTCCTCGGGCAGATGTACTTCTTTTAGCAGGGTCCGCAGGCGCAGCTTAAGCGCGTCGGCGGTGCCTTCGGTCATGTCGGTGTTCATGTACACGCTAAGGACCGGATCAGGACTGGAATAGTTCAACAGTTCACGCAGTACGCTGTCTGTAAACATAGTATCTCCTTATTCATTTGCAAGGCCGGGAACTAAGGCTGCCGAAGCCTCCTACAATGGGCGTATCCTCCTGTATTGAAATTATCTATCTATATTGTAGAACAAAATTGTAAAAATGTGCAAGATTCTTTCCCAATGCTGGGAGATTTTTATTTCCATAAGCCAGGCGGACGGTAGAGAAGATGTTTCACTCCAGAATACCCTCGAACACAAACTTAGTCGGGTCAGCCATGAAGTTTGTCCAGGTGATAGCCTTTCGGATCGTGAAAACATACAGCCCGCCTTCATCCCATTGGTTGGGTTCGGGGGCATAGCCATGTGCGGTATATTTGGCTTGATAGGCTTGTGCCAGTTTCCGCCCCAGTTCCAGGGATGGTTTTTCGGCTGGCCGGGCAGTTCCCTCGAGGATGACCACTTGGTCTCCGCTTTCAAGGTGCAGTGAGACATGCGGGTTCTCCACAATATTGCGGGCATGTCGCGTCTCGGAACTGCCATCGTAGTAAATTTTTCCGTCGACGTAAACAGCCCAGCGCGGGACGACGTGTGGCCGCCCGTCGGGGCGTGTGGAGCACAGCCAGTAATTTTTAGCTTCGGTCAACTGCTGGGTGACATAGTCCCACGACACTTCGGAGGTCGGATTGTCAACGTAGCCCGGAGGGAAGGTGGGGCGAGTGATTTTGGTCGGTTTCATATACCAAATATATCAGAAGTCACGCGGTTCGCAGAATTAATTTCAAAAGAAGTCGAAATGGAACTTTTATAAATGCAGCCTCGTCTGTGGATTGGAATAAGAAAGGAAGAAAAGAGATGAGGCTAAATTATTTTGCTTTAGCGGGTATCCTGGTTTTTTTAGCAGGCTGTAGCGCCCTTCCCATGACGGACCCCTTGGATGATACTTCCTGGGAGTTGTATGCTTACCGGAAAAGCCGTCCCATCGAAGGTTCAACCCTTACGATCTCTTTTGAAGATGGACAGATTCAGGGATCGGCGGGTTGTAATTTGTATGGAGGATCGTATGAGCTGGACGGAGGAAAGATCGCCATCAGCGATATATTCGCTACCCTTATGGCCTGTCCTGAGCCGGAAGGTCTTATGGAGCAGGAAACGATGTTTTTGCAGTTCCTGGGAAATGCCCAAAGATTTGAGATCGTTGATGGTCAGTTGCAGATCTTTTGGTCCGATCACGAAGCGCTGACCTTTGTTCCCGCTAAATAGGTCGTGATTTTATGAAGGTGAACCTTTCTTTGAGTCGCAAGAACGGTCTTTCCAGGAATTGGTAAGAGGCCATTGAAATCGCGACAGTAATAATCAGGCTAAGCAGCAAGACTGTGGCTGGGTATACCAATAAGCGTCCCTCTGAAATGTAGATACTCGTGAGGTTACGTGCAAGTTCCAGGCCAACGAAGTGGAATACATATAACCCGTAGGAAATTTTACCGAGATAGCCCAAAATCTTATTCTTGAAGAGGTAGGAAATAAATCCCAAGTTGCCTCGCATGACGGCGAATAGGATCAAGGATGTTCCAATGCCGATAAGTGGGTAGGTGTACATCAAACGCCATTGGATAAGGTTTACATTTGGCAGCGATGTGACCCAGTAGAGAGCAAATATCCCGGCGAGCAGAAGCAGCCAACCGGGGATTTTCTTTAAGGGTTTGTCGAACAGGCCAAGGCCCACCATTAAACCACCAAAAATAGATTCGAAGTGTGTGACCGGTAGCACCCAGATAACCGGGTGGTCGAATTGGAGGTATATGAAGAGTGCTCGTATCAGCATACCGATGAGCATGGCGCCAACCAGGATAACGCCAGTGGTCGATTTCTTGATTTGGTAGAACTTTCGCAGCACCCAGGGGATGATCAGATAAAATTGTTCCTCATAAGAAATGGTCCAAATATGGGCGGAGTACAGGATTGCTGTGTTATAACCCATCGTTGCTGAAGCCAAATTGTCTGTAAACGTTAGCATCCCGATGAATCTTTGCATTACAACTGAATTCCAACCATTAAAAAGAATGGTTATTATCAGCATAACGCCTAAGAAAATAAAATAGAGTGGCCAGATTCTCAAGGCCCGGCGCAGGTAAAAATAGCCGACATTGATGTTCCCTTTTTCTTGATATTCGACAAAAAGTAACCTCGCAAACAAGAATGCAGAAAGGCAGAGGAAGAGATCGACGCCCATCCAACCATAGAGTGACAAATTTTTCCACAAGGGAATGGATTTGACATAAGGCGCATGATGTACCAACACCACCAAAAAAGCAAAAAACCGCAGGCTGTCGAGTTCTGGATAGTAAAGAGCGGATTTACTCATGAAGTTTGCTTGGCTGGACCTGAATTATTTTGGTAGCATAAATTGGATCATCGCTTCCGTCTCGTCCAATTCGCTCTGGCGGATTTTCCCGCCTTGTAAGTCGATATAAGCCCGGCAGATATGGGCGGACATTTCCTTTGTCATCTCGTCGAAGCCGGGCTTGGTGATGCCTGTCTGGCGCAGGGTGAATATCAGCGCATTTATCTCTTCGCTGATTTCCAGGGTCAGGCTGCCGGTACCATCAGAATAAGCGGCCAGATAGGAGAAAAAACTATTCAAGATCCAGCCGGTTTGTTGTTTGTCCAATTCGACTGTGGGAGATTGCACCGCCAGGAGAGTAGCGATGGGCATCTCTACCCCCAGATTGTTCTTTTGCCATTGCGCGATGGTCTGGTCAAGGAAAGTCTGCAACTCCAATGGAGCACGGCTGACATCTTTTTCGCCGCGCTGTAGCCGGGCGATCTCGATCAGATTGTTGACTTGCGACATTGCCCGCAGTGCGCTACGATACGCGGTGGTCAGGTCTTCCTTTTGCAGATCGGTCAGCGGGCCACTTTGACCGTTTAAAACCATCTTAGTAAAGCCAAGCACATGGTTGAATGGCGAACGCAGGTCATGTGCCCATTCCGAAATTTTTTCTTCCAGGTCCACTTTCTTGGGAAATTCAATTTTCGATTTTGTCATAACGATGCCTCTGGAAAATTATATGTCCATATCCGGGAGCCATAAATAACAATTTGATAATCTAATCTGCCGCGCTTTCTGCTGGCACGGGCTTGGCAATCTGGTTCTGATGCGGTTGCACATGGAATACCTTGAAAGCCCATTGCATGGCCGTGCCGACCAATAGCGCGTGGATGGCGGTTCCAATCCCGGCCGGGCCGCCCAGCAGCCAGCCGATGACCAACGCGGTCACCTCGATGAGACCGCGTGCCAGGCGGTAACTGATACCGGTTGTGCGCTTGATGGCCAGCATCAAACTGTCGCGCGGACCCGCGCCTGCGTTCACACCGATGTAGATGGCAGTGGCAACGCCTTGAGTCAGGATGCCCGCCAGCAGCATCAGCAACTGGAGCGGCCAATTGTTTTCCACCGCTGGAATGAAATACAGCGCCAAGTCCAGCCAGGGGCCGATGCTCAGGATGTTGCCCAGCGTACCCCAGCCAACTTGTTCGCGCATCAGCAGCGCGGATACCAGCACCGCGAATCCGACCAGCACGGTCATGGTTCCCGGCGTCCAGCCTGTGATTTTCGAGAGCGCTACATCCAGCACTGCCCAGGTGCCGGTCCCCAGGTTGGCGCGAATGGCCAGGGCAATCGAAAGCCCGTAGAGTAAAAAGCCGATCTGGATCACGAAAAAATCACGGGGGAACGTCTTCCAGCGGATGGGTTTAAGCATAAGTCAGCATCATATCATGTGTGTTAGACTCAGTCCATGCCTCAACTTTTGGAAACCTACCGCAATCATTTCACGATCAGCACCGATCCTGCCCGCCTGGATGTTGATGCCATTGCCGACATGCTCTCGCGCGCGTACTGGGCGCAGGGGCGCACACGTGAGATGATTGTCCGCTATCTCCAGCATTCGCTCGTCTTCGGGCTGTACGATGGTTCACGCCAGGTTGGCCTGGCGCGCATCATCACTGATTACACTACCTTTGCCTGGTTGTGTGACGTTGTCATCCACGAAGAGTATCGCGGCCTTGGCCTGGGCAAGTGGCTGATGGAAACTGTCCACAGTCACCCTGATTTGCAAGGTTTGCGCCGCTGGATGCTGGCCACCAACGATGCTCACGGACTGTATAGCCAATTTGGATGGGTCCCGCTCGATCATCCCGAACGCTGGATGATGAAGTTCAATGGCTGACCTGGTCCTCAAGCCCGGTCGCGAAAAATCGCTGTTGCGCCGTCACCCCTGGATTTTCTCGGGCGCGGTCCATCATGTGGACGCCCTTCGACAGGCTCAGGGTCCCGCATCTGGCGAGACTGTGAACCTGCTCTCGTTTAAAGGTGACTTCCTGGCCCAGGCCGCCTACTCGCCAACATCCCAGATCCGTGCGCGTGTCTGGACGTTTGATAATGAGGCTGTGGATACTGATTTCTTCCGTAGGCGTATTCGTGCGGCTATTAAGCAACGTTCAACCTTAAACATTCAACGCTCAACAAATGCGTTCCGTCTCATCCATGCTGAATCCGACGGCATTCCCGGCCTGATCGTCGACCGCTACGCCGAGGTGCTTGTCTTGCAATCCCTGACGGCCGGCTCTGAATTTTGGAAGGAAACCATCGCCGATATCCTGCTCGAAGAGACGGGTCTGGATACCCTCTACGAACGTTCTGATGCCGATGTGTGCGAGCTGGAAGGCCTCAAACCACGAATAGGTTTACTGCGTGGAACCATTATCCGTTCCCCATTAACCATCGTTGAAAATGATCTGGAATTCAACGTCAACCTCGAATCCGGCCACAAAACCGGCTTCTATCTCGACCAGTGCCAGAATCGCCTGCGTGTGCGCGAACTGGCAAAGGGGCGCGATGTGCTGGACTGCTTCTGTTACACGGGCGGGTTCACCGTCAATGCGCTGGCGGGCGGGGCAAAATCCGTTGTGGCGGTGGATGCATCGGCAGAGGCGCTGGCGTTGGGGCGCGAGAATGTTCTGTTAAACGGCGGGCAGGCCGAGAGCGTGGAATGGTGCGAGGGGGACGTTTTCCAGGTATTGAGGAAGTTCCGGGATGAGGGTCGTTCCTTCGACATGATCGTCCTCGATCCGCCAAAATTTGCGCCCACCGCGGCTCAGGCTGAAAAAGCCTCGCGCGGCTATAAAGACATCAATCTGCTGGCATTCAAGCTGCTGCGGCCGGGCGGGATTCTGGCCACATTCTCGTGCTCCGGTGGCGTGGACGCAGCCTTGTTCCAGAAAATTGTCGCCTCCGCCGCCCTGGATGCGGGCGTGGAGGCGCAGATTGTGGAGCACTTTTCACAGGCAGCGGACCACCCGGTGGCGCTCAATTTTCCTGAGGGAGCTTATTTGAAGGGGTTGATGTGTATAAAATTGTAGGAGCAGGCCTGAGACCTGTCCCTACGGGCTAATCATCACCGAGCGATGCAATCGCTCTGAGTAAACCGAATACCAGCACGCCAAGTTTTAGCCCCTCTCCGGTGGTGATGGCGGTCTCACGCTCACCTTTCTCGGCGCGGCGTTGGAGCAGCATGGCCGCAAGCAGACCGGTGAAAGCGCCGATCAATGCGCCCATGAGCAAAGTTTTGCTTTTGTTTTCCATTGCGTGAATTCCTTCCTGATTATCTAATTCCGTCCAAAAATTGCTTTCAGGCTGGCTTTGATCCCTTCTAATAATAGCACGGGTTTGGTTGCCATATCTGAGAAATGCTTCGTCTCGCTGGCCCCGCGGTTGACGTAGTATTGCGCCTTGGCAGAGTAGGGTGGTAGGAGTTGCAACCCTCGCGCCAGCAAATAGACCAGTCCGGCCAGGATGGCGAGAAAGAGTAGACCAAAAATCATGACCGGGATGACCAGCCAGATAGTGGAGATAGCCGCCCAGCGGGGGGAATCGCCGTTTCCACCGAAAGCAGTCACGCCTGTAATGATTGCCAGGGCAATGATGAGCAATATCGCCAGGATCATCGGCAGGAAGATTTGTAACCAGAATTGGCGACGGTGGTTTTGATATGAGTAGTGATTTCCGGAGAGTTGGGGTTTCATGTACTTATTTTAACATAAAACCCCCTTTGGCCCCTCCCCAGCCCTCCCCCATTTTCGCGTCGTGATAAAAATTAGAGAATGCGAACTTCAGCGAAAATGGGGGAGGGTGCCCCTTCGGCAAGCTCAGGATAAACTCCGGCGGATGGGAGTGGGATTAACGCACAGGACGGCCCGCATGTCTCGCCCAGACACGCGGTGACCGCCCTGGCAAAAAGGGATGGACCGACCTAACGGTAGCTCTCAAACCCTAAGATTTATGTAAAGCATCCCCGAAGGGGGCAAAACCTTTAAGGTTTGAAACTACCGACGGTTTCTCAAGAAGGTTGGTATATCCAGATCGTCGCTGTTGACCGATGGCGGCGCAGCAGACCGGGATTCGCTGCCCGGTTGCACGTCCGCGCTGACATTGACCGATTCCCGTGGCTGGATGAAATGCGCCTGTCGTGGTTCGGGTGTCCGCGATGACGTTCGTTCCAGCATACGGCGCGGCACGCCGCTGCGTTCGAAACCGGTCGCGATAACGGTGATGCGGATATCGTCGGCCATGTTCGGGTCGATGACCGCGCCGAAGATCATGTTGACATCTGGGTGCGCGGTCTCACGGATAATAGCAGCCGCCTGATTGACCTCGAACAGGGTCATGTTCGGGCCGCCGGTTACGTTGAACAGCACGCCGCGCGCGCCGTCAATGGTGATGTCCAACAACTGGCTGGAGATGGCCTGCTCAGCAGCGTTCTTGGCCCGGTCTTCGCCGGTGCCGGTTCCGACCGCCATCAAAGCTGCTCCGCCTTCGGACATGATTGTCTTAACATCGGCGAAATCCAGGTTGATCAAACCGGGAATGGTGATAAGTTCGGAAATGCCCTGAATGCCCTGGTGCAGCACATCATCCGCCAGGCGGAAGGCATCCTGCAGGCTGGAGCGCTTGTCCGCGATTTGCAGCAGGCGGTCATTGGGGATGGCGATCAGGGTGTGGGCATGTTCTTTGAGCTTGCCGATACCCGCTTCGGAAGATTGCATGCGCCGGGCGCCTTCGAAAGTGAAGGGACGGGTGACCACGCCGATGGTCAATGCGCCGCATTCTTTTGCGACCTGCGCAACTACGGGAGCCGCGCCGGTGCCCGTACCGCCGCCCATACCGGCTGTGACGAAGGCCATGTCAGAGCCTTTCAGGACGTTGTACAACTCGTCGGCTGATTCTTCAGCGGCCTTGCGCCCGATTTCAGGATCGCCGCCTGCGCCCAGGCCGCGGGTGAGCTTGTCGCCCAGGCGGACGCGTATAGGCGCCTTCGAGAGATTCAGGGCTTGCGCATCGGTGTTGACAGCGATGAATTCAACGCCCTGAATGCCCTCTTCGATCATACGATTGACGGCGTTTGAGCCGCCTCCTCCGACACCGATGACTTTGATGCGGGCGAAGGTTTCACTAGCTACTTGCTGTTTCTTGGTCGAGTCCATTAGGTTCCTCCTTGCTATAAATAATTCCGGTTTCGTGTGCGGAATTCCTAAACTATGGTAATAACCTGTCGAGCCATTTCTTCACAAAACTAAAATCCATACGCTTCTCTCCTTTTGGGCCTCGTGGCCCGGGTATCATTGCATGGGCGTGCATGGTCAATGCCCAGCGTAACAAGCCCACACTGGTCGAATAGGCTGGCGAATTGAGACGGTCTACCAGGCCAACCAGGTTCTTTGGTTCCGCCGTGCGGACGGGCAGGCCAAGCACTTCACTGGCGATGCGCTTGATGCCTGGCAGGGAGCTGGTGCCGCCGGTGAGAACCATCCCGGCTGGCAAAAGGCCGTCATAACCAGAACGCTTGATCTCTTGCAGGGTCAAGCGGAAAATCTCTTCCACACGCGCTTCGATGATGTGCGCCAGATCCTGGCGGTTGATCTGTACCGCATGCTCCTCGCCAAAGGGACGGATGCTGAAATATTCGTCCGCGCCGACCTCACCACGCACGGCGTGCCCGTGTTGCTTTTTGATTTCTTCCGCTTGTGCTACAGGCAGGCGCAGACCATGCGCCACATCCTGCGTGACGTGATTGCCGCCTACGGCCAGCACCATGGTGTGCCACACGTCGCCGTCGACATAGATGGCCAGGTCAGTGGTGCCGCCGCCGATGTCGCATACCGCTACGCCCATCTCGCGTTCCTGGTCTGTCAGCACTACTTCTGCTGAAGCCAGTGGATTGAGCACGAATTGCTGGATCTTCACGCCTGCTGCTTCGACGCATTTTCGCAAGTTGTCCACAGTGGCGTTGGCGGCGGTGATGATGTGCGCTTCCACTTCCAGACGATACCCATGCATCCCGACTGGCGAGCGGATGCCATCCTGACCATCTACCGAAAAGCCGCGCTGGATGACATGCACGATCTCGCGGTCATGAGGGATAGCCACGGCGCGCGCCTGGTCCAGGACGCGCAAAACATCGTATTCTTCGATCAATCCATTGCTAACGCCCACTGAGCCGCGGCTGTTGACGGAAGAAACGTGCGCGCCTGCCATACTGACCAACGCGGTGGTAATTTCCAGGCCAGAGGTGCTCTCGGCACGCTTCACCGAGCGCGTGATGGACTGTGAGGCCGCATCCAGGTCTACAATGGTGCCTTTTTTGATGCCTTCTGATGGCTCAATGCCCACGCCCAGAATACGGATAGAGTTTTCATCTTCGATCCGCCCGACAAGGGTGCAGACTTTGGTCGTACCGACGTCAATTCCTACAACAATCTCTTCCATGGCTATTGCTCTACCAAATCCGTTTCGACTTCAACTTGCTCCACTTGTTCTGCCTGCTCCACGCGATAAAAAGGGGCGCTGGGGTAAGCCACATTGATCAGGATGGGCCGGATACCACGTTGTGCCAGCCAATCGACCATGGCCCGGTACACGAGGACTTTTATTTCGGTGTCTTCTCCGCTAAGGCCGAAGACAGCTTGCCAGCCACGCCCGTCTGCCCAACTGAGACCCGTAGTCGGATCGTACAAAATAGGCGTTCCCGGTGGAACGTGGGGAGCCAATGCTATAAGCGCTTTGACCGTCTCCATGGAGATGAAAGGAGCAGGGGTCAGCAGGTCTTCATCTGGGACGCTCACCGGCGCTTGCTCTGTCTCGTCCGTGTCAAGGCTGGCCGGAACAGGAGTGGACAGGGCTGGCGGTGCGCTCAAGGCCTGGACAACGATCAGGCCTGGCGCTTCACCCCGTGGACGAAAGGCTGTTCCCGTTTCATCGATCCAGGTGTAGCCGTCATCTTGCTGCCACAAGATGACCGGCTGCCGTTCGGCCACATTGACGGTAACGACGTTGGGCAGGGAAATGGTTACATCGACGGAGGCAAGCTCGGGATAGTTGCGAAGCACGCGCATCTCGATCTGGTCAGGGACGAGCATGAAGACAGGATACCCATTCAGGTCCAGCACACCGTTGATCTCGTCCGCTGAGATGCGCTGGTTGCCTATCACTTGCGCAGTAGTCACGCGGAATTCGGGCCTGCTCCAGAACAGGTATAGGCCGGTCCCAAAGAGTAACACCAGGAAGAAGGAGAGCAAACGCCATCTGATGTGGATTCTCATGCGCGGCAGTGAAAGTGAGCGGAGCTTGGGACGCGGTAAGCTGATGGCGGCGTTGAAACGTCGTTTCCCGGCCTTCTTGCGGCGCTCAACGGCAAAGTCGTTGACCACGCCGCGCGCGATGATGGGCGGCAGTTCACGGTAGCCGCTCTTTGTCCGGGACTGCTTTTTCTGCGGGCGTGGCGCACGTGGCTGCCGTTGCACGCTTACCTGTTGCCGGTGCTCCTGTTGTTGCTGTTGCCGCAGTTGTTCCAGGCGGCGTTGGCGCACGACTTCGGAGCGGGAGAAGGCCTTTTTCTCGCTCATGCCTTGCTCCGGTATTCGTGCTTGATGCGGTCACGCTCGGCTTTGCGCTCCAGAGCCAGTTCGATCAGGCGGTCGACCAGTTTGGCATAGGTCAGGCCGCTGGCATCCCACAGCTTGGGGTACATACTGATCTGGGTGAAGCCAGGGATGGTGTTGACTTCGTTCAGGTAGATGGCGTTCGTGTCTTTTTCGACGAAGAAATCGACGCGCGCCATCCCGGCGCAATCGATGGCTTTATAGGCGCGGACGGCGATTTGCCGGATAAGTTCGATTGTTTCAGCGGGCAGCGGGGCAGGGATGAGTAGCCCGGAAGTGCCGTCTACGTACTTGGATTCGTACGAGTAGAATTCGCGACTGGGTTCCACTTCGCCGGGTACGGAGGCTTGCGGGTCATCGTTGCCCAACACGCTGACTTCGATCTCGCGGGCATTTTTGATGCCGCGTTGAATCAGCACGCGCCGGTCGTAGGAAGCTGCTTCGATCAAGCCCTCTTGCAGGTCGGAACGGTTGTTGCACTTGGTCACCCCAACGGATGAACCCAGGTTGGCGGGTTTAGTAAAGAGTGGATAGCCGCTCATTTTTTCAGCATTGCGGATGACGGTTTCCATGTCCTGTTCGATTTTGCGACGCAGGACGACCAGCGTATCCACTACGGGGATGTTGTTGGCGATCATCACGTCTTTGAAGATGCCCTTGTCCATGCCCACCGAAGAACCAACAACGCCCGCACCAACGTAAGCTACATCGGCCATTTCGAGCAAGCCCTGCATAGTGCCATCTTCAGAATACGTGCCGTGCATAACGGGGAAGAAGACATCGATGTCAGTGAGTTTCACATATTGCGTATCGCGTATTGCGTAAAGACCGCTTTCTGAAGGATCAGGGCTGAGAATCACGTGTTCCAGTGTATCCGTTTTACCGTTCTCCAGTTTGTCAATGGCATCTGGGCCGGTGTACCAGCGTCCATCGCGCGTAATGCCGACCTGGGTGACTTCATACCTGGCCGGGTCAAGCACAGACAGCACCGACCGCGCGGACATGAGCGAGACCTCATGTTCGCCTGAACGCCCTCCGAAGAGGACAGCTATCTTGAGTTTGCGGTCACTGCCTATCATTGCTTACCACTCACCAATCAATTCAATCTCTAATTCCAGGTTAACACCAAACTTCTCGGCAACCGTCTTTTGCGCCAGATTCACGAGCGCGCGGACATCCTCCGCTTTAGTCTGGCCGTGATTGATGAAAAAGTTGGCGTGCACCGGGCTGATCTCAGCGGTGCCGATGCGGGTGCCTTTCAGTCCCGCAGACTCGATCAACCGTCCGGCAAAATCGCCTGGCGGGTTCTTGAACATCGAACCCATGCTGGCGCCCGGCGGTTGCGTGGCCTTTCGGCGCTCGCTGAATTCACCGATTTTAACAGACACCGCCTCTTTTGTGCTGTGTTCCAGGCGCAATTGGGCCGAAAGGACTACGTATTTTAAGGTTTGGCGTTTCAAAACCGAAGAACGGTAATCATATTCCATCTTTTCGATCGGCCAGACTTCGCGACCCTGTTCTGTCAGCAGTTCTGCCTGGATAAGACTACCAGCCATATCACCGCCAAATGCGCCTGCATTGCCGTAAACCGCGCCACCGACGGTACCTGGGACAGCTGCCGCCCATTCCAGCCCGGCCAGTCCGTGGGATGCAGCTCGGCGCGCCAGATTAGCGATCACCACTCCCGCTTCTGCCCGGACCCTGGGCTTGCTTCCACTATCGAAGCGGACATCTTTGGCCCGGTTCAATACCACCACCCCGCGCACACCCCTGTCGCTGACCAGCACATTCGAGCCGCCGCCCAGGATGATGTAGGGGATATCCAACTCCCAAAGGCGGGTTATCGTCTCGGCGATTTCATCAGCCGACGTTACGGTGAGCAGTGCATCCGCGGGGCCGCCGATGCGCGCACTGGTATACGGCGCAAGCGATACATTCTCTTGCAACCGGTCGCCAAATGCGGCGCGCAGGGTGGGGAGGGGCAGGGTGGTGGGCATAGACATTGTTATTGTTCCTGAGCGTAGCGTAGCGCAGTCGAAGGACTGTTGTTTCTGGCGCTTCGACTGCGGTCAATTCGGCGGAAAAACTCCGCCGCTTGACCTCCGCTCAGCGAGGATGAATTATTCTTTCGCAATCAACTTGTCGATAATCCGCATGACAGTTTCTTCGTTGAAATCTTTGTCATCTTTCTTGTTTTCTTTTTTGGTCGAGCGTTTGCGTTGGTACTTTTTGGCATCGACCAAGACCATCTGTAATGGGGGCAGGGCAAGGGTCTCGGATTCGTAGGTGCGTTTTTTCTCTTCTTTAGCCATGACTTCCTACCTTTTCTTTAAGCCGGCCAGCACATCCGTGCTGATCTGGTCGGCATCCCCGGCGGAGAGCACCAGCAACACATCGCCAGGTTGGAGGTGGTCGATCAGATACTGACTGATTTCCTGCAAGGTCGCGATAAAACGCGCGGACGCATGTGGCATGGCGCTGACAACCTCCGCAGAAGTGAAATCTTGCATTGCTTCGCGGGAGGCATATACCTCGCTGACGATAACTTCATCCGCGTCTTTGAAGGCGCGGCTGAACTCGGCGAAGAGCGTCTGCGTGCGCGAGTAAGTATGCGGCTGCCAGACGGCTACAATGCGGCGACCGGGATAACGCGCCCGCGCTGCCGACAGCGTTGCCATGATCTCGGTGGGGTGGTGGGCATAATCATC
>JAFGKO010000345.1 GCA_016928525.1 Anaerolineales bacterium | reverse complement strand
TTGACCCGGTTGCGGACGCATGACATCCACCATCGCCCGGATGAGCGGACGCGGCGTGAAGTATTGACCCGCGCCGCTCTTGGTATCCTGCGCGTTCTTCTCGAGCAGGCCCTCGTAGATCTCGCCCTTGACGTCGATATCCAGACCGATCCAGGTCTCGCCATCGATCAATTCGATCAGGCGGCGCAGTTTGGCGGGGTCCTGGATCTTGTTCTGCGCCTTGCGGAAGATGACCGGGATCAGTCCTGCGCCCTGCCCCAGACCAGTAAGAATTTCGCGGTAATGGCTTTCGAGTGCATCGCCATCCAGACGCTGCAGGCTCGCCCAGTTGTATCCTTCTGGAACCGTGCTTTGCCTGCCAAGCATGGACGTGTTTTCCGAATCCATCTTGAGGAACAGCAGGTAGGTGAGTTGCTCGACGTAATCGCCATAGGACATGCCGTCATCGCGCAGGACGTTGCAGTAGTTCCACAGGCGTTGGACGATGGTGGAGGATTCACTCATTTGCGTTTCCCTTTTTTCCCTTTACGGGCTTTTTTGGCCTGTTTTTGTTTCTTCTTGGCCTTCTTTTCCTGCGCGCGTTTTCGCTGTTCTTCCTCACGGCGAGCATTCTTCTCGAAATCCCATTCGGCCTGCGGGTCAGCCGCCCAGTGATAACGCGGCGGCGGGGTCAGGCGCTTTTCCAGGAGGCCGAGTTCAATCTGCCAGTCTTCGAAATCCCCTTGAACAGACAAGTCGACAACATCAGCCTGATATGCGCGTTCCACCAACGGAGCCGCCTCGACCGCTTTCAAATCTGCCAGGTAGGAAATGATAAAAGCGTTGATAGTCTCATCATTTTGCTCGAATTGTTCCAGCCCGGCCTGCAAGGCCTCCACGCAGGCTGGGCGGCTCTCAGGGTGTTGCGTACCGATCTCAGCCAGGCAGTGTGCAAATGTGACAGAGGCCCAGGTCAGCTTGTGCGGATCGATCAAGTGGTCCCGTAATGGTGGGATGCAGGCTGGCCCGATCATCCCCATCGCATCCGGGATGTCTTCCATGATCCAATCTGCATCCTCATCTTCATTCCAAATAACAAGTTTAACGAGTGACGGAATAGCCTGCTCAGCTTTGAGCTGACCCAACGCCCGCCAGGCATGGATCGGGGCATAGGATTCAGCGGCATTACCCACGTCTTCATCAAGCCAGAATTCTTCGATTCGCTCAATAATACGAATTAACTCTGAGATGTGGTCAGATGTAATTCCCAACTCGGAGTAATCGGGCCATTGAGAATTGCGGGCAGCTTTCTCACCCAGGGAGATGAGCGCCAATACCGGCTCGGAAAAATCTTTTGGAAAAGTATGTGCCATCGTATTTTTCCTAATTATCCATTTCTGCAATTAAATCTTTCACATCTTCCAGATATTCCTCCACCTTTTCGGGTGGTGACAATTTACGCAGGTTTTCAAGATTGTCCCTGTCCAGTTCCCAATTGACGGGATTGTCAATGATGTATTGTCGGATGGCGTTCAATTCGCGGTCGTTGCGGATGATATGTTCGTAATAATTGCCTTGCCAGAATTTCGCGCGGCGTGACGGGTTGTTGACCTTGACCCAATCCAAATATACCTTGAACACCAACGATTTGAACGCGCCAACAATATCACCCAACGCGGGCGCGAGGTTGATTTTTTGCGGTTGCGGTATCGCGTAGGGACGGGGCTTGCCCCCGTCTAGGATACCCGCAAGAGGTATCCCTACGCCTCCATCTTGAACACCCGCAAGGGGTGTCCCTGCGTTGTTCCATACGATGAAATGGGTATGATTTGGCATGACAACGAATTCATCCAATTCGATTGTCGGGAACCATGACGGCAATGCGTACCAGACATCATGGATGATTGCATTGACAATTGGATCATCCAATACGCATTCGCGGTTTTTTGTGCAAATGGTGACAAAATACGCCCCTGGTTGGGTGTAATCATATCCCTTCAAGCGGATGGAACGGCGATGGTGTTTTTGCGGGTCGTATTTCATAATGTGTTCCTCGTAGGGACACGGAGCTGCCGTGTCCATGATAAATAAGGACACAGCGGCGCTGTGTCCCTACGACAATCTCCCCTCGAACGCGGACCGTAACACCGCCTGCCTCAGTCGTGACGCCCGCACCAATCCCGCCCCCACCGCGGACTCCACCTTCCCCACCACCGACAGCCGCCGCGCCAAAAGACCATCCACGAATAAACCACGAATACACGAATACGCTGTCTTCCATTCGAGTATTCGTGGACAAATTCGTGGACGGTTCCCCTCCATCACAACCTCCCCTCAAACGCGTGCTTCAACACAGATTGCCTTAATCGCGCAGCACGGGCGAGCGCCTTCTCTGTGACCGCCTCGACCTCCCCCACCACCGACAGCCGCCGCTCGACCTCCGCCACGATTCGCCGCTGTTCCTCCAGCGGGGGAAGGGGAACAACAAATTTTCGAATAGATTCCAAACCCAAATCAGGTTGAGAACTTGCCCGAATATTGTCTCGCATTTGTTGTTGACCTATCTCTGAGCGCAGAAGAACGACAAGAAAATCAGTCAGCACTTCACTAGCCAATGGTTTAACAATGGCAATGCTGTACGAAGCCTGAAATGGTCTGTTTGTTTTTACCTTTCTGATTTGTCCAACTGTTCCATATCGAGACAACAAAATATCACCAAGCTCAGGTTTTATCTTTCTTGTGAGTACTTTGTAATCTTCTTCGGAAATATGCTTAGCGTTTTCAAAATCAATATCCTCGTCACCGATAAAATCCTTTGTGCTCACATAAGGAATATCAGTGTCGGCAGGCTTTGGCATCTTGTGGTCAGCATCTTTGATCTGAGAAGTAACTTCTGAAAGCATTACCGAGCGCCACCCCTCAGGCAACTCGCCTTCATCCTTCAGCAACTTCCCCTCGCACGCCGCCTTGAGCACGGACGCCTTGTACCGCTTCAACCCCGCGCGGACGTGCTCCAGCGCCGCCACGCCCGCCTCCAAATCGCTGAACAATTCCTCGATTCGGCTCACGATCCGTTCTTGCTCGGGAAGTGGAGGAATAGGCAATTTCAGTTTGGCTAGATTTTTGCGAGAAATTCTTTTGCGTGTTGAACCACTTTGTAAACTCTCAACGTCGGCTCTGAATTGAGGCGAATTAATTGCGTACATCAACCAGCGATGGTCAGCGTTTTTGGTTCGAACAATGCAAACATCAACAACAGTTACAGATTGTTTTTTGTCGCCTGGAAAAATACATGCCCTTCCAAGTGGGTCTGGCATACGTGCAATCAGTAAATCCCCCTTGTCAAGAAATGTGCAGCCAAGTTCCAATGCTTTCTCGTGAGTGAGAAAGCGATTTGATCTATTCCGATAATATCCATCACCGACATCAGCCAATTGAATCAAACGCACTTCACCCATTGGGTCTTGATCTTTGCTTTCAACCCAATCACCATCAATAAAGACTCCATCGGAATCTAAAACTTCCTCAATAGTCTTCCGCTCCCAACCATCTGGCAAACTACCAATTACCATTTACCAATATCCTCTTCTCAGTACGGACACGGCGACGCCGTGTCCACTACATACTCAACACCTGATTCAACTCATCCAGCAAATCCTTCAACCCCGTCCCAAAGACGCGCATCGCCCCCACCTGTCCGCCACGGTTGAAGAACTCGCCGTAATTGAAATCCTCGGCATGGATTTCCAGGTTTACCCCGATGTGTGTCGCCACCTGATCCAGCCACCAGCGTTGATCGGGCGTGAACCTGCGTCCCTCGGCTTCCTGCGCTCTCAGCCATTCGGCATACCGTCTCCCCACGCGTTCGGGATACGGCACCAGTTCATCGTCCAACTGGGCAGCATGACGCACCAGCGAAACCAGGTCGGTCAGCACGCGCCGCGTCCCTGCCCCGCGCACGCGGTCGCGTTCCAACTGCGCGTATGCGCGCCACAGGCCTTCCGTCGTCCAACTGCGCGGGGGTTGCGACAACGCCTCCGCCAGTTGTTTCAACACATCGAACGTAAGGGCACGGCGGCGCCGTGCCCCAACGCCATCCCGCGGGATGGCGTAGATAATCTCCAACGCCGTGATCTCATCCTTATGCTCGGCGATGAACGCCTCGAACGACTGCACCAGCGCCCGCGCTCGTTCTGTTCCCTCCGCGCTGAAGCCCACCTCAATCAGCGTGTCCACGCTCACCTCGTCGATCGCCTGCTCATGCCGCGTCTGCATCTCGATCAGCCGCGCCCGCAGATCAGGATTGCTCGCCAACGGTCGCACCGCCGCATCCAAGATTTCATTGTGGGGGCGACCCTCGCGGTCGCCCTGGACGGGGGCAAGCCCCGTCCCGACAATATCTGGATCAATGGCATCCAGCAGACGATTGGCCATCTCTCCCAACGAAAGTCCGCCGCTTCTTTCGCGGACCTCCGCCTGCTCTGCCGTCCCCAACCGTTTTGCCAATCTGGAAAGTCTCCCCGCCAGCGAACTGAGCGTATCCGCGTCCGTCACGCCCATCGCCAGCGACTCCAGCAACTGCTTGAACGACGCGCTCCGTTTGCGTTCCAACGTCTGCGGGTCGGCGAGTTCCGAGTCTACGATTCCCACCGCATCGATCAGCACGAAGCGATCCTTCACCTGCGCATCCGAGGTCACGTTCTGCAACTCGGTCTGGCTGACGACGCGCGTCCCGCGTCCCAGCATCTGCTCGAACAACAGCCGCGACTTCACCGCCCGCATGAACAGCAACACCTCCAGCGGCTTGATGTCCGTGCCTGTGGCGATCATGTCCACGGTCACGGCAATGCGCGGGAAATAACTGTTGCGGAAGTCGCTGATCAAATCTTCGGGCTTCTTGCCCGTGGAGCGATACGTGATCTTCTGGCAGAACTCATCGCCCTTGCCGAACTCCTCGCGCGCGATCCGCACGATGTCCTCCGCGTGGCTGTCGTCTTTGGCGAAGATCAACGTCTTCGGGACGATCTCACGCTTGGGGAACATCTCGGTAAACAGTTTGTCGCGATACGTTCGGAGCACAGTCCGAATCTGGTCAACGGAAACAACTTCACGGTCGAGTTGACGCGGGTCGTATTCAAAATCCTCATCCAGTTTTTCCCAGCGTTCAGCGCGTGTCATGCGTTCGCGTTTGCCGATAAAATATCCCGCCTCCACTGTACTGCCCTGCTCCGAGATCTGCGTGCGAATGCGATAGACCTCACCCTGCACATTCACGCCGTCGGCAATCGCCCGCAAACGTGGATATTCCATCACCAGATTTTTCTTGAAGAAGCCGAAGGTCTGCTTCGAAGGCGTGGCGGTCAGCCCGATCAGAAACGCATCGAAGTATTCGAGCACGCCGCGCCACAAATTGTAGATCGAGCGATGACACTCATCCACCACGATGAAATCATAATATTCGATTGGGAAGTTTGGGTTGTAGCGGATCTCTTTCGGCGGCTGGGCATCGAGCGCCGTGCCCATCTCGAACAGTGACCCCTCTTCATTCTCCGCATCGAACTCAGGCTCGCCACTCAGCATCGAATACAATCGCTGAATGGAAGTGATATGCACCTTGCTGACCGAATCGAGCACGTTGCTCTGCAAATGCTGGACGTTGTACAACTCGGTGAACTTGCGCCCATCATCGGGCGTCAGATACTGGTCGAACTCCTTGAACGCCTGCCGACCGAGGTTATTGCGATCCACCAGGAACAACACGCGCTTCGCCTTGGCATGTTTGATCAGCCGGTAGACAAAACTCACCGCCATGAACGTCTTCCCTGACCCTGTCGCCATCTGGATCAAACTGCGCGGGCGATTCTGCGCTAATGATGTTTCAAGATTATTGATCGCCTCGATCTGCGCGCCCCACAAACCTGTGGTGATCAACGGGAATTGCGTTGGCATGTCTTTCAATCTTCCGCGCAACGTATCACCATCAATCAATAAATCTGCCAACTCTTCAGGACGATGAAACGTAAATACCCTCCGTGAGCGCGGCTCAGGGTCACGCTCATCACGGAAGAACGTCTCCACGCCTGTGCTCTCATACAAAAACGGCAACGGCAGCGTCACATGCGGGATATTCCCTGGCAACCCCACCGAATACTTCGCCGCCTGGTCGGCAACGCCCGAAAGCGTCACACCCTCAGGCTTGGCCTCCACCACGCCTACGGCTTTCCGATCCACGAACAAAAGATAGTCCGCCCTGAGCGGAGGGCCGCCCTTGCCCGCAGTCGAAGGGCCGTCCAACGGAAACTCGCGCACCGCCACCCCGCGTCCTGCATACAAATTCATTTCCGAGCGCGATTGCACTGTCCAACCGCAGGCGGTCAGTTGTCGGTCGATGTTTTCGCGGGCGAGGGATTCAGGGGTGGGCATGAGGTTATGGGATTGATTCTAATGGCAAATTGGTGCAAACCGCCTGATATGGCAGCGCATCTCCAATATAAAGCTCCCATTCTGCACGGGAAAGGTTGCGTGTGACACGTGAACAGGCATCGCTAATCAGATCTCTTGGGCGATACATCCACACACGAATTATGCCATCCTCACTGCCTGAGACCACATACTGAGAGCTGATCGCAACAGAAGTCACATTGTCTTCGTGGATCATGCGGGCAATCTCCATTCCACTAGACACGTTCCAGACGCGGGCAGTGTGATCGTAGCTTCCAGCCACAATGTACTCCCCATCCGAACTGAAAGCAACGGAAGTTACTCCGCTACCTTGGTTTATGCGGGCAATCTCCTGCTTGTGGATTGCATCCCAAATACGTATGATGCCATCCACACTGCCTGACATAACGCGCCGTCCGTCTGGGCTAAAATCAACAGAGCTTATCCAACTATCTAGTTGCCTGCATGCAACCTCTTTCCCATTGGCCAAAATCCAGACACAAACGGACCAA
Source organism: Anaerolineales bacterium (assembly GCA_016928525.1). The sequence goes on along the minus strand of JAFGKO010000345.1, from coordinate 5,701 downwards.
CTACTGGTACCCGACGCGAAATGCTTTCCATTAGGGCTGAGGGCAATAGAAGTCACCCAATTATTGTAGCTGGCGATCTCTTGTCCGCTGGCTGCCTCCCAGATGATGACTGGGCCGTCCCATCTGCCTGTGAGCACTTGTTGCCCGTCTGGGCTGAAGGCGACAGCTCTCACCCAACTGTCATAGTTCATATAAGTGTGGGTCATGCGAGTGAGTTCTTGTCCAGTGTTTGCATCCCAAACACGAGCGGTGCGATCTTTACTGCCCGACACTACCAAATTTCCGTTTGGACTGAAGGCAACAGAAAATACATCTTCATCATGAGTCATGCGGGCAATTTCTCGCCTACTGAACACATCCCAAACACGGACGGTGTCATCCAAACTTCCTGATACCACCCTTTGTCCGTCCTGGCTGAAGGCAACTGATGTCACCCCAGAATCGTGGGTCATGCGGCCGATCTCATGCCCGTCAGTTGCGTCCCAGACGCGGTCAATGCCATCCCCGCTGCCCGACGCCACTCGCTGCCCATCCGGGCTGAAAGCGACGGATTCGACATGTCCGTTATGAGTCATACGAGTAATCTCTTCCCCGCTAGCCGCATCCCAAAGACAGGCAGTGTAATCCCAACTACCTGAAACTACATATCTTCCATCTGGACTAAAGGCAACTGATGTCACCTCGGAATCGTGGGTCATGCGAGCAATCTCCTGTCCGCTGGTTATATCCCAAACACGGGCAGTATGATCCTTACTGCCTGATACCACCCGCTGCCCATCCGGGCTGAAGGCAACAGAGGTTACATTGTCATCGTGAGGCATACGGCTAATCTCCACCCCACTGGATACGCTCAAAATGCGGGCGGTGCCATCATAGCTGCCCGAAATTACCAACTTCCCATCCAGACTAAAGGCAACAGAAGTTACCAGACTGTCGTGGGTCATGCGGGCAATTTCACGCCCACTAGATACATCCCAGATACGGACGGTATCATCCAAACTTCCTGATGCTATCCATCGCCCGTCTTGGCTGAAGGTGACGGAGGTTACTTTGTCATCATGCGTCATGCGGGCAATCTCCTGTCCGCTTGCTACATCCCATACACGAGCAGTATGATCATCGCTGCCTGACACCACCCGCTGCCCGTCCGGACTGAAACCGACAGAGGTCACATCGCCATCATGGGTCATGCGGATGATCTCAGTCCCATTCGCCGCTACCCAAACGCGGGCAGCGCCTTGTGAACAATATATTCCCTTTGAGCTTAATAAATGAATTTCGCATCCACCTGACACGACCATCTGCCCATCTGGACTGAAGGCAACAGAGTTCACGTCTGCATTATGCGGCATGCGAGCAATCTCCTGTCCGCTGGTTGTATCCCAAACGCGAGCAGTGGAATCGTCACTGCCTGACACCACCCACTTCCCATCCGGACTGAAAGCGATAGAAGCAGTATCAAGACTCAACGTATGTCTCATATAAGTAATTGGATATGCCAGCATATTTGTTTGCAGAATTTGTGAAGCCTCAACTGTTGGAAACAAGCGCATAGATTGAATTGCCAACAGGACTGAAATTTGCTCTCCAGAATCTTTTCTCCTGTAGATCGATTGTGCCTGTGCACTCAATTGGCGAGCAAGAGCAATTTTGGCTTGACGCTTCGCCTCGTTTCGTTGTATCCATGCCACACCAGAAAGCACAATCATTATTACCAAGGCCAAGCTCAATCCGGCAATGAGTTGGGTCCTTTGTCTCTCCTCCCTTCTTCGGCCGGTTAGAACATAGTTTCGCTGTACTTCTGTAGGCTGTAGAGCTTCATGACTTCCTGTCAATTGTTCATCTGCTTCGCGCAATTCTCTTCCCCGTAAGAGCCGGCTGGTATCTTTCGTTCTCTCCCACTCCAGCGCCTTGACCTGCAAGCGCGTGTGATACTTCAGCCATTCATAATCTGTGTGAACCGTCTCGCGAATTTCTACAATGGCCTTTTCAAAATCGTCTCGCCCATCGCGGCATTTGATGAAGTTCCGCCGACTTATTTCCTTCCTTTGTTTTTCACCGAGGAACTTTTCTGTAACAAGATAAATCTCCCTATCTTCTACATTAGCAATAAATATCGGAAGTATCCGTTTCCCATTGTTAACTGCGTGCTCAATCTCCTTGTTACACATCTCCGATGCAACCGAGTCCGGACTGATCAGGAATAAGAAAGCATCCGCCTCTTCAATACCGCGATAGATTTCCTGCTCCCAGTCTTCACCTTTGGGGATGCTCTTCCAATCGATCCAGGTATCCAGGTCGGTTGCGGCCAGGGCATCCACGATCTTCTGGGCGAAGTCAAGGTCTTTGCGGGAGTAGGAGATGAAGATGTGGGACATGGTGCATACCCCATTCAGGGTCTAGAAATATTGTACAGGAGAATCGAGGCCGGGAAAAGTGAATTCCGTCCCATCTTGCAATAAGCATACAGGAAAACACCCTTTCCTGTAATATGGAAATCATTGCGATTTGACCCCCCACCCGGCCTCCCCCATTTTCCGCTGAAGTCCGCGGGAAATGGGGGAGGTGTCCGAAGGACGGAGGGGGCCTGCTACAAAACCGCCTTCGCCTTATTCTCCGCCAGATCCCAGGCCACTACCTCAACAGTTCCCTGTGTCTGGGTGGCAAACTCCCACCACGTTGAGTCTACTTGCCTGGCTTCGCCTGCTTCAAGAACTTCTCCTTCTGGGTTCACGACCCTCACCTGAACTTTCGTTACCATGACGTTATCCCTCACCTGTACCCGGATACGCCCATCTTCTCGCGCAATGCAATGAATGACCGGCGGGTGGAACCAGTCTGAAAGCGCAATGTTGTAGGCGGTCTTCATCGTCCCTTTGGCTAGTTCGGCATAGATCGGATAGGTTTTGGCCGCCTCGCGCGCATAATACGCCGCTTGCTGGAAACGCTTCCGGTTCTCCTTCTGTCCCTGGGTGGCCTTGCGCCGGCGATAAGACGGTTTCATGCTCACCCGCGTGCTGCCGTCTGGCATCTGACTGAAGACCACGTTTCCAAGACTGCCGCTCAAGCCAAATAGAATGTCATTTTTTCTAATTTTTGCCATAGCGTCCTGCCTTTCTCTTCTTTTGCTTATGTTTCGGTCAAGCTTCGCTCATGTTTCGGTCGCGCTTCGGTCTACATAGCATATTGACGCATCCTATATGCATCCTGGATACATCTTGTCTATATCCTGCCTATATTTATCCTGTATCAAATCCTGGCTTCGTTTTCGTGAAGGTAAGACTTTCCCCTCTCATCCCTTTCTACAGTTAGAGTTCCAAGCAACACCTGCTTTGGAACGTACCAGCTAGCGCAGCTTTGGGAGCTTCTCAAGTCGCAATGTGAACTTCCCCTATTATGACAGATTTGATTGAAAATACAAGCGCCCCGGCATTACAATCCTGTTAATCCCCAACCTTAAAATACCTCATTATGACCTGTGCGCTCGCCGGGTCTGCTTCGATGACCCGGCTGTTTGGAACGTCGATCATAAATGGAATGGCGTTAAAATCCACCACGCCATTTGGATCGAGCGTCACCAGCGCCAACGCCGAACGCCGGGTGTCCGCGAGTCCATGCTGGTCGAAGAGCGCGTTGCCCAGGCTGTAGAGCACTAAAGTATCACCATCGTTGATCCACTCGGCGGATTGCAGCACGTGCGGGTGATGTCCCCAGATCAGCGCCGCGCCTGCTTCCGCCAATTGGAGGGCGATTTCTTTTTGAGACTGAGACGCGCCAGATTGGTATTCCGCTCCCCAGTGGATCGAGACGATCACGACCGCTTCTGTATCGTGCGCCGCGCGAACGGCTTGCTCGGCGCTTTCGAGATCGAACTCGCCTGTAGCATCGAACGCCAGGAAGGCCAGCCGGATACCGTTAATCTCGCGGTACTCCGGTTCGGGCCCAGGACCGGCAAAGCCCAGCCCGGCTGTCATCAGCGTAGATTGGGTTTCGATAAGCCCTTGCTCCCCACAGTCGAGGTTGTGGTTGTTGGCCAGGGTCAGCAGGTCGAAACCGGCCTCCGCCAATAGCCTGGCGTGCTCGGGCGGCGCGCATAGCGCATAAGGTGAATCGGTCTGGGCTGGGGCGCGCGCCAGCGGGGATTCGAGGTTGGCCAGCGCCAGGTCAGCGGAACTCAAGAAAGGCTCGAGATAGGCAAACGTCTCCGCGGTGGGCTGGACATCACGCCCCAGCATCACATCGCCCAGGAGCGCGAGCGTGACGGACGGGACAGCGCTTGAAGTTGGAAGGGAAGCCGGGGGTATGGTAGCAGGCTTCTGGACCGTCCGACACCCCACCAATAGAAGCAGAGCGACAGTCCCTCGGAACAACCTCCAGATCAAAACAGACCACAGGCGGTGAAGTTGTCCATCGTCTGTGGTCCGCTGTCCCGGCCCAGAGCTCATGGCGCGATGAACAGGTTCGTCCAATCCGGCATGGGTGGGTTCGTCCCCCCTTCGACCATGGCCTGCCACTGCTCGTCGGTCATGCGGTTGCTGACAGCCACCGGGAATTCATAGTAGCTGTAGACCGCGCCGGTGGCCAGGCGTATGGGCTGGCCGGGCAGCACAACATATAGGGTGGTGGGCTGGCCGATGGCTTCTTCCAGGGCAACCAGCGTCCCGTCTGGAGCGAGGCCGGTGGCGACATCAGCGATCAGGGCAGCCTTCTGGTCTTCCAGGATGGGTCGATCAACCCCTGGTTCCAGATCGGCGGCGGCCAGGGTGAATTGTTCCAACACGCCACCCCAATAGTACATGTGCCAGTAATCTTCCGTAGAAATTTCCTGGCCGTTCAATTCTGCCTCGGAGATGCGTTGTAAGAACTGGAGTTCGGAGATCAAATTGTCCAGGTTCCCAGCGGTCAGGTTGCTCAACAGGTTGCGTTGGGCCAGGCCGTCACGCGTCATGCCCGCCAGGGCCAATAGGCGCGCATAGGCCTCGGGATTGGGTTCCACGAAGCTGTGCGGTGGTTCCTGTTCGGGACCACCCCCACCCATTTCGGCCATGACCTGCTTGGCATACAAGATGGTATCGTGTTTGAGTTCTGTCCATGAACCCAGGGCGGTTTGCAACTCCTTCCGAGTCCAGGCCTGGGTCTGCATGAAGGCTGGGTAGCGGCTGTCTTTCGGTGCCAGCAGCGGCTGGAAGGTATACAGCCAGTTCCAATACAGATTTTGCGTCCAGGAATCGGTACCCAGGGCGGAAATCTCCGTGCGCACTTTGGCCATTTGCGTCTCAAAGTTGGCGTACTGGTTCTCCCCCATACCGATCAGGATATTATAGGCCTCGTCCGAACCCATGGCAGCCATGAAATCCAGCCCTTTGGGCAGACCGCGCGGGTTGGACTCTGTGCCTACTTTGCGCCAGATAACCTGTCCAAAGACGTAGGCATCCAACGTGAAGCGCTGGCCCATGAAGCGAAAGCCCTTGGTGGCCTGTTCGGTATCTTCCCAGATCCAAACCCACACCGAATTGACCTGCGGAGGCGGCAGGGTTTTGGCTGCTTCCATGAAAGCGGCGAATTTGGCCTCATCAGCAAATGACGCGGGATCAGGGTTGTTCCCGAAGACCGAGTCCATCAAAGCCCCATACTCAAAGAACGAGAGGTCGTCTGCTTTACCCACAATGAAAACAGTCGGCTCGTAGATGTTCTGCCAGAG
>JAFGKO010000344.1 GCA_016928525.1 Anaerolineales bacterium | reverse complement strand
GTACTGCATCACATCGCGCATGTATGGGTCGGCGAGTTTCCAATGATTCAAGATTGATTCTGAGTCTCGATGTACCTGGACTCCGTGGGCACGCATCTCGTTCTCATTGATGCAGATCTCTGCCAGAAGCTGGGGACCGTTGATCTCAAGAAAATTCGTTGACTTTCGAGCCGCCTCTTTAAACTTCTCGATGGCGCCGTTCTCGATCTGAAAGGTTGTGATAAAGACTATGGGTAAAGACATTTTTTCTCCTTACTCACTGGCATTTTAAATCTGACAGGTTGAACCTGTGTCCGCTAACGGTTTGCGGTACTGGCATTGAGGCGGGGACGGCGAATTGGCAATAACTGTAAACATAAAATACTAACCAGTCATCGAAGCGCATTGGTTGGCGATTTGTCTGACCTTAATATGTTAGGCTTCAGCGATAAGTGCGATAGAAATCTTCATTCCCTTTGGGCGAACAGGGAGTTTCGCACCCTGTCTTGCAGGTGGATTTTTAAGGAACCACTTTCCCCATTCTTCGTTCATCCCTGCAAAATCGCTCTCTTCACCAAGTATAAAAGTTGCACTTACAGCTTTATCCAGAGAACTACCAGACGCCTGCAAAATTGCATCTATATTCTTTAGACACTGTCTTGTTTGTTCTTGGACAGTTGTTCCGATGACACCACCTGTTTTAGGGTCAAAGGGACCCTGCCCCGATACAAAAATCAGCCCTCCTGCTTTCACGGCTTGGCTATATCCTGCTAACGACTTGGGTGCTTCATCAGTGTATACGATTTGTTTTGTCATTTGTAATACCTCCGATTATAGGTGGCGCCGCAGAACAATTACGTAACTTGTCTGCGTTTTTGCTCCGAGCGCTGTTCAATCAGAGCCAAATTTTGCCCTTTTGCGCGCCGTCCTCCGCTGCGTAGCAGGTCATGATTCACGCTGGGCTGGGCATAGCTCAGAGCCATTTCTTCAGAAACTCGGTTTGCACCCGGCTTGCCTCATCGAACAGCTCGCTCGGAAAATAGAGCAGCCCGAAATGCCCGCCGGCAATGTCGTACCACTGCTTGGGCCCAGGTATGAGCTCGTAAGCCTGCCTGGCGACCGCATAATTGGCATGCACCATCTCGTCCTCCGGCGCGACCATCAGCAGCGTAGCTGCTTTGACGAAGGGCGCACACAGCGCCGGGTGGAAGGGCACTGGCGTTTCAGGCAGCACCCGCGTCACACGGTTGTCCCATCCAGAGCTGGCACGACCTCCGTAATCAATAAACCAGCGGAACGCCTGGATGGGCTTGAGAAGCGACGGTGTACCAACTTGGTCGGTGGAGACAACCGGCATGGGACCGATTGTCGTTCCGGACGTCCCACGGACATCACCATGCAAAAGTGTCTCTTTGATGAGATCGAAATTTGCCGTGTTCGGGTCAACTTCCTTGATCATCTGTCACTTCTGATGAGATTTAGGTACATTGGAACCTCGATCAGGCGGTCGGCTGAATGCGCAGCTTCACGATCCGTGCGTGAGCTGATGTGCTCCGCCACGTGGGCCGCATCATCGCCGACACCAGCCAGAAGTCCGGACTTAGGTTTGTACAAGAAAGGTAGTCCAATGAAATAAAGCCCCGCAAACTCAGTGACACCGCGATGCTGGAGTGGATATCCGTCTTCGTCAAATGCGGGTAGTTTTACGAGGCTGAAGTCAAACTTGTAACCAGTTGACCAAATGACGCTGCTGATGCCTGCAGTTTTTAGATCCAATTCGAGAATCTCTTCTCCTTTGAAGCCATCATCCAGTTTCGGGAGGATATCGAGGGGTGCATCCAGACCAGTTTTTTCGATGTATTCATCAACTTGTTTTACAAAATCAGCTTCGGCCTTATCAGCCTTGGCCAGGTTTTCTTTAAGGTCTGGTGCTACAGTGATCCGATCTTCCTGCATGCTTTGTATGTGGCCTAATAAAACTACGCCATCCTTCGCAAATTGGTGAAGGTTGATCGTGTGGCCTCCATCTTTTCCCGTGCTATGTGCGCTCCCTGCGAACTTGGCTTTGGGTGAAGGAAGTTGATCCACTGTCTTGTCCATGAGGCCGATAACATCCATCCACCAGGAAGCGTCTTTCCCGCGATAGCGGCGAGGGAATCGGTTTGAGCTGCTCACAGAGAGGTAAACCTTGCGCCCACTCTGATACAGTTCTTCAGCAATCTGGCAGCCGGATTGTGCCGATCCTACGACAAGCACCGCACCGGCGGGCAGCACTTCTGGATTTCGATATTCGCTGGAATGAAGTTGACGGATCTCCGCTGGCAGGTTGGTGTTGAATGGGGGGATCTTGGGTTGCTGGTGCAAGCCCGTTGCGATAACCACGTTGGCAGCTTCGAATTCTCCCTCGTCTGTGCACACCAGGTATCCAGCTTCAATGGGTTCTACCGATGTCACCCGGATTCCGTATCTAACCGGCAGTTCGAACCGCTCGATGTACGCCTCAAAGTAGGCCACAAGCTCATCTCGGGGCATGAAGCCGTCCGGGTTGTTGCCCTGATACTCCGCTCCCGGCAGACGGGTCATCCAATTGGGCGTGTTCAAGGTAAATGAGTCCCAGCGATTACGCCAGACTGGTGCAGCCTGAGGCGCTTGCTCTAGGACAACGTGTTCCCGACATTGTTGTTTCAAGAAGTAACTGGCCGAGAGACCTCCCTGGCCACTACCAACGATGATTGTATTTACCTGTTCAGTCACGTGAAATATATCCTTTGTTAATGACGTCCATTCGAAAATTACCACTCGTAATCATGCGTGCCCGAACGTAAAACTGGCCCGGACGGGTACCTCTTGATATGCCCTTGGATAGAAGAGCGCCACGTCGAAAACGTGGCGCTCGTTTTCCTAGTTTTTATGAGCAATGATTTCAACGGGCGCAATGTTACCTGCTGCAATATTATCAACCATGTTCTTGAGTTTAATGGGAGTGCTTTCCTTCATCAAAGTGTGCAGCCCGAGTGGGGCGGGACCACCATTGGCTTCTGTTTTTGCGCGCATCTGTTTAAAGAATTCAAGCGCAAATTCACTTCGATTATTTTCTGTGGAAACTTCAAACCCTGCATCACTCAAAG
>JAFGKO010000343.1 GCA_016928525.1 Anaerolineales bacterium | reverse complement strand
CAGGCGGTGATGCTCTTCATAGGCGCTGCGGATGCCGCGCAAGATCTCGATGGTTTCATCAATGGTCGGCTCGTCAACCATAATGGGCTGGAAGCGCCGCTCGAGGGCCGCGTCAGCCTCGATGTGCTTGCGGTACTCATCCAGGGTGGTGGCACCAATGACCTGCAGCTCACCACGAGAGAGGGCCGGCTTGAGAATGTTGGCGGCGTCAACGGAGGAACCGGCGGCGCCTGCACCGACCAGCATGTGCACTTCGTCGATGAAGAGGATCGAGCCGGCAGATTTCAGCTCCTCGATGACGCGCTTGAGGCGCTCCTCGAACTGGCCACGATACATGGTGCCGGCCACAAGCGAACCAACATCCAGTTGCAGGACACGTTTGTTCATAAGGGGAGCAGGCACATCGCCCTCGATGATGCGCTGGGCAAGTCCCTCGACGATGGCGGTCTTGCCGACGCCGGGTTCGCCGATCAACGCAGGATTGTTCTTGGTCCGTCTCGCCAGGATTTGAATGACGCGTTCGATCTCGTTCTGTCGCCCGATTACGGGGTCGAGTTTCTTTTCCTCCGCCTGGGCGGTCAGGTCGGTTGCCAGTTGGTCCACCAGCGGCGACTTCTGCTGACCGGGCTGTTGCTGCTTCTGGGGCTCGCGCCTTCCGGAAGTGGGGGTGGGGGAGGAAGTGCTCTCGTTGAGCACGCGACGCGTCTGGCGGCGGATCTGGTCGGGTGTGACGCCTAGCTTGCGCAGCACGTCCATGGCTGCGCCTTCGCCGCGCACCAGGCCGAGCAGGATGTGTTCGGTACCAATATAGTGATGACCGAGACGGCGCGCCTCGTCGACAGCATATTCAAGCACTTGTTGCGTTTCGGGCGCAAGCTCGATCTTGCCACCAGTATATCCGCCTGATCCCGCAACCCGCTCGACGATCTCGCGCATACGATCCGAGTCCATGCCCAGTTCGCGCAGCACCCGACCGGCAACGCCCCCCTCCTCTTCCATCAAACCCAGTAACAGGTGTTCGGTTCCAATATTATTTTGACGGGCGCGTTCGGCCTCTTGATGGGCCAAACTGAGTACCCGTCGTGCACGCTGTGTGAAGCGTTCCATACCAGCCATTTTTATGTAATCTCCTACTTCAATCAGACAGGAACTGTCAAGTTTGATTGTACCAAAAAGCAATGAGAGTCAACGTAGGAAAAAGGTTAGAGTTTTCTTACGATGCTGAGAGCTATCAGCTTACCTGTCATCCCCATCCCCCCGAATCTTACCTCGTTCAAGCCGGTCGTAGAGTTTGGCAATGTTGTACTCGGCCACTTCATCAAGTGACAGATCGAGTTCAGTGCATACTTGAGCAATATACCACAGCACGTCGCCCAGTTCAGCCTTGAGCGCGGACTTCGTCTCCTCGCTGATCTCGCCCCCTTTGTCGCGGAAAACTTTCTTGATCTTGCCGGCCACTTCCCCGGCCTCGTTGACCAGCCCAAGGGTAGGATAAATCACCGGGTGCCCGATGGTGGGGTATTTGGCGGTCTTGCGGGATTTTTGTTGGTAGTCGTTGAAATTCATGAATTCACCGGAGATGAACGGAGATACCCTTGCAGGTACAAGTAAGTTGGATTTTTGAGGAGGGCTATCAGGATGTTTTGATTTTCTGGAACGCTTCTTTGGGTGTCAAAATGGGAGCGTTGATGTAGGTTTCTAAATCCGGGCGTCTAAGGATATGCTTTCGATCTAATGAAACCAGTATGGTTACTTTGGCCTTTTTGGCAGCAGCGATAATTGGTGCATCTTTTAAAACGGTTATTTGCGCTGCATGCAAGACATCATCCTTATCAACTGTGGCGATTTCTACTTCAGCCTTGGATAGGAGGAGCTCCAATTCTATATCTTTTGGTTCTTTCAGATTGGCAAGGTTCCGTCGCGTTTCTTCGAGAACATAGTGGCTCAAAACAAGGACAAGTTCTCCCCTTGCGCTCATGATAACGAGGTCACGTGAATGACCTCGTTTGGAGTTAGCAGCGCTGAACAGAACGCTGGAATCGATGAAGATGCGTGCTTTCATTCGTCTTTCAGGCCATACATCTCTTCAAGCAATTGACCGCGGATTTCACGTCCGCGCTCGATCCATTCTTCCAATGTGATGCCTTCTTCTTTTAGTGCTTTTCCTATTTCATCCAGGGTTTCGGTTAAGAGCACTTCGGCCGGTTTGATTAGAACACCATCCTTGGTCTCTACAAAAGAAACCAGATCTCCCTGCTGCAAGTTTAGTTTCCTGCGGATTTTGGTCGGGATGGTGACCTGCCCCTTGGCCTGTACACGCACAGTTTCGGTCATAGCTACCTCCAAAAAGTCATACTCTACGGAAAGTCATACTTTCTGAATTATAGCATACTCCTCAACCTAATGGCCGGGTATTTGGCGGTCTTACGGGACTTGGTTCGGTAATCGTTGATGTTCATAGATTTCCGAAAGAGAGAAGCAACACCTGTCGTTTACATTCCTTGGCCGAAATGAACATGTTCCAGCATAATCACATTCAAGATTTTTCACTGTACACTCGCCAGATTGTTGTCGAACTGAGCCACATCTGCCACCGGATAATACGGTCCTTCGGTCTGCGAAGGGGTCAGGGTCAGATTTCCGCCAGCGCCAGCCTCTACCACGATATCTTTGAATGCCAGCTTCACCACACTTCCGCTGGCATCCTGCGCATCGACTATGTCCAGCAGCAGCATTTCCCCGGCCGAGCCCAGTTGCCCGGCGTCCACGTCACCCGTAAAGTAGAACTGCGAGGTCAGCACTGCCGCTCCGTCTTTTTTGACCTTGAAGTGGATATGTCTGGGTCGTGGCTCATAACGCGCCGGCATGATCGTGCGAAAAGCAAACAGCCCGTTATCGTCCGTTAGCGCCGTGCCGTAAAACTGGAAGCCCATATCACGTCTTGCCGTATTAGAGTCGCCCGGATGGTCATAAATGCCGTTCGCGTCCACCTGCCAAATTTCCACCGCGTACCCGCTGAGTGGCTGCCCATTTCTATCCAGCACATGCCCGTATAGGATCAGCAGCTCCCCAGTTGCAGTCGCCGGTGCAGAAAATGCAGACAGGACAGCCTGTTCTTCCGTTTGAACCGGTTCCGCCTCCGCGGTTGGGGCCGCTGTAGGGGATGCTTCCGCTTCGCTCGAGGACGATGGGTCTGCTGCCGTTGGAACAGCCTCTGTAGCCGGGATGCTTGGTTCTGTTACCGGGCTGCTGACAACTGAGTTGCAAGCAGCTAGCACGGTCAAGATGAGGGTCAACGCGAAGATACTTCGGGGAATTTTCATGGCCACTACTCCTAAAGTCAGGCTACTGCTCAATAAGGCTACAGACAGTATATTGGTGGTGGATTAAAGGAATATGAGGATGATGAATTTTGCTAGTCTCCGTTATTATCTTGTTGGAGGGATACTTCGTAAATAAAAAAAGGCCGAGGGCTTTTGCTCTCGGTCTTTCTTGCAATCCTAATACAGAATTATGGCCAGTCTAATGCGCCAGAGGCTCGATAGTTGCTGGCCAGCGCCTGAAGGTCAAGCACATTGATGACACCGTCGTTATTCAAATCCGAGGCTTCTGGAGTAGTCGTATTGTAGCTCATACCGATGGTCAGGGCATCCAATTGATCGATGACACTATTTCCATCTATATCTCCGGCCAGGAGATTCACAGCTGTCTTTGTGCTGGTTTCCTCGGCGTTTAACGTAGCCGGACCTTGGGCATTCAGAAAACCACTGGCAGCAGCCACAACGGTATAGTTCCCGGCAGGGGCCGTCAGGTTGAATTTCCCATTGGCATCGACGGGAGCCGAGGTGGCCAGGGAGTTGTCAGGATTATATAAACTGACTGTGACAGGTTTGCTGGCAAAAACCTGCCCGGTAAGAACTGGTGAGTTTACAGTGTAGAACTCGGGTGCGGGCACAGGGAAAGATGAAGCCGATATAGGCACAGACGTGGGCGCAGCATCCACTATGGTCAAAGTAGTGTTCACAGCTATGAGATCCGAGAGAACGCCATCTCCGCTTGAAACACGCGCCTGGCATTCGATCGGGGTTTGTCCCACTTGTAGGCCTGTGACATTAAAGGTAAACACAGGGCCGCTGGTGGTTGCTCGCTTGCCATTTGTGCCCGCTATCGCAACGATGAAACTGCCGTTTTGCGGATCATGGATAGCTGTAGCAGAGTCCGTCCCAAAGCGATTGGTCACAATGATGTTGCTGGTTCTAACCAGAGTAGCATTATAGGTACAGGTGAACTCAGCGCTGGTGTATCCTGTGGGAGGCACATTTCCGAGGCTCACAGTGACCAGGGCCGTTTCACCTACCTCTATGCTTGGCGGCACCACAATCGTTGACACATAGGGATCGGTGGGTTCGGGTAGAACGATCTTTTGCAAGAGCAAATTATAGAAACCTTGCCCTGCCTGCGGCTGCACCTGGACGAAATAATTGCCAGCGGGTTGGGTGCTATTCAACGTACCTGTGCCCCGTGCGATCTCATTTCCGTTGGCGTCTAGTAGCAGGAGTAACGGAACCAGGCCGCTCGTGGTTGGAGTTGCGGTCAACGTGAAACTTTGAGTCTCGGTGAGGGTGAACGGCCATCTTTCGTAGCGGTAAGTGTCCACGCTGCCGTCGTAGAGGATATCCCAGGTAATCTGCTCGCGCAAGACGATTTGAAGCTCTGGCGCATTCAAGATAGGGATATAAGACCAGGTTTCGATATTTTGGCCACCTCTTGAAAATATCGTCTTATTTTGAAGGGGATCATAAGTGAGTAACCAGCCCGCAAAAGTCACGTTTCTCATCGTGGGTCTCAAGGAAAAATGTAAATGCGGGTAAGGGGAGACATTCCCGGGGCATACCTGTACCCCGATGTTGTCATGGATTACCCCTATGCGCTGATTACGGTACACAGACTCTCCCAATATAACCTGGATGTTACCCAGGTGTTGGTATTCTGTTATCCAACCATTTTCGTGGCTGATTTTTATATGGCAACTGGATACTACGATAACTGTTCCGGCGGCGGCAGCGGTCACCCAGAAATTGGACGTGTCAACCCCTATATGGACATCTTTATTTGGCGTAAAGTCCACCGCCCCACCATTGAGGTAATTGTGCGGACTGGTCAAAGGCCGTTTGGTGCCATCATCAAAGCCATCCAGGGCAATCCAGGCTTCCCCCTGTTGCCAGGGCAATTGGAACATATCCACTGGGGGAAGTGCGACCTGCGCGTTGACATTGTAGACAGGGATAGAGGAGCTCAACAAAGCTAACAGGACGATAACGCGAAACAAATTTTTGAATTTCACGGTTGTGTCCTCCTCACTGGATTGATACCCAATAAAAGTGCTAACGGATTATCTTCGCAAAAGTTTGATCGCAACAAAGACACCAACGATGATGCCTCCAACTGCCAGAGCCAAAATCAGCAATGCGGGTATCACGGCGGAGTCTTTTGTTTCGGAAGGTGACGTTCCCAGCGCGAGAGGTGTTCCATAAACAGGGGGTGTTGAAGGTACTCCTGCTGATTTGTCGATCACCAAACCAACGTTCTTTTCGCCTACAGTAACACCAGCGAGCGGAGCGGCAAACCCCGATTCATTCCGGATTGCGAGGGATGCGCTCTCAAGTGTGAGATTGGTTTGACAACCTGCCAGCGTTAGAAAGTGCACCTCGGCCAGCACGCCGTTTACAGTTTGAGGCGTCGTACTGGCAAAAGAAGCATCTACCAGGCCGGAGTTTTGCGGAAGGGATAAGCCGTTCATGCCGGGGATCGGACTGGTCGCATTGATCGGTTGCAGGCAGGCAGGATCGTAGCGGATTTGAAACGTGAATCCCTGGATGGGTGTGCTGGAGACCGCATTGACTTTAACGGTGACGGTTTCCCCTGTTTTGTATACCAAAGTATTGGCCGTAAGCCAAATACTTTCGGCAGCCTGAGCGTTGACAACGAACACAGAGGAAAATATCAGAATAAGAGCGATAATAAAAGCAGGAACTGGTTTCATGAGTTTTATCATGGATAGGGGCGTACGTATTCGTACGCCCCTAATTGGCTTAAACAGTGTCAGTACTATTGCCAGGCTGTCGGGCCAGTTTGTCGATAGTTGGCGGCGAGAATTTCCAAATCGAGCACGTTGATGGTGCCATCAGCATTCAAGTCGGCAGCATCCGGTGTGCTGGTATTGTAGTTAATACCAATGGTTAAAGCGTCATATTGATCGATGACGCCGTTTCCGTCAATGTCACCGGCAACCAGGCTGATGGTTGGCATGGTAGTGGTATTCCCGGCGGTAATGGTAGCCGGCCCTTCGGCACTGAGGAAGCCGCTGGCCGTAGCTTCCACAGTGTAAGATCCGGCAGGAGCCGTCATGCTGAAGGTCCCATCGGGATTCGCAGCCACTGTTGCGGCCAGTGAGTCATCAGGATTGTACAGGTTGACTGTCACTGCTTTGCTGGCAAGAACCTGCCCGGCCAGGGTGCCTTCCTGTACGACATCATTGATGGTCAGGATGGCGCTAGTGGCAGGAAGGTTTGTAAGGCCATCATCCCCTAATGACACGCGCGCACTGCAACTAATGGTTGCCTGACCTACCAATAGGCTAGTGGCAGTAAAGGTGAACGCTGGGCCATTGGTAGTAGCCTTTTGGCCGTTACTGCCTGCAATCGCAACGATAAGACTGCCATTCTGTGGGCCAAAAATGGCCGTAGCCGGATCGGTGCCGAAGAGGCTCGTTACAACGATATTGCTTACCTGCACCAGGGTGGGATCGTAAGTGCAGGTGAATTCAGCGCTCGCGTATCCCTCGACGGGCACTTCGTTCAAACCTACCGTAACCTCAGCAGCCTCACCTACCGTCAAACTCGTTGGTGTCACTTCGACGGATACGGCTCCTTGAGGCTGGCTGTCCACTTGCCGGATCATGAGCTCGTAGAAACCGCTGCCTGATACGGGTTGGACTTGCACGGAGTAGTTTCCGGCAGGTTGGGTACTGGTCAGAGTGCCTGTGGCGCTGGTGATTTCGGTATCACTGCTATCCAAAAGGATCAATAATGGAACCAAATCGCCTGACGTTGGGGTTACGGTGATGGTGAATTCGTAGGTTGCATCGAATACGAACGGCCATTTCTCGTAACGGGCAGCGTCCACGTAGCCGGTATAGGTGGCATCCCAAAACGTCATTTGACGGACGACGATCACCGGGTCTGGAGCTTGTGCATACGCAGGCTGGGCGCTTCCGACCATGCTGAGAAGCATTACGAGAAAGACGAAAGCTTGAAACAGTTTTTTAGATTTCATGATGGCATCCTCCTATTTGCTATATTTATAGTGCGTGTTTACACCTTACAAAATTGCAAGTTCATATTATTTAGAGGTTATTTATCCTCATAACACATGACATCGACTTGCTTCCCACCCGAGGAAAGCGGAAACGACTACACGGCCTCCTAAAAATATCGTAGCATGGAGCTATTAGCGGACAATAACCATAAAGTACCAGTTGGTATCCAAACTGGTAGGATAAATGTACTAATACAGCCAGTTTAAGCATGAAGCCCCTGAATTTTTCAAGGGCTTCATGTTCTTTCTTCGGCTTACACCACGATATTGACCAGTTTCTTCGGCACCACGATGACCTTCTTCGGCGGTTTGCCTTCCATATACTTCTTTGCGCCATCAGTAGTCAATGCTGCCGCTTTGATGTCTTCTTCGCTGGCGTCAGCAGGGACGGTCACTTTATCGCGCAATTTGCCGTTGACCTGTACCGGGATTTCGATGCTGTCTTCTTTGACAGCCTCCTCGTCCACCTGTGGCCAGGGCTGCTGGTGGATGGAGTAGGGCTTGCCCAGGTGCTCGCTCCACAGTTCTTCGGCAATGTGCGGGGCGACAGGGGCCAGCATACGCAGGTAGATATCCTGGGCTTCGGCCCATTCTTTCGAGCCAACCGCTCCCACTTCGCGGGCCTTGTACATCTCGTTCATCAATTCCATCAGCGAGGAGATAATCGTGTTGAACTCGAACTGCTCGAAATCGCGCGTGACTGATTGCAGCGTCTGGTGCAGCTTGCGGCGTAGAGTCCGCTTCACATTAGCGGAAGCAACTCCAGGCTTATCCTGATCGGTGAATAGTGTCCACACACGGCGGATCCAGCGCACCGATCCCTCAATGCCTTGCGAGTTCCATGGGCCGCCCATATCCCATCTCGCAAAGAACATCAGGTAGGCGCGCACGGTGTCGGCTCCGTACATCTTGACCAGTTCGTCCGGCGCGATGACGTTGCCACGGCTCTTGGACATTTTCTCGTGGTCTTCGCCCAGCACCATGCCCTGATTGCGCAACTGTTCCATCGGCTCGGGGCCTTCGGTGATGCCCATGTCGCGCAGCGCCTTGTGGAAGAAACGTGTGTAGATCAGGTGCATGGTGGCGTGCTCGATACCGCCAGTGTAGATGTCGACCGGCATCCAGTAGTTGTACTCAGCCTCATCGAACGGGCCATCGTGATAATCGGGGCTCAGGTAGCGCAGGTGATACCATGATGAGCACATAAACGTGTCCATAGTGTCGGTCTCGCGCGTAGCGGGCTCGCTACACACCGGGCAAGGGGCGTTCTTCCAGGTCGGGTGCAGTTTCAGCGGGCTTTCGCCGGTCGGCTTCCACTCCACATCGTCGGGCAGTAGCACGGGCAGCTCATCATCCGGTACCGGGTTCCAGCCATGTTCGGTGCAGTAAATCATCGGGATGGGCGCACCCCAGTAGCGCTGGCGGGAGATCAGCCAGTCTCGCAGGCGGTAGTTGACGGCTTCCTTGCCAACGCCTTTCTCCTCGATCCAGTCGATGGCGGCAGCGACAGACGGATTCTTGCGTCCCTTTTCGTCGTTGACTGGTGTGCCGTTGATCGGGCCGGAATTGATGATCTGACCGGGACCGATATAAGCAGCCTCCGCTATGGCCTTTTCCGCATCTTCCCCCCCCTCGGGCTGTATGACCGGGATAATGGGCAGCTCAAATTTCCGGGCAAACTCGTAGTCGCGTTCGTCATGCGCCGGGACTGCCATGATCGCGCCCGTGCCATAGGACATCAGCACGTAATCAGCGATCCAGATCGGGATGCGCTCGTTGTTGACCGGGTTGATGGCGTAGCCACCAGTAAAGACGCCGGTCTTTTCTTTGTCTGTTGCTTCACGCTCGATGTCCGTCTGGCGGGCAGCCTGCTCTTTGTAGGCTTCTACTTCAGCCTTTTTGTCGGGAGCAGTGACCACGTCCACTAATGGATGCTCGGGCGAGAAAACCATAAAGGTTGCGCCCCAGAGCGTATCCGGCCGGGTGGTAAATATTTCAATATCGTGGTTGCCCGCTTCTGTTTTAAATACTACAGACGCGCCTTCACTGCGACCGATCCAGTTGGTCTGTAACGTTTTGACGCGTTCCGGCCAGTCGATGTTGGAGAAGTCCAGCAACTCATCGGCATACTTGGTCGTCGTGAAGAACCACTGGTCCAGGTCTTTCTTGATGACTGGCGTACCACAGCGCTCGCAGTGACGGTCTTCGCCCCAGACCTGTTCGCGCGCCAGGGTGGTGTTGCAGTTCGGGCACCAGTCCACGGGCGACATTTTGCGATAAGCCATGCCATGTTTGTATAACTGGATGAAGAACCACTCGCTCCAGCGATAGTATTCCGGGTCAGACGAAACCGCTTCGCGCGCCCAGTCGAACATGGCGCCCATGCTGCGCAACTGCGTGCGCATCCGGTCGATGTTCCGGTAGGTCCACTCCTTGGGGTGGATGCCGCGCTTGACGGCTGCATTCTCGGCCGGTAGGCCAAACGCGTCGAAGCCCATTGGGAAGAGCACGTTGTAACCGTTCATACGCATAAAGCGGGCGCGCGCGTCCGAAGGTGTCATCGCATACCAGTGACCAATGTGCAGGTCACCGGAGGGGTACGGCAGCATGGTCAGCGCGTAGAACTTGGGCTTGCTCTCATCGATGACGGAGCGATACAACTGATCTGCTTCCCATTTTTCCTGCCATTTCTTTTCGATTTTTGCATGATTGTAAGCTGTGTCTTTCATTCGTTCCTCGTTGTTATCAGTATCGGGTGTTGCGCAGTGCGTGTCAGAATCCACGCGCGAATTATACAGTGTAGAGGGGAAGAAGGTACCCCCGGGCAAGGGCGAGGGAAAGAGGCCCTTCTTTCCAGAAGACATAATTAAAACGGATATTCGCTTTCATTTCGGCCTCCTTTCGCCTAATTGTCACTGCGAGGAGTGTAACGAAGAAGCAGTCTCCTGTTTGTATTGGGAAGATTGCTTCGCTACGCTCGCAATGACATCATAAAAAAATCCCTTCATCCACTCAGGGACGAAGGGTCCTTCGACTACGCTCAGGATACTCCGCGGTACCACCCTGATTCGGTTGAAAGTTCCATGTTACAGGTTGAAGGTTCTTTGAACTTTGTACCTTCAACTTTCAACCGCATCTTGGTTCGCTATAACGGGCTGACCCGGCGCTGACTACTTTTCCACAAAGATCAGTGAACTTCGTGTCACTTCGACAGGCTCAGTGCAAGCCTTCGTGGATATTCACCAACGCAGTCCTCTTGCGAGAGGCAGGCGAGTTCGGTCTTCTTATCTGGCATTCCCGCTTGATGCCGTCGAAGGGCTTCCACCTCGCTCTCCCTTCTCGCTGACGGGATGACCTACTACTCCTGTCTTGACTTTTGTTTCATTATACACTTGCAAAACAGACGGCGCAAGCCGTCCGTTTCTTGCAGTGGACCCAGGGGGATTCGAACCCCCGGCCTCCTCAATGCCATTGAGGCGCGCTCCCAGCTGCGCTATGGGCCCTGGTTGGTTTTTGTGAGCAGTGAACATTGTAACACGTCTGTCCACTGTTCACTGCCCGGAGTGGACCTGAGGGGATTCGAACCCCTGACCTCCTCAGTGCGATTGAGGCGCGCTCCCAACTGCGCTACAGGCCCGCTTGCACCCCGAATGGGGCGGGTAATGGGCGAATGGTATTCTACTTGAGGGGGTATTGAATGTCAAGCAAATTTTGAATAACGGCTTTGGCAAACAGCTGCCCATGTTGAATTCTTTTGTAGGGTGTTTGAAAGCATAATAAGGTTCCCGGTGTTTTATAATCGGTCAACCGATTGGAATGAATAGCCATGACTGCCCTTAACACAAAACCTATCTACCGCATCACCGACTTGCACGAATCCGACCGTCCACGCGAACGGCTTGCAGCGCTGGGGCCACAGGCGCTCAGCAATGCCGAATTGCTGGCCATCCTGCTGCGTGTCGGCGTGCAGGGTGAGAATGCCGTGCAAGTGGGGCAGCGCCTGCTGAACAAATTTGGCGGGCTGACCGGCATCCACCGCGCGCCGTTCGACGAAATACTCAACGAGCATGGACTGGGCGAGGCCAAAGCGGCCCAGATCAAGGCTGCCATCGAACTGGGCCGGCGGCTGACGCTCGAATCTCCCGAAGCGCGCCCGGTTATCAACTCCCCGGCGGACGCGGCGGCGCTGGTGCAATATGAAATGTCTGCGCTGGAGCAGGAACACCTGCGCGTGTTGTTGCTCGACACACGCAACCATGTTCTGGATATTGTTGAGGTTTACAGGGGATCGGTCAATTCTTCGCAGGTCAGAGTTGGCGAGGTGTTCAAGGCCGCGGTTCGACGTAGTTCGACGGCGGTCATTATTGTTCACAACCACCCCAGCGGTGACCCGACTCCCAGCCCGGATGATGTGGCCGTGACGCGTGCCTTTGTCCAGGCTGGCAAGTTGCTGGACGTGGAGGTGCTCGATCACCTGGTTATCGGGCAGGGAAGATGGGTTTCGTTGAAAGAACGGGGATTGGGGTTCAGCTAATGTTTTCGAGAGTCTACATGCTGGCTTTCACTCGAAATGATCCAAATTCCCCTGCAACCTGTTCCCACTCTTCGCGTGATTCATCGACCCGCGAGCCCGTTGGTCCGCGCTTCACCATCCGCAAAAATTCTTCGATCTGCTCTTTGCTCCCCTCAGCCACAGCTTCGACCGTGTCATAGCCGACATTGCGTACCCAGCCGGTCACACCGATGGAAAGCGCATTCTGCTGTACAAAAGCACGGAAGCTAACACCTTGCACGCGTCCCTGCACCCAGATGTGCACGCGGAGAATTTCAGCCTGTTCCGTCATCTTTGGGCCTCTCTTGCAAAAATCCAATCACCGGGATTAAAAGTAACAAACCAAACAGGGCCAGATAGGGAAACATATTGCGCAAAAAGACGCCCAACACATTTGCCCCCAACTCCGTTTCACGCCAGCGGGTATCTAAATTAGCCAGCGAAGTACCCAGCGTGCGCACCACACCCTGGTCACAGCTCAGGCCGTCGGCATAGGCTGAGGTCAGTGAAAACAAGGCCGGGGTCCCGTACGTATCGCGCAGAAAACGGACAAAGGACTGGGATTCGGCATAAGACAGGTAGGCGCGCGAAGCGTCCGGTGGGAAGGTATTACATAAGTCTGCAATAGGCAACAAGGAACCATTTTGGCTGGCGAGCGTGAGCGCCTGTGCGTAATCCGGGTTGGGATACAGTTCGGCCAGCGACGCAATCCCTTCGCTCAACCAGACCGGCAACGCGGTATACCCATCTCCCACCCCGCGATAGAGCATGACGTGCGCCAGCTCGTGCGGGATCAACGTTTCCATCTGGATACTCTGTTCGAGGCCGGGCGCGACCGTCACCATCACCACGCCCAACTTGGGATTGGCATGCCCGCCCTGCCACTCTTCACCGCCCAGGAAAAGAGCGTTCTGCAAATCAGCGGCCGACGCGTACACGTACACATCAACAGGGGCAGCCGCAGGAGCAGGGATGAACGCATTGACCGCGTTCAGGCTGCGGCGCGCCACATCCAACAGGGCATCCCCAAAAGCCTCATCGCCTTCATACCAGTGTACGCGCAGCAATTCGTCCGTCCGCTGCTGCCAGACAAAGCGGTCATCCAGATATTGCACGTGATAGTTCGGGCTTCTGACGGTCTGGCCATCCGCCAGCGTGACATCGAACCAGAAGGTGATGGTCACGAACGGCCGCAACACGTTTTGCGTCACGTCATAGCGGTAGGTCACCACCCCGTCCGCGCTCACTTCAAGCGGGAACCGGCGCGCGATTTCATCGAAGTTATCTTTGAAAACCAGGGTTGCGCTTACGATTTGGATCGGGGATTGGATGCGAGCCTGAAAGGTGACATGCTGACCGAAATCGTCGAACACCCCAACATCTGTCACCTCGATGCCCGACTGCGCCCGAGCCTGCTGAGGCAGACCCAATAGGAGGACGGTCATCACAATCACGAGTGCAACGAGTGCAAAACGGCGCATTTTACCCCACAAGTCGATTATTCTTCCAAATCTAATTCGTCAAGGTCATCGGCATCTAAAGCCAGCAGGTCAAAACTGGCCATGTCTTCTGTGAAGGCCAGGTTATCCAAAGCTTCTTCCAAGAAGGCAGCCTGATCGTCGTCTTCCACATTGTCGAGCAGATTTTGCAGATAAATACGTACATCTTCGCCGCCAATCTGCGAAAGCGACCAGATAGCCGCACCAGCGATGGCATCATCGAACTCTTCTTCCAGCAAGCGCAACAAAATCGGGCGCGCCAGCGCTAACCCTAACTCACCAGAAGCCTGCACAGCCGCCAGACGTATGCGACGATCCTCCGAAACAATCATATGGAGCACATGGTCAGCCCAGCGCTTGTCGTTAGAGCGGCCCATCGCGAAGATGGCGCTGGCTTTCCATACAGGGTCCTGGCGGTTGAAAGATGACTCGATCAAAACAGGCACTTCCATGCGGGATGAGAAGCCTAATGCCTCCAACGCTTGGCGGCGGACAATTGGATCGTCTTCGCCATTGAGTACTTTCAGCAAAACATCCTCGATCTGGTGATGCACGTCATCTGGAATATCCTCGAACTCGCCCAGTTGCACAAAAATGCCAAGGATCGAGGCGGCCTCAGCGCGGACATCAACATCACTGTCCTTGGTAAGCATATCGATGTAAATAGGAACAAGGCGCACATCTTCACATTCAACCAGCAGGCGTATGGCACGGATACGCACCTGGGGATCGCTATCCCTCAGCAGGGCGCGGCCCACGTCGTTGAAGGAGACGAGGGTATCCTCGTTCACCAGGGCATTCAGCTGATCGAGCAGGAGCAGCTTCCTGCCAGGTTCGATGCGCGGCCAGGTCTCCAGCAATGACGTGAGCGAAGCAGGTTCAATGTCCGAAAACTCGATCAAATAACGCCAGGGGATGTCCTTGCTTTCATCTAGCAAGACATCCAATACTTTCTGAAAAGGAAGGATGTCTTCAATCATAATTTAGGGGAGAGTAAACTGGGCCGGGTTGATGAAGTCCATAGCGTTGATATAGAACATCAGGAGCAACAACAAGGCAAACCCAACCGCATGTACCAGGTTCTCGAATTCAGGCGGGACGCGCCGCCGCAGAACGAGTTCGGGCAACACAAAAATGATACGCCCGCCATCCAGCGCCGGGAAGGGCAACAGGTTGAAGATGCCCAGGGTGAGCGTCAGGGAAGCGATGATTTGAAGCGTGAAGTTGGAGGGCTCAACGGGAGCAGCCTCGGGCGGGGTAGCAGCAGCCTGCTCGCGGGTTTCCACATCCCGGCTGACGGCTTGCCCGAACAGGTCATAGATGCCTTTCAAACCGATAAAGCGACCTTCTTCCGGCGAGAGGTTGCCACGGATCATCATGGCCGGGAGCGACAGGATCTGGCGGATCTGGTTGTAGGTGTACGTGGCTCCAAAGGGGATGGTTTGGAGGAAGGATTTCGCCGGCACCATGGGAGGCCCAGGCAGGATGCCAAGGGCGCCTTCCTCAGCTGTGCGGCTGCTGAGCGGCGTGGCTGTCAGGTCGAGTGTCTCATCTCCACGTTGCACAGTGATCAGCATGGATTGGTCGATGTGGGACTGAATCAAGGAACGGAACTGCTCGTCGCCAGTGATCTGCTCACCATCGATGGCCAGGATAATGTCGTCAGCCTGTAAGCCTGCCTGCTCAGCCGGGGAATTCGGGCTGATTTCGTAGAGCATGACACGAGTCATATCCGGAACGCCCACCTGCGCAAACAGCATGCTGTTGACCACTACCCCGGCCAGCAGGTTCATAATCGGCCCGGCAAAGAGCACGCTCAAGCGCACCCAGGGGCTGGAAGCGGCCAAACCGCCGGGAATGTTAGGATCATTTTCGCCCTTCGGGCGCACGAATCCGCCCAGCGGCAACCAGTTGAGTGTGAAGTCGGTACCTTTCCAGCGGAAAAGTGTGAGGGCGCGCGGCGGCAGCCCAATACCGAACTCCTCCACATCCACTTTCAAGAGCCGCGCAGCCACAAAATGTCCGAACTCGTGGATCAGCACAACGGCAGCGAACACACCGACAAAAACCAAAGCAGAGAGTAGTGTAATATTCATAGTTCTTTCTATACCAATCGAAATCTATCACGCCTGAACGGCGCGCTCATTATATCCTGAATCAAAAAGGTAGAAATGAGAAGGAATTAAGAGACGATCCGCGCCGGGCCGCCGACTCCCGCCACCAGCACATCTTGAACACCGGGCAATTCATGCAGGTTTTTCTCGGTTTCGCCAATGTATTCGCGTGGACAAATGACATGGACGTTCGGCCCGGCATCCAGCGTGTAACAGACGGGAATCCCGCTTTTGCGCCACTCCCGCACCGCACCCATGACCGTGACCGAGGCCGGCTGCCAGTAGAACAGCCCCGGCGTGGAGGTCATCATCACGGCGTGCATCATGTCAGAATCCAGTTCGACGATGGCGACCAGAGCCTCGAAATCGCGCTCCAGGATGGCACGGCGGCACAGGTCGAGGCGGCGAGGAGCGTCCGCGACTCGCGCTGCCTGCAAGGGGCTGGTAGGCGCTAGAGGATGTCCTTCCGCAGAGCCGGTTTTCTTATGTTCCGTGCTGACAACTGCTACACAATCGACCAAATCCCAATGTTCGGGCGGGGCGATGGATTCAGCATAGGAATCGCTATCGTCATCCCCCATGTACCACTCTACAAATCCGCCAGGGACGGAACGACTGGCCGAGCCTGACCCGCGCCGCGCCGCGCGGGAGAGTTGCGTTTGGTCCAAGTTCAGGCCAGCAGCTTTGCTGGCAGCCAATGCCAGCGCTGCAAACGCCGAGGCTGAAGAGGCGATCCCCGTGCCGGAAGGGAAGTTGTTCTCACTGACGACTTTGGCGCGCTTGTTTATCCCTGCCATTTGGCGAACCAGGTCAAGGAAGAGACTCACGCGTTCCATCCCGGGACCGGTCACTGGCCTTTCACCGATGCGCAAGCTGTCGACTTTGAAAGAGGCAGAGAACGTGACCGTTGTGCGCGTGAAGAGGCCATCCAGGTTCATCGAGATGGAGCCTGTAGAAGGCAGGCGCAGGTTGTTATTGTGATTTCCCCAATATTTAATTAGGGCTATATTTGGACTCGCTTGAGCGGTGGCTGTGGTCATAAGTTGGGTTGATTTGGTGCCCATAACTTCGGCTTTGAACTATAAATCTCTGTTAACTGTAATAACTGATCATTTTTTTTATGTAACATTTGATCACCAATCTTTATCAAAGATTTAGATCTTATATTCTCAATTGCTCTAATACAGACCCCAAGTAATGTTTGCCCAATCTCTTTTTTACCCATTTCAGTTGGAAAAGTTTCAAGAATTTCAATGAATATTTTCTCGGCAATATCTACAGTAATAGCATTGTCTACCAACACTTGAATAAAGAACAATCCTACAACTCTAAATGCTGTCTGAAAGGGAACACCGTATTCTTCTGAGAGTGTAAGAGGAAAATTCAACTTTCTGATATTTTCAGGCTTAACTGTCTTTATCGCACCATCACCGAATACAGCTTTTTCAATATCCTCTGTAGTTAAATTCAAAAACCTAAAACGGTATGACGACAAGTAACCAAAATAATTTAAATATTCTTCAAAGCTTATTTGTTTTTCCTCATAAAGCAATCTTATTAGGGCTAAGGATGAGAAATACTCAGGTGCCTTCTTTTTAGTTTCTAATTCATTTAGCTGTAAGTAAAGAAAATCTTCGGTCAAAACAGGTATGTTTTCCTTTTGTGCCAATATGCAAGCATCACTTAGCTCAGGAGGGGTTTGTTTTTCGGAAAGACAATCCACTTTGTTTGCAGGAGAAATGGCGACAACGTTTTCAGGTGTTGATTCAAGCAACTTAATACTCTCCACAAAATTAGAGCGTATCTCTTCTTGTCTGTCTTTATCAACAGATGACATAGTGAGCTTGCCTTTGGCATATCCCATGCTTTGACCAGTTTGTCCTGGCTCATATCGAAATTTGCCCGTAATATCAGCTAACATACTTATTACTGATTGTGGTACCTTCAAGTTCGGAATTCCGGTGTAGATTTTTTGCAGCATTCCTGCTTCTGATAAAAATAATGCTGACGTTCCATCAATATAAAATTGCTCTTTTTCGTTTACAATTCTCTTAGCAAGTTCCTTTTGCTTTTCAAGTTCTTCAATTGATCCATTACTAAAGTGAATATAGCCTTTTTCTTCTTGCAATATGCGACCTATAGCGTGTTCAAGCCCACCCTCACTAATTGCTAACATAGCTAACGGAACATTACTCTTGGAGTAAATTTCAAAGAGCGGTTCTGTTCTTGTCTTTAAATCCTCAAAAAACTTTAGCAAATTCTTAGGATCATTAGTGTCCTTTACCGGAGGAA
Source organism: Anaerolineales bacterium (assembly GCA_016928525.1). Next base: position 3,860 of record JAFGKO010000343.1, on the reverse strand, counting down.
CTTCTATCATATCAACGCCTGCAAGATCACCATCACTTGCGAGGCCTTGAAAGTTTTGAATAACTTTCCAAAGAATGTACTTCTCGATGGTATATATTAGTTCTATTTCATACTCTCGATTTTCTGAACTATATCTAATATCAAAAATAACCTTGTCTTTGAGCATTTTGTCGATAAACAGAGGGTGTTTATTGTTACCTTGATTAATCGATATCGCGTCCAGTTCGTTTTCATTTCCAATGAAATACCACTGATCTTTCCCCTTCAATTTCACAAAGGTGTTGTCTTTAACAGTCCCCAACGATACTGTACTAAAACTATCAATTTGATTTCCAATTCTTACAAACAAAAAGTAGAGTTGCGCATACTCTTGGGATGAGAGCAATTTCCTGGACTTTATTGCTTCAATTACTGCATTGAGAGCATTTTCGGGTTCATTGTTAGCTAAGTATGTTTCAGCTTCAACACCAACTTTAAAGTCAAGAGACGGATTCTCTAAAGCATTCTTGTGAAGTAAATCCTTAGCCTTTTTGAGTGCTTCATTGTCCACCTTTCCTCTCTCGATACAACCTATAAGTGTATTATTAAGAAGCCCTTCCCTACTCCTTTGGTCTAGAAAGTGTTTGGTGGCATCTTCATCTAGTAACTGCTCCCCAATCTCCATCACTGCTGAGAACTTTCTTAAATTTAGATATGCATGTAACAATCGAAATTTCAGATTGAAAATCTCTTTTTCATTCTTTTCTTTCTCTAAAAGCTTTTCCAAGATAATGACTTCAAAATCCCACGCCTGATTTTGCTGAGCGCTATAAAGCATTGGTCTACATTCAATGTAATTTAGACTTGATAAATCAAGTTGTTTTAGGATTTCAAAAGCTCGGTCATAATCTTGCTCATCAAAATTGACAAGTAACCTCAGTTTTTCTTTTTGAATATTTTTCTCGTCGGGCAAGCCTTCAATTATTCCCTTTCTCAAATCGGGCTGGCTCTTTAGGGTATTGACCACTGTCACTGCAAAGGGAATGTCTTCTTTTAAAAAATCCAATATCTTCTTATAGTTTTTGTCTTCAAGGTTGTTGATAAATTCAACATACTTTGGATAATTTAATTCCCCAAAGAACTTTTTTCCATCGGTGAATAAGGTATCCCTAGTATTGAATTGAGCAATAAGCACCTTAACAAAATCGTCAGAAATTCTATTTCTTGATGCCCGAAGATATACCACTAATTTATTAAGCTCATTGTCTGGTAGTTCTACAAACTGTAATATCCCAACAAAGATCAGCTCAATTCTCTTATCAAAATAACAATTGATAGCTAACTCAAATGTATCTTTGACTACAAGTTCAAATTCCCGAATATTGTCTTGTACTAAAAAGGCGTCTAGCTTAATAACATTGAGATGGGATTTATTCCTTGCTCCTATATCACCATAATCCAAGAATTTCTTTTCTACTGCTTCTGTTTTTTCTAGTAATTCTTGTGACAATAGTAATTTTTTTGATGGGTCTTCATTTGCTATCATCCTGTGGTGAATGATTGCTAACTCATCAAGGTAATTACTAAATCTATCAGGGGTAAGCTTAATAGCTTTTTCTATGAAACTATCAGCACTTACTTGATCCCCCGCGCCATCAAAGGCGAGGGCATATAGGCGATAGAAACTTGATTTTATTTTTGGGTCATCAGGAAATGTTTGCTCATCAATATTTTTTGTGTCAATTTTTTCCCCAAGATTCAGTTTTCTAACTAACTGCTCTAACTTTAGAAGCCAGAATTCACTATCAATCTCTTCAGACTTTTTTAGAAGTTCATCGTTTTTATCGTTGTCCTTGTCATTTATGTAGATTTCTGCTAGATAAAGAAGGGGACGGGGGTCTCTGGGGAAACTCTTAGACAGGCTTTCATATTTTTGTTTTGCTTCATCTACTTTTTCAGTTTTTTGCAGGCATCTACATTCTAAGACTTCGTATTCGAAAGATAAGCTATCATCATTCAAGTCTAAGATAATACTTCTAACTGGTTCTAATATTTTTTGTGCGAAATTTACGTTTTCTCTTTCAAGCTCGGTTTTTATGAGTTCTAAATACTGATAAGCGTTTTCAATGGCTTGTCTACGATCAATACTAAAGCCCAGGCCCAAAATATCAGATTCGCTTAATTCAAAAAATACATTCTCCAAATCTTTTGCTAAAAAGAGTTCAAATTCAATATTTGGGCTATCTGCCTTTAGTCTAGAATTTGTTGCTTCAAGTAATTGAACCGATCCGCCATATTTGTCATTGAAAACAAAATTATATTCTTTTATATTTGATATTTCTTCCCATCCATCCTTAAGCTTTTGAAAATCCTCCTCCAATTTTTCTGCGGCATTGGCTTCGTTTACTTTCGGGGTATTTGGAGCGTATACCTGATAATAAATTCCCGACTGCTTTCTGTAACCATCATTTCCAGCATCGCCCATATTTCCATATGGCCTTATTTTTTGAAAGTCTGGAAAAGCTTTCTCCATTACATCTTCGAAAAAGCTTTGGAATTCAGTTCCATCTTTTGAGTAAATTTTTTGCCGGAACTGAAGAGCTAGGTAATGTTTATCTTTTGGTTTCATAGATATTCACTATATTGGAAGTCTACCATGAAAGACATAGTGGAATTCAAGGATTGACTTCGGTGTAAAATTGAAGGAACCATTATCAAAACAATCACTTGCAGGAAGCCCGATCATGTCCCTTAGAGAATACATCCAGCGTTTAGATGAACAGAAGAAACTCATCCGGGTCAGTAAACCGATTTCGAAGACCTTGGAAATCGCCGGCGTACTGAAACAAATAGAACCGACGCCAGTGCTATTCGAACGGGTGCGTGGATCCGCCTTCCCGGTGATTGGGAACCTGTTCTGCTCGAAAGCCGCTTTTGCAGGTTACTTCGGCATCCAGGTGGCGGAGATCATCCCTTTCCTGACGGGCGCTATCCAAAACCATAGCAGCCCCAGGGTCGTGACCGAAGCGCCCTGCCAGGAGGTGGTCGAACTGGAACCCGACCTGGATAGCTTGCCGATCCTGTTCCACTGCGACCAGGACGGCGGCAACTATATCAGTTCGGGGGTAGTGCTGGCAAGGCACCCTGTCCACGGGCAGAACGCCGATTTCCACCGCTGCATGCAGTTCTCCAAGACCGAGATGGCGGTGCGGGTTGTTAAGAACCGTCATTTCGACAAGTTCCTGCAAGATTTGAAGCAGGTGGAGGTTGCTATCTGTATTGGAAACGCGCCCAACATCCTGGCGGCGGCAGCCACTTCGGTTGACCTGGGGGTGAACGAACTGGAAATCGCCAACGCCCTCCAGCCGTTCCAGGTGGTGAAGGCCATCACCAGTGATGTTCTGGTCCCCGCCGAGACCGAATTCGTCATCGAGGGCACCATCTACTTGGAGAAGACGCACGCCGAAGGACCATTTATCGACCTGACGGAAACATACGACGTGATCCGCCAGGAGCCGGTGCTCGTGGTCAAAGCCATTACTCATCGCCGCGATGCCCTCTGGCATGCCCTGCTGCCTGGCGCGCTGGAGCACAAACTGCTGATGGGCATGCCGCGCGAGCCGACCATCTTCCGCAAGGTCAATGAGGTGGCCCGCTGCCTGGACGTCAACGTCAACCCGGGCGGCTGCTCGTGGCTGCACGCCATCGTCCAGATCGACAAGCAGAACGAGGATGATGGGAAGAAGGCCATCGAGGCCGCTTTCGCCGGGCACAGTTCTTGCAAGCATGTCTATGTGGTGGACAAGGATATCGATATTTACAATCCGCTCGAAGTGGAATGGGCTATGGCGACTCGCTTCCAGGGCGACCGCGACCTGGTG
>JAFGKO010000342.1 GCA_016928525.1 Anaerolineales bacterium | reverse complement strand
TACCTAATCCAGCAATCGCTGGCTGCCGCGCTTGGCATCGACCTGCCAATCGGTTCGCCGTCAGGCAATATGGTCATCTGCTTGGGCGGCGGCGCGACCGAGGCGTCTGTGATGGCCATGTATGGCATTGTTTCGGCGGATACGCTGCGCGGTGGCGGTCTCGACCTGGACGAAGCCATTATCACCTACGTGCGCCGAAAGTATGGGGTGATCATCGGGCAGACCACTGCCGAGCAGCTAAAAATCCGGATCGGGGCGGCTGTCCCGCAGGATATGGAGCAAAGTATGGAAGTGCAGGGACAGGATCAGGTTACTGGCCTGCCGCGCCCGATCACGCTGACGACCGGCGAGATTGTCGAAGCTCTGCAGGATCCGCTCAAGGATATTGTCGAGACAGGCCGTCGCGTGCTCGAGAAGACGCCCCCTGAACTGGTTGCGGACATCATCGACCGCGGTGTAGCCCTGTGCGGCGGCGGCGCGCTGCTGCGCGGGATCGACAAGCTGCTGACCAAATCCCTGGGCATTCCGGCCTACCTGGTGGATAACCCCATGACCTGCGTGGTCGAAGGCACGGTGCGCGGCCTGGGAATGTACAACCTGCTGCGCCGCAACCTGCCGCAGGTCTAAACTAGACGAATTGAAACCGAAACGGCTTCCGAGTTTGGGAAGCCGTTTTTGTATTTTACTGGTTTTTCCAGAGACTTGTATACTTCTTGCGGTATTTGGGGTCTTTTTCCGTTGCAATCAATTCCAAAGCCTTTTCCTTGATTTTTTCATCCTTGACAGTATCGTATAGATTCCGAAGACCTTGGATGATATCATAGCGGACCAGGGTGCAATTCTTTTCCGTGATGCACTCCTTGAACCGGCCTGCGAGACCGTCCACCAGTATCTTCTGCTGTTCCAGCCCGGCAATGCCAACTTTCCAAACGGACTGCATGCAATGCCTGGCTGTGACGAACCTTTCATCCTTCGTCACAGCCAGCAGCGCATCGAAATCCTTTAGCATCCTTTTCTGCGGGTCGCTCTTGGCCAGGTTGGCAAGCACCTGGGATGCAATCGCTCGTACGTGGTTGTCTTTATGGCTCAGGTCTTTTACCAGTTCGTCCCAGGCCTCGTAAGCCCAGTCGACAGGTTTTTCCGTCGCTTCGAGAAGATAGAAATAGGCTTTGTTCTGTAATTCTTTGTCTTTAGAACGGATGTTATCCAGATTTGTTCGTATGATTGCGTTCATTCTCTGTCAGATGAGCATCTTGATCGATGTTTTGCTATAAGGGGTTCATTCATCATTCTAAAGTTTCCAATCTTTTTCTCCATCTTATTTTACAATACGGAATCTTGAATGCGTTCTACCATCAGGAAGTTCTAATATCTGCAATCGTTCCAGTTGAATCTGTATGGCTCCGGCATCATCAAATAACCGCAACCCTGCGCCTAAAAGCACTGGCATAATGTCAATGTGGAGCTCATCGGCCAGCCCAGCTTGCAGGCATTGTTGCGCAGTATTCGCAGCGCCTATAACGTTAACGTCTTTATCTCCTGCGGCGGCTTTGGCTAGTTGAATAGCGCTTTTTATGCCGTCTGTCACGAAGGTAAAAGTTAAGTTGTCGGTTTCCTTGGGATGTTTCTTTGGAGGCTGGTGGGTGAGCACGAAGATCGGTACTTGATACTCGTAATTGCCTGCGAACCAATCGGGGTCCTCTGCCATAGCAAAAGAATTCCGCCCCATCACTACAGCCCCGGTGCTTTGGATCGATTCTCGTCCCGGTTCCGTATATCGCCAGGTTTCGAGATCAGGATAGAGTGCAGCCACGCTGCCATTGTAATCGTTGATGAATCCGTCCACCGACATGGTCGTACCCAAAATGACCTTTCCCATTTCATTCCTTTTTACTGGCGAAGGATAAACCTTTCGCGTTGAGCGCTATGCGAAGTTGTTTAAGTGCGTTCGGACCGATGCCATGCAGCTGTTTGATCTCGGCCTCGCTGAATTTGGTCAATTGCTCAAGGCTATGGATGCCTGCTCCGGCCAGCGCCCGCTGTGCAGGTTTGGCCAGTTTTGCTGGCAGGTCGCTTTCCTGGTGATTGTTTTTTAGGGTCCTCACGTGTGTTACCTCTCATATCTGGCCAAATTCGTCATCAAGTAGAAAAGGCAAAGCCGGTGGGTGAGCAAAGCTCCGTTTTGCTCACCCACCGGCTGATCTGGCTCTATTGTAGAACGCATATTCTATATTGTCAAGATGGGAATTGTCCGATTTTATGGTTCGCCGTCAATTCGTTTATGATGAAATATTAGTTTCTGCGCCAACGAGAAATCCGCTCCGGGATACGCTCATCTCCCAATTCGTGACAAAGTTCTTTCGTCTGATTGTATGCACCCAGCCATTCCAGGTCGGCGAGTGATTCCTGCAATGGAACATCCTGGCGAAGCGTGGCTAATTGCCGGTAGAGCAATGCATCTTCCCGGCCTTGCGCCAGGTTCTCAGCCAGGCGCGCTGCACCGCGGACACTCACCTCCCACTTTTCAGGATCATCAGGGATTTTTTCTAGGTGCCTATAGTGGGCTAATACGCTGGCGCTCGACTTGGCCCCCCAGGCCGGGATGCCAGGGATGCCGTCAGCAGAATCACCCACCAACGCGAGCCAATCCGGGATGGAAGCAGGCGAGACACCAAACTTTTCCACTACACCGGCCTCGTCGATCAGGATGTCCCGGCGACGGTCCCAGCAGACGATCCGCTCCCCGGACACCAACTGTGCCAGGTCCTTGTCCGGCGAGCAGATGACGATCTGCTCAACTGTTTTTTCGTCTTTGAAGCGCGCTACGGCGCTGGCCAGGGCATCGTCAGCTTCGAACTCCACCATCGGCCAGACGACCACGCCCAGCGCGGACACTGCCTCCTCGGCCAGCGGGAACTGGGCCAACAGGTCCGGGTCGATGCCTGTGCCGGTTTTGTATCCGGCAAAGAGATCGTTGCGGAACGACTCGATGACGTGGTCGAAGGCAACAGCGATGTGGGTCACGTCCGGGCTTGATAGCAACAGGAGCAGGCTCCTCAGGAGTCCGAGCGTTGCGCCGACTTCCCGGCCATCGGGTGCCTTTTTGGGAGGAGCGCCGAAGTGGTTGCGAAACAATTCGTAGGTGCCATCTACCAGGTAAACCTTCATCTGCAAGTCCTTTTTGTTCAACAGTATACGCTAGTTTTCTTTTCGGCATCGCTGGTAGATGTAAGCGTGGTGATTTGGTTTGCCTCTCATTTTAAGTCGTCCTCGCTTGCAGGCGAGATGTTCTGGTTGAGCCGGAACAGGTTGGTCGGATCGTAGCGAGCTTTGATGGCCGCGAGCCGCTCCCAAGTTGGGTCCGGATATGCCGCTCGGACCTGCGCCTCGTCCACATCGCCGAGAAAGTTGACGTATGCACCGCCATCTCCTTGCCTCAACGCCGCTGCGAAGTCCGTGACCCAGGCCTCGTGTGTTGGTCTTTCATCAGGCCGTTCGTACAATGCGGCAAGGTTCACCATGATGCGTGACTTGCGATGCGCGAACGCGGTAGCATCAGCAGGGACGCGAGCCATCGCACCACCCAGGGCGCGAAGTTGCGCAACAGCCATCGAGCCGGTCGAGGCCTTGAGATGATCCAGGATCGTCTCGGCGACGGAGCGGTCTACCGTGTCGACAAACATCGTGCGCGCTGCCGCGACCGGGTGATATTCGCCTTCTTCGGGCTGATATATTTCCAGGTAACGCATCGGCTTGAGCATGTCTGCGAAGGGCGTTGCCAGCGCTCGGAACGGCGCAATGACGCTTTCACCAGCCTCGGCATTGCCTGCGTAAACTAGCATAGCCATCACGATCGGTTCGCCGTGAACTTCTTCGGGCAGGAACGGCATCGGCGGCGCAGTCATCACGTTCGCGATGGTCGAGAGTTCGTCTGGCGCGGCCTCTGCTTCGGCGATGAATCCAGCAATCACATCCGGTGTAGCCGGTAGGATCAGCATGCCGCCTACAACCGAATCGACCTCGTGTAGCCGAAACTGGAAGCGGGTGGCGACGCCGAAGTTGCCGCCTCCACCGCGGATCGCCCAGAACAGGTCAGGGTAGGAGTTGGCATCCACGTGGAGCAGTTGGCCATCAGCAGTCACGATCTCGGCGGCCAACAGATCGTCAATCGTCAGGCCGTACTTGCGGACGAGATACCCGATCCCGCCGCCCAGCGTGATGCCGCCGATCCCAACCGAGCCGGTATCGCCGAACCCGGTCGCAAGGCCATGTGTTCCCGCTGCGGCTGTGAGCTCGCCAGCGGTCAATCCGGTCTCAGCCCAGGCAGCGCGTTCCTTAATATTGATTTGTAAATCTTTCATGGCAGATAGATCGAGGACAATGCCGCCTTCGCTGGTACTATGACCCGCAACGCTGTGACCTCCACTGCGGACAGCCAGTTCGAATCCGTGCTCACGCGCCAGCGATACAAGGCGCGAGACATCGCCCGCATCCGCTACACGGACGATGACCGCGGGACGACGGTCGATGCCGCCGTAGAAAACTGTCCGTGCGGATTCATAGCGGGGATCTTCTGGAGCGATGACTCTGCCATTGAAAAGCGCGCGCAGGTCTGAGGTCGAGGGCGAAGCGTTGTCCTGCGACCGAAGGGAGTGTCGAAGGGCAAGGTTCGTATCCAGTGAAGTTGATCGTTTTTTCGTAACCATGTTAAAGTCTCCAAATTGTTAAAGTTAAATCGGTTGTAATTATTGATTCAGATATGCGCTGGTGAGTGATCGTTTTGCTTTCAATAATTCTTTGGGTGTGCCTTCGATCATGACCTGCCCGCCCTTACTGCTGTCTTCGGGACTCATGTCAATGATCCATTGGGGATGCGCAACGCGACATCCTTTAAATTTTCTCTCTCGCACCTCGAATCTCGATGAATTCCTGTGGCATGAATTCTTCTCTAAAAGGCGAGTTCAGTCCTCAGCTCACCGCTTTCTTCACGAGCGCGATGATCTTTGCCTCTTCGGCGGCGGTCAACTTCATCAGTGCGAAGGAGGCAGCCCACATGTTCCCTTCGTCAAGTTTCGCATCGGGCTGGAAGCCGAACGTTGCATATCTCACGTTGAACTTACTTGCCGCTTGAAAGAAGCAAATGACCTTGCCGTCCGCATTGGCATAGGCGGGCATCCCATACCAGGTTTTCGGCATGAGAGTTGGCGCGCTGGCGGTGATGATCTCATGCAGCCGTTTCGCCATGGAACGATCAGGTTCCTTCATCTGTGTAATGGCTGCAAGCACGGCTTTTTCACCTTCCTCCCTGTTCTTGCTCGCGCGCGCTTCCGCCTTCAACTCCTGGGCGCGAGCCTTCATCGCGGCTTTTTCTTCGGCTGTAAATCCTTCACCGGCCTTTTTGGTGGATTTTTTTGTATCTGTCTTTGGACTCATAAAAATCTCCTTATCTAACTTGGGGTTGTTTTGACACCTTGCGCCTAAACGAATTTAGTTATATAATAAAGATACTTTATAATAAAGATAATGTCAAGGGTATATTTCTATGACGAAATCAACAAAGGCAGATTTGAGGAAACGCGCCCTGATGGCGGTGAGGGATTATGGTGTTAATTTGACGCAGTTCCGAAACGCCATGAGTGAATGGGCTGGGCTCAACGCAACCGACATGGAATGCCTTAGGCTGCTATTCCTCAAAGGCATTTCCACACCGTCCGAACTTGCCAGGCATACGGGTCTCACTTCTGGCGCAACGACCGCCATGCTTGACCGGCTCGAAAAGGCTGGATTGATTGAGCGCCGACCCAATCCCAATGATCGCCGCGGGACTCTGATCGCTCCCGAAAGATCAAGCGCCGAAAAAGTTGCGTCATGGTTTGAGTCGGCAAGAAAGGCTCAAGACGAATTGATTTCAAGTTACTCTGAAAGTGAACTGGAAATCATTGCTGATGTCTTTGAAAGATTCACAAAACTATGGGATGACGAACGTAAGAAGATACAAAAAGATCAGTAGGGACGGAATCGCGTCACATCATTATCCGTTGCACGCCTTCTGCAAATCAGCCACGATGATCTTTTGCATCTTTAGCATGGCATCCATCACCCGTTTGGATTTTTCAGGATCAGGATCACCCATCAACTCGCCCAACTGTCTCGGGATGATCTGCCACGACAGACCGTATTTATCCTTGAGCCAGCCGCACATGGATTCTTCGCCGTCATCGGCAGTGAGCGCATCCCAGAAATAATCCACCTCAGCCTGGTCTTCGCAATCCACGTAGAACGAGACCGATTCGTTGAATTTGAACTGCGGACCGGCATTCAAGGCCATGAATTCCTGACCTTCCAACTCGAAGGTCACAGACTGGGCAATGCCGTTCGGCCCGGGAGTGACGCCAAGAACCTTTGAATTTTTGAAAATGGAGACGTAGAAGTTCATTGCCTCCTCAGCCTGGTTGTCGAACCACAAGAATGGTGTAATCCTTTTCATTTCTAAAGCTCCTTTTTTCTTTGTCATTGCGAATACTATGACTTTGTCAAGCCTTTTTTAGGGACAAAGGATTGACCGAGACATAGTTTGAAATGTATGGTTTTTGAG
>JAFGKO010000341.1 GCA_016928525.1 Anaerolineales bacterium | reverse complement strand
TTCTACCATCAGGAAGTAATGACGCTTGGACCTCCACTCTTCGGCCAGTTCATCCCTGCGCATCCAGCCCAGACTGAGGCCTGCCACCGCTATAGCGACCAACACCAGCCCGATCGTGACCCGCGTGTACGGAACCCCCAACGACCCTAGCAACCAGGGAACATACGCCAGGATAACCAGCCCCAACGTGCGCGCCAGCGGGTAGCCTTTGTCGCCCAGACCCGGCAGTACCAGCCGGATGATGGGATAGGTCAATACGCCCAAGATGAACACGAACAAATACCAAATTACCAACCCGATCAGCGGATACCTGTTTTGCAGCCAGTCGTAATCGAATAAGTCCGACCACGTCCCGCCTGCGCGTTGTCGGCCCAATTGCTCAGGGGACAACATGAGGCTTTTGTATGTGGCAGCATCCCTGGGCGTCAAATGGACGACGTTCGTCAAGTTCACCGCACCGAGGATGGAGGCAACCTGCTCAGGGTTGTAGTCTGCGCGTTTCTTGAAAATAAAGACCTTGGGATGGTCGTAGAACGTAAAGGCTTCTTCGGCAGCCTGGTCATTGATGACAATTGGCCCAATCTGCGGATAAGACTCAAAGACAGCTGCCAGGTCAAATCCAAGATTCCCTGCAAACATGCCAGGTTGGGCCACACGGTAGCACTCGATAATATTTCGCTCCGGTGGGCAGCCCAGCAACTCACGGTAATAGACCGTAGTCAACGGATAGCGCTCCGGCAGGCGGGTGATCTGCGCGTACTGGTGGTTGGTCGGGATGAAGATGTAATCAGCCAGATTGAGCGTTTCGGTGAAGCGGGCCAGTTTGTCCGCGTTGTCGTCCCAGTAGACCTGGAAATTCAAGTCGCCGCGATAGATGCCGCCGAAACCGTCATAGCCATTGATACGGAAGGGCAGGCCGTAGTCATAGTCGGTTTCGTTGGCAACGGCTGAACCAGATAAGATCAATGGGGAGCCGTCGGTTTCGAGTTTCAGGTAATAGGTTTGCGTTGTGTCCAGCGCCACTGGTTCATTGAAAACAAACGTGGCAGACTCCCCTCGCAAATCTTCCATTGGCGAGAAATCCTTCGTCACCGATGCGGTGGCGATCACCTGGTCAGCGGTCATCTCCGGTGACGAAGCAATGGTCAAAGTGAGCGTTTGCTCATCCGACTTGATAGGCACAGCCACATAAGGCAAAAATACTTCTGTCAGTGGGCCGTAAAATTGGACTCGATCATCACCAACGTGGTGTGCAACAGAAAATGGAGTTACGTAAGGCAATGCGGTCTGAATGGTCGTGCCAGCCGGGACAGGCAGCGGTTGTTGTACTTCCGTTCGGGCTGCATAGCGCAAATTGATCGGTCCTGGCACGTTCTGGTAAATCCAGCGCGAAGCGGCCATACGCGGTTCATCCCGCAGGTAGATAGTGTGGAAGGCGTAGGCCCAAGCGGCGGTGGCGGTGAGCACTACAATGCTGACGATACTTGCGAGAATCGTTCTCCAGTTTGCCCGTTTGGCCGTTGTAACGCTGGGAACGGGATTACGGAATAACGAGAAAACGCACCAAGCTGCCATCATCGCCAACAAGGGATAGATCGGCAACTGGTAGCGCATGGTCGGGTTGAACTGCAGCGATTGCCAGATGAAATAGAAAGCCGTCCAGCTCCACAGCAGGGCATACGTCCATTCGCCCTTCAAAATGCGCCAGCCCATGTACAGGAAACCTGCCCAGGCCAGGATGCCGAGCGACAAGCCCAGCCCCCAGATGGTCAGGTTCTCAAAAGAATACAGGTTTGTGCGCCGCGCCCATTGCAGATTCCAGGGCAGATCGGCGTCACCGCGCGCCTGGACGCGTTGTTCAGCAATATTTGCCAGCCATTGTTCGCTGGGCAGGAGGCCGTCAAAGGCGTAAGGTTGGAAAATGCGAAAAGCGATGAACGCAGCCAGACCACCGGCTAATAAGTAAACAGTGATCAGTTTCCAGTGATCAGTAGTCAGAAATCGCTTGCGCTCTTCTTTGTTCTGGATAAGGCGAATGGCATATGCGCCAGGCAAGAGCAAAGCCAGTGGGAAGATGTTGACTTTCGAAGCCATTGCCATTCCGTAAGCAAAGCCAAAGGCCAGGCTGAGCAGAAAAAGAGGACTAGTGATTAGAGATTTGAAAGTAGTAAGTTGTGTGCGATCTGAACCACTATTCTCTATTCTCTGTTCTCTATTCTCTAAGATTAACACCGCAAAATAGATCGCCAAAAAAGCGAACAGGTTGATGAACAAATCCGTGGTAAAGAAATGCGACTGCTGGATCTGCATCACGGCAAAGGCTGAGAACGCCGCCGCCAGCAAGGCCGTACGCCGGTTGTACAGCCGCGCCACAATCAGATAGAGCAGGAAAATCGTACCCAGGTCGGCCAGCGCCGAGAACTGGCGGCCCAGCAACTTCAACGCGCTGTAATCCGTCTGCCCTAAAATCTCCGCTGTGTAACGCACGATAAACAACGGCAGCGTGCCATAAACGAAGAAGCCGAAACCGCGGTTGTGCGGGTTGAGAGTCGAAGTTGCAGTGTTGAAATAATCGCCGATGCCCATCCAGCGTTGGCGGTCCGGCGGACAGACGTCAATCGGGACATCAAAGTCAATGCACTCATGCGCGCGCAGGTTAGCGACCACGCCGGTCAGGAACAACTCGTCCGGGTGCTGGTGTTGTAGCTCACCCCAGTCCACACCGCGGAGACGTAAAAAGGCCGCCGCAGCCAGCACGACGATCAGAAGCAGGTCATAAATCCAGGGGTGGTTATCTTTCATATGTAACGGTTGGATATGTTGCGGGCTGTACTTCTGGGCACTCTTGTTAGGTGCATTTTTATGAAATCAGATGCCCAAATAAATTTACTACATCATCCAAATCCACAAATGATGCAGAAATAAATGCATTGTCGAACATTCCTGTGTCTTGATACGCGTCAGCAACCGCAATAATATTAGTGCCAATATCGTTCATAACCCAATTTATAAGTTTTTTATTACCCCAATCAAGCTGTCCAAAATAATAGTTGGCATTGACTGTCATGTTTCCAAATGAAAGTTCGCTTTTTAGATTCGCATGCGAATGATTCAGGCTATTACTTCCCTTATCAAAAACAATTATTCCTTTGCATATAGGACAAACCCATACACTGGGAATTAAGTCTACAATAACTTGTAGCTTTTGATTGCATGTCCGATAGGGTGAATCTAATTTCATTGGGCATTTGAACATCAAGGTAGTCATTACTATTCCAATTCGGGGTTCTTTTTCTCCTGGATATAAAACACCCGATGCACGCACATCAAAACTGTTCCCTGCGATGTCTATCTGTTGCCCGATTGGTAGCTTTACTTGGTTTTTTGGTGCAGATGTTGGTAGAAAATTACCAATTACGATAGTTTCAAATCTTGTTCCATTGTCAGCTACCAACTGGTTTTGCTCCTGACGGTTTTCACCGTAGAAAATGACACCATAATACCTTTTTTCACTGAGCGGCATAAAGTCTAACCCAATACCATACTTCGTATTATTATTCAGCCATGCAAGGCTACAATCTACAGAACAGAAATCTAATCGAAGTGGCAACACATCAAAGTCCAGGATATAACCAATGTATTTATCTTGGACTGAGAACACGAACGATGGATTCAAAGCAGATAAAGCAAAGTTAGTAGGAATACGGTTAAAAATTACACGGGTTTTCACAGAATAAGTAAAAAATCCACCCCTATTATCAGCAGGAGCGTTATTTTTATCAAACCATTCATACAGAACTTTTTGACAAGGTTCATTGTCACAATGAATACTACCTTTTTCAAAGTTGCCGTGACTATCACTTGTTTCTTTGATCATTTCATTCTCCTGTCTGTATTGATTTCACGCAACTAACTATCTATTGACCAGGTACCGAATACATCCAGAAATCATGACCTTCCACGTCCGAGCGGTATAATTCCAACGATCCAGCCGGGTACAACTCTTTGAGCAGGTCCAGCGTTTCCTGGTCATCCGCCTCCGGCACTTGCGGGTTGGCCTTCACCATGAACAACTTCGGCCCAGACAATTGTACCGTCTCCGGCAGGTTCTCACGCCACACGGCAAAATCCCGGTTCGGGATGCCCGCCCACACGCCCGGCAAGCGCGTATCCACCCAGTGCGGGAACGGCACGATCCAGACCGTGTCGGTTTCGCCATAAGTTTCTTTGAATTGCTTAATGACGGCGCCCATCTCCGACGAGTTCCAGGCCCCGCCACGGTAGGCTTCATAATACTGACGGAAGACCAGATCGTAGTTCTGGACTCCCGACCAGGCCATCAGAATTACCGCCAGCCCCCAGGCGAATCCCGCGCGCAACTTCCCGCGCCCGATGGCTGTCACTAGGCTATCAAGCGCCAGCGCCACGATGACAAAAACCGGCACATACGCACCGCCAGCGCGGTTCAAGGCCGGGTTCTCCGCCGGGAAGGCCAGGGACAAGATCGAGGGCAGCGCCAAAAGCAAAATGGACAGGAGCAGGAACAGATCCAGCCAGTGGCGCTTGCGGAGGTAGCGAACGAGCAGCAGAATCACACCGATCAAGAATAGCGCGCCCGAGACCAAATCCAGCGCCGGCCTGTGTGTCACCGAATGGACCCAGATCTCGCCATCGTCCCAGTTGAACATGCCCAGTCCCTTCCACAAGTTCGAAAAGAAGATCTGGAGGGCAGGCGCGGGCAAGGGCTGTTCGGCGCTCCCCAGGCGCGTGAAAGCACGGTAGGAGAATACTTCGGGGTTGTCGATGGAATAACGCAATAGAGGCGTGAAAACGACCAATGAGGCCAGGCCGAGGATGACCAGCCACAAGATGGCATCGCGGCGCACGCCCCTGGATTGGGCATGGAGCAAATACAGCCCGATTGCGACCAATACCATGATGGGCACGATCCGAATGGGACTGTAGCCGTGCAGGCCCAGGCCGAGGAAGAGGCCGGAGAGGATGAAGTCGTTGCGGTTGCGCGTGCGCAGGCCGCGGATCAGGTAATACAGCGTGGGCGCAACAAATAACGGGTAGAGCGGGAAACGCAACCCCACACGGCTGATCACGTTCGGCCAGTAACCGATGCCGGCGAAGAACAGCGCAAACAGACCTACGCGTTTTCCGCCAATCTCCACCCCAAGCAGGTACATGTAAGGCAATGTGAGCAGGCCGAGCAACACCGTGCCAATTTTCAAACTCAGGAACGAAAGCCCGCTACCAAAAATCCAACTCATGAGAAGAGTCCAGTACATCTGGAGGGCTTCGCGCCCGGTGTTGCGCGGGAAGAAGATGTGCGTTTGGCCCTGCGTGATGTCGTGCACGTCCAGGATTTTCTCGGCGTGATCGCTGAACGGCTCCGGCGGGATCGAACCAATCTGGTAAACGCGGAAGAAGATCGCCAAGGCAGCCACGCCTAGAATCAACAGGCTCCACAGCATGTCGAGGCGGCGTTCGTCTGCGTTACGCTCGCGATGAACGCGGCGATAGGGCAACCACAGAGAATAGACGAAAAAGGCAATGGCAAGCAGCCAGAGCGTCACATTACCCACTTTGAAGGTGTTTCCACCAAAGCTAGCAAAGGCGGCGAAGGCCAATACCGTGGCGACGATCAACGGCAGCAAGCGGAGGGTTTCCGGATCGCGGCGGTCATGCTCGGGAGGTAAGGGTGGCAATTCCCACGTGTCTGCAAAATATGACCACAAAACCAGCGCAAGCGCGATGAAATACAAAGCGATGCCATAGCCGAGCATCCTGCCTGGCGGTTCAAGCGCGCGTTGCGCGAAAAGAGCAAATCCCAGCCCAAGCAGGGCGCGCCAGGGAAAGCGGGTTGCTGGTTGCAGGTTGAATGTTTCAAGTTCGGGCGCAGGTTCAACGATCACTTCCTGCTTTTCGGCGAGTGAGCGGTTTATTTGCTCACGTCGCGCTGCGTCGAATACAGAAACCAGGAAATTGAAAAACGAATCCCAATCCTTGAAAGTGGACTTGAATAGATCAAGGACGGTCGGCTCGTCTGATTGAGAATCGGGAATCGGGGGGCGGGAGTCGTGGCTCATCACTGCATATGGATCACTGAAAACTGATGACCGGTCACTGTTTCTGCGCTATCACGATGATACTCTCCCCCCAGCGCATGGGCAGGAATACAAGGCCTGTCATAGCCTGAATGCCACCCAACGAGCCAAAGACCAGCTTCTGGATTTGTTTCGGCACGGTAGGAATATACGGCACATCCCAGAACCCGTCTGCAAAAACGCGTTTCACTGTAAAGCCAGAGCGCTTGATCCATTCCAGCCAAACGGATGGCGGCTTGAGCGAGATATGCGTTGGGTCATGATAACCGATCCATTTCTCGCCTTTCCAGGGTTTGAGCAGGGAATCGAGATTCGGGGTAGCCAGGATGAGGATCCCGCCGGGAGCAGTCACGCGGCCAATCTCGGCGATTGCCTTTTCAGGGTCGGGGAGATGCTCGACGATATGTTTGATGATGACTACGCCGAATGCCCCATCCGCAAATGGGATTTCCTGTGCGCTGGCAGTTTGCAAGGCTGTTTTTTCGATAACCCCTTTCGATTCCTTTACGGCCCAATGGTTTATATCCATGCCAAAGGTTTTGAACGTATCTTCAAGCTGGGCGACCAGGTGTCCCAGCCCAGAACCGATCTCCAACAAGTGTCTGCCCCGCATCCCGTGACGGCGAGCCAGAATGGCATAGAAACGGTTCGACCACCAATACTGGCTATATTTGGCAAACGAGATATTTTCGTAGGTGTGTGTGGAAAAATATTTTTCGTTGAAAGACATAAATCAAGGCTGTAGTAACGATTTAAATCGTTACTACATCTTTCTGGCTACATAAAACGTGAACGTGCCATCCTCCACCGGCTGCGGGGAAGCATACTTTCTCACAAAGCGCTCTGTCAACCATAAGTTCCAGCGCGCCCGGCTGACGATCCATTTTCCGGTCAGCACGCGGGCAAGGACCGACGGCACGCCAAAATAATGTCCCCATTCTAACACGCGCATCGCGGATGGGGAGAAATAATGCCACCAGCGTTCCAAAGTGAACTCGGCGCGCTCCAGTCTTCCCTGCCACACATCAGGTTCATCGGCATGATGCACGCGGGAGATGCGCCGGAACCATTCCGTGTACCAGCCTCCCAGCACTCGCGAAATCGAGAGTTCGGAGAGATAACGAGGGTTGGGAACACAAAAGTAAAACGGAGCACCCGGTTTAAGCACACGCGCAGTTTCGGCAAGGACAGCCTCGATGTGCGGGATGTGTTCCAGCACCGAGTTGCTGATTGCGCTGGCAAAGTAATCATTTGGGAAAGGTGATCTCGCACCGTCTGCTTCGACCAATCCACGGTATGCGCCGAATTTCTTGGCCTGATGGATGGGGTCATGCCAGGGGTCGAGGCCCACGTCGATTTTCTGGTCGAAAGTCAGGGAGGCAAAATGACCGTCACCACAGCCCACATCGTAGATCGGCGCAGGTAGATCGAAATCCTGGTAATATATCGCTTCCACGGCCCGGATCAAGGCACGGAAGTAGGGCAGGTCACGCAGGTGGAGAAAGAGAAAATCTTTTTCAGGCATGATATAATGATAGCACTTTTTCAAAAAGTGATAGCATCCCCTTTGGGGATAGCAGATTTGAGGTTCCTATGATCCGCACGATGGTTCAATTAACTGAAGAACAACTAAAAGCATTGAAAGAACTAGCTAAGGCGCGCAAGACATCCGTTGCCAGCCTGGTACGCGAAAGCGTGGCGCAATATGTGGCCGAAGCTACAAAAGAAGCCGAGCGCGAGGAAAAGTGGCGTCAGGCAATAGAATTCCTGGATTACATCGATCATCATCCGGATGAATTCCGCGATGTCGAAGGCAAAAGCGACGTTTCCACCAATCACGATGAATATTTTGTCCAGGCCATCGAAGATGACCTTCGTTGATACTTCTGCCTTTCTGGCAATACTTTCCATTGACGATCATCATCACTCGCATGCCGAGTTGTGCCTTAGAGGCTTGCGTGAAGAGAATCAAACGTTATCCGCTAACAACTATGTGATTATCGAAAGCATTGCGCTCATACAAAAAAGGCTCGGCATCGATAAAGTGCGCGATTTCCAAAACAAGATACTGCCTCTTATCCAAATCGAATGGGTGGACGAAGAACAGCACAAAATTGCCATCGACCGCGTTCTCTCCGCCAATCGCCGCAAATTAAGCTTGGTGGATTGCTCGGCCTTCGAAACCATGCGCCGCCTGGGGATCGACACCGCGTTTACGTTTGATAGCCACTTCCGCGAAGAAGGCTTTGCTGTCATTCCCAAGGTCAGTTAGCGAGCAGTTGAACTGCGAGCACAATGCAGTACAACTGTATCCCAAACAAGAATTAGCGCTTCTTCTCCATCAATCTTTCGAACAACTTCTCATATTCCGCCGCGATCGTATCAGGGTCATATAGACGCGCGATTTTACATGGATCACCCTTGAACTTTTCCGCATCATCCAGGACCTCGAGGATTGCCCCTGCCAAACTGACAGGATCGCCAATTTCAGCCACGCGTCCCATGCCGTGCATTAATACGGGCTGGCGCACCCCCGGAAGCGCAGACGGCACACTGGGCACACCGTTCATCATCGCTTCGATCTGCACCAGGCCAAAAGCCTCGGTGGAATTCAGCGAAGGGACGGTAATCACATCAAGATTGGGATATACTGCCGCCAACTGCACCGGGGAGAGGTTGCCCAGGAAAGTCCACTGACCCATTTTTTCGTATTCTTGAATGCGCGGAATTAATCGCTCATAATAGGCCCCCTCCCCCATCACATCTTGGTGCTGACCTGCGTAAATGACCTGCGCGTTCGGATACTTTGCCAGAATGGTCGGCAGGGCATCTAATAAAATCTCTACACCCTTCTCAGAAGCAAATCGGGTAACCATACCAATGACGGGACGGTGTTCTTTAACGCAATATTTATCCGCGAAAGCCCGGACAGCCTCAGGGCCAGGATCGGGCAATTCCACCGGTGGCAGGATAGGGGTCAGTTTTGAAGCGTAGCGGGAGAGGTATGGGGAGTTATCCGCATAATCCTGAGTGTATGTCACAATGTGGTCAGCTAAAATTCCGGCCAGGGTATTCTGAAAATCCACCACTCTGTTGACCAGTCGATTGAAGAAGCCAGACGGGAGCTGCAGGTCGCAATGATAGGTCAGTACGGCAGGCTTGCCGAAAAGACGACCACGGATAGCCACACCAGGCGCATCGAACTGTGGCAGGTGCATCTGAACGACATCGTGTTGCCAGACCAGTTTCGTCGCCACCAATCCAAAGGTGGGAGCAAGTACGCCTTTGCTGATGCGAACGACCACCGGCACACGGATGACTTTTACGCCATCCATCATCTCCTCGCGCGGCAGGACCTTTTCATACTGCGTGGTCATGACGGTCACTTCATGTCCGCGCTTCGCCAAGGCCCGCGCCAAGCGTTCGGCGTAGATGGTCAGGCCGGAGGTATGCGGGCGATAGTAAGTAAGAACAGTGAGGATTTTCATAGAGCGGCTGGATTATAACTTATCAACACAGGTTGAATCCAAAACCCGCCGATATTCTGGCGGGTCGGCTTTCATCAAATTTCGTATCGTAGTTTTTACAAACTTTCACCCAATTTTTACTTACCTATGCCCGTGTCTTCAGGCGTAATGTGAGTTCCCGGCGCAATCACGGTGCTCTTGGGGATGACAACGATGCCATCGCGCACAAACCATGTGTCCCGGTCCAGGTCCTTGTCAGGCGGGAAGGGTTTAATGACCACACCCTCGCCCAGGCGCACATTTTTATCCAGGATGGCGCCTTCTACATGGCAGTCCTTCCCGATCCCGAGCGGGATACTGTGCGGTATCGTCTCCGCATCGTAGTAATCTGCGCCCATCAGAAAGCTATCTTTGATGCAAGCCCCGACTGCAACCTGGCTGCGTACGCCCAAGATGGAATGTTTGATTTCCGCTTTCTGAATACGACAACCCTCGGCCAAAAGCACATCTTTCAACTCACTATCATCGACAACAGAACCAGGCAGGAAACGCGCATGTGTGTAAATAGGCGCGCCCGGGTCGTAAAAGTTGAACGGCGGGGAAGAACTGGTTAATTTCAAATTCGTCTCGTAAAAGGAGCGGATGGTCCCGATGTCTTCCCAGTAACCGTCAAAATCAAAACCATATACCTCGTGCGAGCGGATCGCTTCCGGGATGATGTCACCACCAAAGTCATCGTGACGCGGGTGATATTTGAGTAAATCCACCAGCACCTGTGTATTGAATAAATAGATGCCCATTGAGCCCAGGAACGGACGTTCCGGGTCATCTCGGCTGACGAATTTCTGCTGGACCTTCGGATCCTTTGGCTTTTCAGCAAACGAGGAGATATGTCCGTCAGCCTCCACCTTCAACAACCCGAAACGAGGCGCATCATCTTTCGCAACGGGTTGAACTGCTACCGTTATGTCAGCGTTTTTCTCCCAATGGAATTCTGTCAGGGCGGCATAGTCCATGCGATAGAGATGGTCGCCCGCCAAAATCAAGGTATATTCCGCTCCGGTTGCCTGAATTTCAAACAATTGCTTACGGACAGCATCCGCCGTGCCCTGGTACCAGCCTGCGCTTTCCATCGTCTGCTCAGCAGCCAGGATCTGCACCCAGCCGGTATGGAAAGCATCAAAATTGTATGTGTGAGTAATATGACGGTGCAGGGAAACCGAGTTGAATTGCGTAAGGACGGCAATCCGGTAAATCCCCGAATTGATGCAATTGCTGATGGGAATATCGATCAGGCGATATTTTCCCGCAATCGGTACGGCAGGCTTCGAGCGCATCTTGGTCAGCGGATACAGGCGCGTGCCACGTCCACCGCCCAGAATGACGCCCAGGACATCGTTCAATGTAGGCATAGTGACCTCCTGGGAACAAGTATAACCTGCTCCTATTATCGCTTAAAACCCAGGATTTTGCGTAACTTTTGAAACAAAAAAACGATCGGATACGCTAGCAAGACCATCAGATCGATCAGGATAAAGATCAAATAAAGTTTCATTTCGTCATTCCTATCATCCGCTCCCTTGTCCTCCCCAAAATTCCTCGAATTTGGGGGAGGGTTGGGTGAGGGCAGGGGTCAAAAAAACGCAAGACCACATCGTAGCGGTCTCGCGTTCGCAGTGATGCGACCAGAGGACCGGGACACTCGTCCGTCTTGACGATCCTCTGTCCTGTCACTTCTACGTCTCTGTGACAGGCGCTACTCCCCGGCAACATACCGAAAAGCAATTATTCAGTTTATAATGCCGAAGGAGGGAATCGAACCCTCACTCCCGAAGGAACACGATTTTGAGTCGTGCGCGTCTGCCTGTTCCGCCACTTCGGCTAAAGCACAGTTAGTATACTCACTCCCAACACGAAGGTCAAGATGAAACTCGGAATTATTGGCTTACCACAATCCGGAAAGACCACCATCTTCAATGCGTTGACGCGGGGGAACACTCCCACCACCGCCAGCGCCGGGCGGATCGAAATCCATACTGCTGTGGTAGACGTTCCTGACCTGCGCGTGGATAAACTCTCCGGCATGTTCAATCCGAAAAAGACCGTTTATGCTAAAGTCACTTACGCGGATATCGCCGGGCTGGAAGGCGGCGCTGCCAAAAGCGGCATCTCCGGTCAATTGCTCAACCAACTGGCGCAAATGGACGGCTTCCTGCATGTAGTGCGCTGCTTCGAAAGCGAACTGGTCCCGCACCCCGCCGGGTCAGTGGATGCGGGGCGTGATGTGGAAACCATGTTGAGCGAGTTGTTGCTCAACGATTTGATTGCTGTCGAGCGCAAGCTGGAGCGCCTGGCGGATGAACGCCGAAAAGGCGGTTCGGACAAAACCGTGGTTGAGCGGCAGATCGCGCTGTTCGAACGGTTGCAGGCCGCTTTGTCCGGGAATGAACCGCTGCGCAAGCTGGAATTTAGTCCTGATGAAGAAAAGGAACTTTCCAGCTATGGCCTGTTGACCCGCAAACCGGTCCTGACGGTTTTCAACCTGGGTGAAGGCCAGCCTGCCCCAGCCGTCGAACTCGATCATGCTTCAGTTGCCTTGCAAGGCAAGCTCGAAATGGAAATCGCGCAACTCCCGCCTGAGGATGCGGTTGTTTTCATGGAAGAGTACGGCATCGAAGAACTCAGCCTGAGCAAGATGATTCGCCTGTCTTATGACCTGCTGCGACTGCAATCTTTCTTCACCGTTGGCGAAGACGAAGTGCGCGCCTGGACCACACGACGCGGCGCCTCAGCCTGGGAAGCTGCGGGCGAAATCCATACGGATTTGCAGAAGGGTTTTATCCGCGCTGAAGTGGTCACGTATGATGACCTGGTCGAGTTGGGCGGGATGAACGAAGCCAAGGCCAAAGGCAAACTGCGCCTGGAAGGTAAGGAATACCCCGTCAAAGACGGCGATATCGTACATATTCGGTTCAATCTTTAATTTAGTTCCTCGCTGAGCGGAGGAGTGAACGACAGTGAACTCCGTAGTCGAAGCGCCCTTTCGACTGCACTCCGAATGGTCGCTCCGCTCAGGGAAACAGGAGAAATCATCATGACTTTTACCCAAACCAAATGGAGCCTGGCTGACCTGTATCCCGGCTTCAACACACCCGAGTTCGAATCAGCATTCGACACCATCGAAGAACAGGTCACTTCATTCGAGGGATTACGCGCGAATCTGACTCCCAATCTGCCTGCCGACCGTTTCCTGGAAGTCGTCCGCGCCTCGGAGGAGATGAACCGCATCGCTAACAAACTGTACTCTTTTGCCGGCCTGTCCTTCGCCGCCGACACCCAGGACCAGACCGCGCTGAGCGTACAGACGCGTGTGCGCCAATTCCTGGCGGATATGGAAAACCGCACGCTGTTCTTCAGCCTGTGGTGGAAGGACCTGGATGAGGAAAACGCCAAGCGCCTGATGGATGCTTCGGGCGATTATCGCTACTACCTGGAGGAGATGCGTCACTTCAAGCCGCACACGCTCAGTGAGCCGGAAGAAAAGGTGATCAACCTGAAAGATGTGACCGGCGCGCAGGCGTTAATCACGCTTTATGATTCGATCACCAACCGTTATGTCTTCAAGCTGGAAGTGGAAGGCGAAACCAAAGAACTGACGCGCGGCCAGCTCATGGCCTACGTCCAGGGGCCGGACCCGGATCTGCGCGCCGCAGCCTATCAGGAGCTGTATCGCGTCTACGGCGAAGACGGTCCCATTTTGGGGCAGATGTACCAGACGCGTGCCCGTGACTGGCACAACGAAAACCTGACCCTGCGCAAATTCAGCAGCCCGATGGCCGTCCGTAACTTAACCAATGATATCCCCGACAAGGCGGTGGACGTGCTGCTGGATGTGGCTCGTAAGAACGCAGGCATCTTCCAGCGTTACTTCAAAATGAAAGCCAAAGTGTTGGGTATGGACAAGTTACGCCGTTACGACATCTACGCGCCGGTGGCCAAGGCGGAGAAAACGTTCGAGTACACCTCAGCAGCCCAAATGGTGCTTGATTCGTTCAGCGAGTTCGAGCCGAAGGTCGGCAAGCTGGCACGGCGTGTCTTCGATGAGAACCATCTGGACAGTGAGGTCCGCAAAGGCAAACGGGATGGGGCTTTCTGCTGGTCAGTTACTCCTGAAATGACGCCCTGGGTGTTGCTCAATTACCAATCCCGCGCACGGGATGTGGCGACCATGGCGCACGAACTGGGGCATGCCATCCATACCATGCTGGCCTCACATCACAGCACGTTTACCTTCCATTCGTCGTTGCCGTTGGCCGAGACGGCCTCCACCTTTGGCGAGATGATGTTGACCGACCGCCTGCTGGCCGAAGAGAAGGACGAGGCTGTGCGCCGTGACATCCTGTTCAAGCAGGTGGACGACGCCTACGCCACCATCATGCGCCAGTCGTATTTTGCGCTGTTCGAGAAGGAAGCACACGAGATGGTGGTCAATAACGCCTCGGTGGACGAACTCTCCGCGGCCTACTTCGAGAACCTGAAAGAGCAATTTGGCGACTCGCTCGAACTGAGCGAGGAGTTCAAGTGGGAGTGGGTCTCGATCCCGCACATCTACCATACGCCGTTTTACGTGTACGCCTATGCCTTTGGACAGTTGCTGGTGCTTTCACTCTACCAGCAATTCAAACGCGAAGGTGAGACCTTCAAGCCCAAATATCTCAAGATCCTGTCGGCGGGCGGGTCAGAAGCCCCGGCAAGGATTTTAAAAGAAGCCGGAATCGATATCGAATCAGCAGCCTTCTGGCAGGGCGGTTTCGATGTGGTCGATGGGTTGGTGAAACAATTGGAAGAGTTGAAGTAACTTTTTTGAAAATAAGCATGCCCCATCTTACAAGTCTGGATGGGGCATGCTTGTTTTTATGAAAAACCAAGGTGGGTTAAATGGATGCAAGAGCCTTCTTTAAATCGTGTTCAATAGCAACCAGCATATCAAAACCGGACATTTTCAATACTTCCAGGACTTCGGGCGTCGGATTTACTATTTTCAGATAGGGGAGTTGATAAGATCCCTCCGACGTATCTTTGTCACTATCTTCGGAAGACAAGGCGCGTAATTTGTTGAATACTTCCTGCAAGACGCGTAGACCGGCACTGCTCATGTAGGGTACCCTGCTCAAATCGAAAATCAGGTACCTGGCTCCGCCATCGATCAATTCCATGGCCTTCTTTTGTAGGATTGCGGCGCTCTCGGAATCAGTTTTCCCTGCAACATGGAGGACGGTCACTGGAACACGATTTTGCTCATGGGTAACGGTAATTTCCATTGCATCTCCTTATCTGATAATTCAGATAGACTATAGCCAATAAACTAAATCCATTGTACGCTTTTTACAAGCAGAAATCAAGCAAGAATCAAAAGTAATTTGTCCCACACTCGACTCGTCTAGGGATTCGTTGGCAATTCGTACATTTCCTCTCATCTTAGTCTAAGAAAAAAGATTTATATTATTCAATACAATATTTTTCAAAGGTGCTTTCGAACACCTGTTGGATAGGCACTTCATCTTGTATGAAGCTTGAGTTCCTTTAGAGGTAGCAATTGAATGAATGAACCATCTGCTTCAGGTTCGGAACGATGGCAGGAGCGACTGGTACGCATCCGAACACATTTAAAGAATGCCACCCCGTTCGTTACCGGTATTCTGGCAGCGCTGCTGGCGATACTGCTTTACAGTCTTCTCTTCCCTGGTACACATCAAATGACAGTGCGCGAGGTGAACGATACCGTCGCAATGGCGCTGGCCTCCGCCACGCCACGCCCGGCTTTTTCGACACAGGTATTCCAGGTGATACAACCGTCGCTGGTTCTCATCCAAACAAAAGGAGAAGATGACGAAGGTGAGCACGGGGGATTGGGAAGCGGGGTCATCATTACGACCAATGGCGAAATCCTGACCAGCCTGCACGTGGTTGCGGGCGCTGATGAGATTTTGGTGACCTTCGCCGATGGCACAAAATCGGAAGCAGAAGTAGTTCTGGAACAACCGGAGAACGACATCGCTGTGTTGCAAGCCTACCAGCTACCCGGGATACTCATACCGGCCATCCTGGGCAATCCTGGTTCCATGCGCGTGGGTGACGAGGCGTTTGCTGTTGGCAATCCCTTTGGCCTGTACGGCTCGATGAGTGCCGGGGTGATCTCAGGTTTCAATCGCACTTTCCAGCCCTCAGGCAGCGAACAAAGACTGGAAGGTTTGATACAAGTCGACGCCGCTGTAAACCCCGGCAATTCGGGCGGCCCGTTGTTGAACCGCAGCGGACAGGTGATCGGCATCGTCACCGGGATCGTCAACCCCAGCGAACAGAATTTTTTCGTTGGGATCGGCTTTGCCGTGCCCATCAACGTAGCCGTCAGCGGGATGGGCTCGCCGCCGTATTAGTACAACCTTGCGAAGGTCAGAAACCTTCGCAAGGTTTATTACAAAGGAGACAATTATATGAACCATAGCATGGATTCAGAAAACCGCAAGCCAATGGAACGTGTGCTTTACGAAGTGAAAAAGGTCATCGTCGGCCAGGACCACTTGCTGGAACGGCTGGTTGTAGCCTTACTGGCGCGTGGACACATCCTGGTGGAAGGTGTGCCAGGACTGGCGAAGACGATGGCGATCAAGACCCTGGCGGACGCGATCGGCGGTGAGTTCAAGCGCATCCAGTTCACGCCCGATCTTGTTCCCGCTGATCTGGTCGGGACGCGCATTTACAACCAGAAGACGGGCGAGTTCAACACCTCGCTGGGTCCGGTCTTCACCAATCTGCTGCTGGCAGACGAGATCAACCGCGCGCCTGCCAAGGTACAGAGCGCGCTGCTCGAAGTGATGC
Source organism: Anaerolineales bacterium (assembly GCA_016928525.1). The sequence continues at coordinate 7,029 of JAFGKO010000341.1, read as the reverse complement.
AGGAACGCCAGGTGACCATCGGGCGCGAGACGTTCAAGGTGCCGAATCCCTTCCTGGTGCTGGCGACACAGAATCCCATCGAGACCGAGGGTACCTATCCGCTGCCGGAAGCGCAGGTGGACCGTTTCATGCTCAAGGTGCTGGTCGGGTATCCCAATTCCACCGAGGAATTCGTCATTGTGGAGCGCATGACGAGCGCGTTACAGGCTGTGCAGAAGGTGTTGACCACTGAAGACCTGGTCGCTTTGCAGGCGCAGGTGGACAAAGTCTACGTCGACCCGGCGATGATTGAATACGCCGTCCGTATGGTGACTGCTACCCGCGAACCGAAAGAAGTTGGCTTGCAGGAGATCGAGCATTACATCATGTTCGGCGCCAGCCCGCGCGCTTCGATCAACCTGATCCTGACCGCTCGCGCGCTGGCCTTCGTTCGTGGTCGCAATTACGCGCTGCCCCAGGATGTGCTCGACATGGCTTTGGATGTGATCCGGCACCGCCTTGTCCTGTCATACGAAGCGCTCTCGGACAATGTGACTGCCGACGACCTGCTGAACAAGATTTTCGACCGTATCCCGATCCCAGTGGTGCCGCTCCGTGAGCATGCCGACAGCTTCCGCAGCAACTCCTGAGCGCATCCTGCAGCGCCTCGACTGGCAGGTCGTCCGGCGACTGGATGGCCTGTTGCAGGGCGACTACCGCAGCCTGTTCTACGGCTACGGGGTAGATTTTGCTGACCTGCGCGAATACCAGCCACAAGACGACATCCGTTACATCGACTGGAACGTGACAGCGCGCATGGATTCGCCCTATATCCGCCAATACGTCGAAGACCGGGAGATCTCGGCCTGGTTCCTGCTCGACTTGAGCCCGTCGGTGGATTTTGGCGCAGTGGACCACCAGAAGCGCGGGATGTTGGTCGATTTCGTGACCACTATGGCGCGCGTCTTGACCAAGCATGGCAACCGCATCGGGGCTATGTTCTATGGCAGCCGCATCGAGCATACCATCCCGGCGCGCGGCGGGCGCATGCAGGTGCTACGGCTGGTCAACGACCTGCTCAAGCAACCGCGTTTGAAACGCGCGCCGTTCACAGACTTGACGCCGCTGCTGCGAGGCGGTTTGAACGCCATCAAAAAACACTCGCTGGTTTTCGTGGTCTCGGATTTCATCTGCGAGCCAGGCTGGGAGCGACCGCTGAAACTGCTCAACCAACGGCATGAAGTCCTGGTTGTGCGGTTGTGGGACCCGCGCGAAGTGGAGTTGCCGGATATCGGCACGGTCATCATCGAGGATGCGGAGACAGGCGAGCAAATGTACATCGACACGCATGACCGCGGGTTCCGCCAGCGTTTCCGGGAGGCCGCAGCACGGCGCGAAGCGGATTTAACGGAAGCATTCAAACGGTCCGGGGTGGATGCGCTTTCACTGTCCACCGAGGAGGATATGGTGCGCGCGATCGTCCGTTTTGCCAAATTGCGACAACAACGTCGCTTTGTGAGTTGAGGAACCATGACATTTACCTGGCCCTTGATGCTGCTCACGTTGTTGCTGATCCCGGTTTTCATCCTGCTCTACATCCGCATCCAACGGCGGCGGCAAAAGATCGTCGCGAATATCGGCAGCCTGGGATTCGTGCAGGATGCCAGCGGTAGGCGTGCCGGGGTGCGTCGTCACATCCCCATAATCCTGTTCTTGATCGGGCTGACGATCCTGCTGGTTGCGCTGGCGCGTCCGAATGCGGTGGTCAGCCTGCCGGGACTGGAAAGTACCGTCATCCTGTCCTTCGATGTTTCCGGCAGCATGGCAGCCGAGGATATGCAACCGACGCGCATGGAAGCCGCCAAGGCCGCTGCGCGCGAGTTCGTGGGGCGCCAGCCGAGCAACGTCAAGATCGGCGTGGTGGCTTTCAGCGATGGCGGCATTGCGGTGCAACCGCCGACCAACGACCAGGAGGCCATCCTGGCAGCCATCGACCGCCTAGCTCCCCAGCGGGGCACGTCTGTGGGCAGCGGGATTCTAGCGTCGCTCAATGCAATTGCCCAGAACCAGGGTGAAATCCCCGTAACCGGGAACAACCTGACGCCCGTCCCAACGCCGACGCCTGTCCCGTATGGGACTTACATCCCGGCTGCTATCGTTCTATTGACCGATGGCGAAAACACCACCAACCAGGACCCAATCGAGGCAGCGCAAACCGCGGCAGAACAGGGCGTGCGCGTGTATACCATCGGCGTAGGCAGCGCCGCAGGGATCACCCTGACGGTCAACGACTTCACGGTTTTCACACAGCTCAACGAGCCCGTGTTGCAGCAGATCGCTTCCATGACGGATGGTGCGTATTTCAATGCACAGAGTGAAGAGGACTTGCGCGAAATCTACGAAAACCTGGATGTGCAGGTGGTCGTCAAGCCGGAGAAGACGGAGATCACTTCGATTTTCACGGGTATCAGTATGATGTTCATGCTCGTCGTCGGCGCGTTTTCGCTGGTGTGGTTCAGTCGCCTGCCGTGATTATTCAGGCGGAGTTTTGAACCGCCAAGAACGTACACCGTCCCGGTGTTCTTCGGAAAAGAGCGCCAAGCAGTTTTCAAAATCGCCAAGAAGCCTTGGCGCCTTACAAAGAATCTTGGCGTCCTTCGCGGCCTGGCGGTTAGAGATAAATCTTAGAGGTACAAAATGAATTTGCTTTGGCCCGGATTTCTACTCCTGTTGGGGCTCATCCCCATTATCATCGCAGCTTATATCTGGATATTGCGACGGCGGCGGCGTTACGCGGTTCGTTACTCGAGTCTGTCGCTGGTGCGCGCGGCGCTCCCGCAGCAGTCACGCTGGCGGCGCCATATACCGATGGCTCTGTTCCTGCTGGGACTCTCCAGCCTGGTAGTCGCGCTGGGACGCCCGATGGCCAGCGTGGTCGTGCCCTCCGGGCAGGCGACCATTGTGCTCGCCATGGACATTTCCGGGAGCATGTGCGCGACCGATATCGAACCCAACCGCCTGCTGGCCGCTGAAGAAGCCGCACTGTCCTTCATCCGCAGCCAGCGCTCGAACACGCAGATCGGGATCGTTGTGTTCGCCGGTTTTTCAGAGATCATCCAGCCCCCTACTCGCGACCAGGATGCGCTCGAAGCAGCCATCCGCAGCTTGACCACAGCTCGCCGGACGGCGATCGGCAGCGGAATCCTTAAATCGCTGGACGCCATCGCCGAAGTGGACGAGAGCATCCCGCCAAGCGATCTTACTTTTTCGGGCAGTGCGGTCACCCCAGTCCCGCCCGGGACGTATGCGCCGCATATCATCGTGTTGCTGACCGATGGCGCCAGCAACGCCGGTCCCTGGCCGCTGGACGCCGCGCAACAAGCCGCGGATCGCGGGGTGCGCGTCTACACCATCGGCTTTGGCACGGATGAAGGGGCTCCCTTTGCGTTCTGTGACGCGCCCTTCACGGGCAATTTTTTCGGCGGCGGTTCCTTCGGGGGCGGCGGAGGTTTCCGCCGGGGCATCGACGAGGAAACGCTCATCCAGATCGCAGAAATGACCGATGGCGAGTATTACCAGGCGACCAGCGCGAGCGAGCTTGACGAGGTTTTCAAGAGCCTGCCCACCTACCTGATCACCAAGCGCGAAACCACAGAAATCAGCTTCGCGTTCTCAGCCCTGGGTGCGCTGCTGGCCGGGGCGGCTATTTTGCTTTCGATGTTGTGGAATCCGTTGCAGTAAGAATTGTTTTGAGCTTTACGGCCTTGTAATCTCGAAGTAATCGTAGCGGCCAACCACGTCGGAGTCCGCTTCGAAAGGATCGACATTACTGACGCCCAGACCGACCTGTGTAAAGGTGAAGAAATTGCCGAAACGCCCCAGCCGTTCCCATTGATCGGGTTGGAACGCGTAATATCCTGAAATGACATCTTCGGTTTTTTCAAGGCGCAGATACAGATCGGTTTCCTCGGTGATGAATTTGTAATTTCCGACGGCTCCCTGAATTCTGTAGTCCATATAAACGCCATTGCCGCCGCAGGGTTCGCAAAAGCCGCGGTTGATGACGATGAAGTTTTCACCATCCTCATACAGCCAGATTGCAGTTTGTTGAAAGTTCGTGTCAGGTTTTGTTTCAATATGCACGGTAACGACAAAGTCACCCTCGGGCACATCCCGCCAGAGCATATTAGCCTGGTCATTCTGACCGCCATCTAAGATAAAACCATCTTCGCCGACAATCTGGAGCCAGCCCTCATCGGTGATCGTCCACTTATCTGGGTTTTCATTTTCCCATCGCCAGCCGGGTTGCAATCCACTCGTAAAATCATCACGAAAGAGTTGATTCTCGGGCGTTGCGGTTGGTTCGATTGTGGGGGTGGGTTCGGGGGAAGGTTCGATTGTTGGTTCAGGCGGTGCGGTCGGTGGGGCCAGTGTGGGTTCCGGCAGTGCTGTAGGGGGTAGAAATGGTGTGGGTTCTGCAGTTGCTGGCGTGCTGCAGGCTGTCAGCGCAAGAAGAGTTGAAAGTAGCACACACAAAAATACATTGGATCTCATCGTTACATCTCCTTTGACGAATGACTAGAAAAAGAAAGTCGAGGTTTGATTGCAGTATTGTGAATTTGCACCTCCGTCTAATAAATGCGGAACGAACTGACACATTTGGTCATATTCATTATAGTAAGTTTCGCACTTTTTTCAACAAAATACTCTGTGTCTTTGTGGTGAATTTCCTCACTGCACCGGCTGCCAGGCCTCCACATTATCGAAAAACACCTTATACCCATTCTCCCCGGCAAAATCGAAGGCGTACACAAAGAAGGCCGCTTCGCCGGGCTCGTCAAAAGGCTGTCCCACGCTGACCTCGTCCACCCACTGGTCGTTGATGAAGAGCGTAATACTGTCCAGGTAGCAAGTGACGCCAATGCGGTTGACCGAAGTGGGCGGCGATTTGAGTGTGCCGGAAGCATCCTGCCAGTATTGGCCGTTTGCGTTTTGCGGGGTCAGTGGAATGTGTTCATCGTTCAGGATCTGGCCGATGACATACGAGTTTATTTCCAGATCAAACTCAACATAGTAAAAATTATCCTCGTTCTGATACTGGCAGAAAACGCCAAAGGTTCCATCTTGTTGACCCGGCAATCCCTGCACATCGAACCAAATCTCGTAAGGGATGAAGTCCACCGGGAAATAGGCCCAATCTTCGTAATCTGGCTCCGCAATCTGGAAGCTATAGGCCTGGTTCTCGTATTTCAGGATCGTTTTACCATCGTCGAAGAGGGGCCAGCCCAGCGCATCGGATGAGAAATCGTCGTAGAGGGAATGCTCGTCCAGGCGTTGGTCGCCTGTCAGGGTTGGGCCGGAGTTTGTTGACTCATCAAGGGTCGGTTCAATAACAGGAGCAGGGATGCCGGTCGGCTCCAAGATTTCAACCGGGACGGTGACAACCGGCTCAGGCACGGACGGGATAGCTGTTTCCTGGATCAGAAAGTATGCCGCCCCGCCACCGACCACCAGAACGCCGATGCAAAGGACTCCCACGCATCCAACCCCCAGGATGACGGCCAGCCAGGGAAAACGCTTTGGTTCAGTCATGTATCGTCTCCATTTCTCATTGTGAAACTGCATCCATTAAAGCACAAATTTCCAGCGGCACGCCTTTGGACTCATCCCGCACCAGTGCGAGTGCATCCTGCGAGCACTTGTCTATACACACGCCGCAGCCCATGCACTTTTCATAATTCACTTGCATGAACATGTCGCCCATTTCCAGCGCGCCGAACTGACAGTAGTCCGCGCAGTCCCCACAACTGATGCACAAACCCTCATCGACCCGGGCAATGTATCCGGACGAGGCCAGCATCGGGACACCGTTACGATGCGCGTGCATCGCGCCGCAGCAGCACTCGCAGCAGTTGCAGATGGCGTAGAAACGTTCCAGCATGGCGTCCTTGAAAAAGGCGTGATGCACGTGCCCGCGCTCGTCTTCGGCCTTCAGGATTGCTATCGCTTCGTCGCGCGTGATCCAACGTGAGCGTTCCGGTTGGTGTTCGCGGATGAAGCTGGCGAACGGGTCGCCCACCACCAGGCACACGTCAATCGGCGTGCAGGGATTCTCCACCGCCGCCCGGCAGGGACAGTCCATCGCCACGATGCGGTCCGGGTTCTTCATCACGATCGAGCGCGCCCGCTTATAGGGGATGACCTGCTCCAGATCGGGGATCTTGATCTCTTCGTTGATCATTACCAGCGTTTTGGCCGTCTCCAGCGGGATAGTCTTGCCATGATAGGTGTCCGCGAAGTTGATGGTTTCTGTGAGGGATTCGTCTTTTTTTTTCCTGGTGACCAGGCGGTCGAAGAATCCCGCCAGAGGGATAAAATATTTCGAAAGCGGATGCGTCCCTTTGCCGATGCCGATGTACATATAAGGCCAGCGTCCGTACACGTAGCCGTGTAAAAAGTCGAAAAAGGAATAACCGGGAGTCTTGCGCGCCTCTTCAACGAATGCCTGCGTGGAGGGCTTGACAAAGGGGATTTTCATGGGACCTCGCTTTCTTTGTGTCATTGCCTGCACCGTGCGCAGGCACGCGTGCAAGGAAGGCAAAGCCTGACGAAGCAATCTCAAGTAACCTATGAACTTGGGATTGCCACGCCCCTACGGGGCTCGCAATGACATACGATATACTCCATCGTACAGAAATAGCGCCCCCCTGAAAAGCGCCATCCGTCCGCAATCTATGAGACGAATCTCCTCTAAATTTCATTCTGTCATACAAAGACACGGAGATCACCTGCGTGTCTCCGTGTCCCCATGCTTCAGTGGTTTCCGGCTTACTCGGCTTCGTAATCCGCCGGCGCTTCCTCCACCGTCATCATTGGCTCATCAGCGGGTTTCTTATCCAACATTTGCATCATAAGAGCGACCACCTTGGTGAAAGTGGTTACGTTATTGCATTTTCAATAAAACGATAGTCTCCCTTTCAAGTGTTGCTAACGCTTGGTAAGGGGACAGAAGTCAACAGATCTTTAACAGTCCAAATATGATCGGTCAAG
>JAFGKO010000340.1 GCA_016928525.1 Anaerolineales bacterium | reverse complement strand
TTCAAAAATGCGTTATTGTTCATCGGAAACACCTTTCATTCCCGATGGTAGCATATTTATCTTTTCCCGTTAATTACGGGAGAGCCTGCTTTTTTTATGCATTCTCTGAATAATGGAAGACATGTACGGGTGCCTAAATCCCAACATCGAGGAGGTATCGAATACCCACATTTACACACGGGAACAGGAGCGTGGAAAAACGCAACTTCCGGAAGGCTGGCATACCCAAGCCTGCCAGCCCGATATCGAGCCGAAAAAAGAGAAAGGAACAACAAAATGACTATTAAATTCAATATCGTAGAGCGCCCCAACCCGCAGGACCGGGAAGCGCCCAAGAAGTTCTACCCCTCCGTACAAGCCAGCGGGCGCAAGACCCTGCGGCAGTTGTCGAAGCGCATCACCCAGATGTGCACTGTCACCGGCCCGGATACGCTGGCCGTGATCGAATCGTTCTTGACGATCATTCCGGAGGAACTGGCCGAGGGCAATATCGTCGAATTGGGCGATTTCGGCAGCTTCTGGCTGCGCAACAGCGCGGACGGCGCGGAGCAGGCGGAAGATGTTTCTGCCAGCCAGGTGACCAACCTGCTGCCACGCTTCATCCCCGGCAAGGAGTTCAAGAAGGCGCTGTACGGCGTAGATTTCGAAAAAGCACAGCAAGCCTGAGCATTCCCGTCCCTCCAAACAAAAGGCAGCCACCGCGTGGGTGGCTGCCTTTTTACCTATACGCATATCGCTTCGAAACAGGTACGTACTTGTTGTGAAACATAAACAACTTGTTGGGGGACAAGTACGTACATGTCGTGAAAGATAAACAACTTATTTGAGCTCATATACGTACCTGTTTTAAACAGGTACGTATGTGTTTGGGAAAACTTCCGTGAACGTGACCGTCTCCGCCCTTGACCTGCCCGGGCACCTCAAGGAGCGGATCAAAGTGAAAGGCCATCCGCTGATGGCGTAACGGCAATTCAAGGTGACGGTCACATCTTGTGACTGTTACCTTCCTCTAAAGGGTAAATCGCAATGGATTCAATATTGCCCAAACCGGAGTTTTACTGTATCTTTAATCCATGCGGGGCGACCGCACAGGATAAAGCATGGCAAAAGAAGCTAAAGCTCGTATCAAAATCAATAAACTTCTGGAAGAAGCTGGATGGCGTTTCTTCGATAATGAAGACGGTCCTGCCAATATCCAGCTTGAATTGCATACTAAAATCACTCAAAAAGAGTTCGATGCCTTTGGGGAAGATTTCAAATCAACTAGGCATGGTTACCTTGATTTTCTGCTCCTGGATGAGCGGGGTTATCCATTGATTGTGCTGGAAGCAAAATCCGAAGAGAAACATCCGTTATCGGCCAAAGAACAAGCGCGCAAATATGCAAAATCGCAAAACTGCCGCTTTGTCATCCTTTCCAATGGAAATCTGCATTACTTTTGGGATTTGGAGCGGGGCAATCCATATGTGATCACGCAATTCCCGAAACCGTGGTCGGTACGAGGCTACCAGACAACCCGCCCCAATCCAGGAAAACTGATAGCCGAGTCCATTCCTGCTGACTACATCGTACAGACTCAATACCCAACCTATAAAGAAGACGCCTCATGGAAGAATGAACAGGAACGACCTGCTTTCATCGAGAAAAATTACCTGCGTTTCTTGCGCGAGTATCAAATCCGGGCTATTCAATCTCTTCAAAAGTCTGTCAAAGAAGGGAATGATCGCTTCCTCTTCGAGATGGCGACCGGGACCGGGAAAACTCTGATAGCCGCAGCGGTCATCAAACTTTTCTTGAAAACGGGTAATGCAAAACGTGTTCTGTTCCTGGTGGACAGGCTCGAACTTGAAGACCAGGCAAACAAACGATTTGTACAATTCCTAAAGAACGATTTCAAGACGGTCATCTACAAGGAAAACCGCGAAGATTGGCGCAAAGCAGAGATTGTTGTGACAACCGTTCAATCACTTCTGTTCAATAATAAGTACAAGAAGCTATTTTCCCCTACAGACTTTGATTTGATTATCTCCGATGAAGCGCATCGCTCCATTGGCGGGAATGCCCGCGCAGTTTTCGAGTATTTTATTGGCTATAAACTTGGACTGACTGCAACGCCAAAAGACTACCTGAAGAAATTCGAGCACAGCAACGCACGCGATCCGCGCGAATTGGAAAGACGAATCCTACTGGACACCTACCGCACATTTGGATGTGAAGGAGGACAACCAACTTTCAGGTATTCACTTTTAGACGGTGTTCGTGAGCGCTTTCTAATCAATCCAATTGTAGTGGATGCGCGCACCGATGTGACCACACAACTTCTTGCTGATGAGGGATATTCCGTCATTATCGATACAGAAGAAGGGGCGCAGGAGGAGAGTTTCTTCCAACGTGATTTCGAAAGGAAGTTTTTCTCCGAAGGCACCAATTATTTATTTTGCAAGACGTTCCTCGAGAAGGCATTACGCGACCCTGTCAGCGGCGAAATTGGCAAGGCGATTATCTTTACGATCAGCCAGAACCATGCCGCAAAATTGGCGCAAATTCTCAATGAGTTGGCTGACCAGATCTTCCCGGGCAAATACCAATCGGACTTTGCCATGCAAGTGACTTCGCAAGTCCCTGATGCGCAGCAGTTTACAATAAACTTCTCCAACAACAACCTGAGCGGCTCGGCGAACTTCAATTCCGCTTATAAAACAAGCAAGACGCGCGTCTGTGTGACTGTCGGCATGATGACCACGGGCTATGACTGTGAAGACATCCTGAACCTATGTCTCATGCGCCCAATCTTCTCGCCAACTGATTTTATCCAAATCAAGGGACGCGGTACGCGCACGTATGAATTTACAAAGGATTTGTTCGACTCTGCTCTCAAATCTCAAATCGACGGAGCAAAGAAAACGTATTTCAAGTTGTTTGACTTCTTCGCAAATTGCGAATACTTCGAAGAGAAATTCAATTACGATGAAATTTTAAAACTACCCTATCGTTCTAAAACGGAGGCAGGTTCAGGGACGGGTGGAGACGTAGGACCATTCGTTATCATCGAAGGCTATGAGCGATTTGACCCCGACAAGCTGAAATCCTTGCAAGAGCATCAAGTTGGGTTAGAAGGGATGAAAATCGACCGTATGTTCTTCGAGAAATTCGAGGAGCGCGTCAAGGAAGATGAATTCATCAAGACAAACGTGCAGGAAGGGAATTGGGAGCGGATCGTCGAATATGTGGCAACACACATCATGGACAAGCCTGAGGAGTTTTTCACGCTGGATAAACTTCGCAAAGCTGCAGGTGTCGATCGCAGGCTTTCGTTGCGCGAGATCATCGAGAAGGCTTACGGCCTGATCGAGCACTTCAAAGGCAAGGATGATCTGCTGGAAGAAGAGTTCGAAAAATTCGTTGCCGATACCAAGCCTGACAAGCCCGAGAGCATCCTGGCGTTGAAGTATTTCTTCAAGGCCTATATTACAGATAACCGTGTCCGCGATATTATCGAGAACAAACGCCTGACCGAGTTGAACACGAACCCTACGTTTACCATGCAGGATTTCAAGGCCGTACCCGCTGCATGGCGGGCGCGGATTCCGGAATACATCAAAGATTATGTTCCGTTGAACCAGTTTATGTAAAACCATGTCGTTGCGAGGAGGGTGCTTTTCCCGACGAAGCAACCCTATGTTACGAGGAGACTGCTTCGCCAAAGAGCGGCTCGCAGCGACATGATATAAACGGCTCGCAACGACATGAAAGGGATTATTATGGCCGTCGGCAAACAATATTGCATCTACATCATGACCAACACTCATAATACAGTTTTATATACAGGTGTAACCAATAATCTGGCGCGCAGGGTTTATGAGCATAAAAACGGGTTGGGCAGTATCTTCACAAAGAAATATAATATTCACAAATTGGTTTACTATGAAGCTGGTGAGGATGTAACGGCCGTGATTGCAAGAGAGAAACAGATCAAAGGCGGTTCGCGCAAGAAGAAGATAGACTTGATAAACAGCATGAATCCGGACTGGAAGGATTTGTACGAGGAAATAATTTAATGTCGTTGCCCCGCCAAAGTTCGGCGGGATTCCGAGGAGGGCGTACTTCCCGAAGAAGCAACCCCCTACTAATCAGGAGACTGCTTCGCAAAAACCGCTCGCAGCGACATATGAAAATGGAGAGTTGACTTGTTAGATTCCGAAACCAAACGCCGCATCGATACCGCACGCGATATTCTCGTTGGCAAAGTGCCCGACCCCAAGAGCCAGGTTGAGCAGATCACCATCGCGTTGATCTATAAGTTCATGGATGACATGGACGCTGAAGCGGAAGAGTTGGGCGGGGTGCGCAGTTTCTTTGTGGGCGAATACGAGAAATTCAGTTGGGCCAAGCTGCTAAGCCCTGCGCTGGGCGGATATGAAATGCTCAGCCTGTACACCGAAGCCGTTGAGAAGATGACGCGTAATGAAGGTGTTCCACAGTTGTTCCGCGATATTTTCAAGAACGCCTACCTGCCTTACCGCGACCCCGAAACGCTGAAACTCTTTCTCAAGACCATCAACGAATTCACCTACGACCACTCCGAAAGATTGGGGGATGCTTTCGAATATCTGCTGTCCGTGCTCGGGTCGCAGGGAGAGGCGGGACAGTTCCGCACGCCGCGCCACATCATCGAGTTCATGGTCAAGGTCGTCGATCCGCAAAAGGTCGACAGCATCCTGGATCCTGCCTGCGGCACGGCGGGCTACCTGATTTCCGCCTATAAACATGTCCTGGCGACTAATGCCAGGGATGACAAACCCGGCGCGGCGCTCAGCCCCGAAGAACGTACCCGCCTGGCGAACAACATCCGCGGCTACGACATCTCACCGGACATGGTGCGGCTTTCGCTGGTCAACCTGTACCTGCATGGCTTCAGCACGCCAAACATTTACGAATACGACACGCTCACCAGCGAAGAACGCTGGAACGAGTACGCCGATGTGATCCTGGCCAACCCGCCGTTCATGTCGCCAAAGGGCGGCATCAAGCCGCACAAACGCTTCTCGGTGCAGTCGAACCGCAGTGAAGTGCTGTTCGTGGATTACATGGCGGAGCATCTCACGCCGAACGGTAGAGCCGCCATTATCGTCCCGGAAGGAATCATCTTTCAATCAGCGGGGGCGTACAAGCAGTTGCGCAAATATCTCATCGAGCAGGATTATCTGTGGGCGGTGGTCTCCCTGCCTGCGGGCGTGTTCAACCCCTACGCGGGGGTGAAGACTTCGATCCTGTTTTTGGACAAGAGCCTCGCCAAAAAGACCGACCAGGTTCTATTTGTGAAAGTAGATCAAGATGGCTATGACCTGGGCGCACAGCGCCGTCCGATTGACAGGAATGACCTGCCCGATGCTCTGCATATTTTAAATTCCTGGAAGCATGTCGTTGCCAGCGGCGAAGACAATGACATGTCGCTGCGAGCGCACGTTGCGAAGCAGTCTCCTGAGAATGGGGAGAGTGCTTCGTCGGAAGAAGCGCCCGCCTCGGAATCCCGCCGAACTTTGGCGGGGCAACGACATAATCAAGGGGATGTCGTTGCGAGCCCCGTAGGGGCGAAGCAATCCCCTCATAGCCAGGAGATTGCTTCGTCGGGAAAAGCACCCTCCTCGCAACGACATTATGGTAGCGAGGGGGTTGCTTCGTCGCTGGAGAACGCTCCTCGCAACGACATGTATCTTCTGGTCTCTACCTCCCGATTGGCAGAGAACGGCGACTACAACCTGAGCGCCGACCGTTACCGCGATGTGACACGCAACCATCACAAAGACTACCCGATGGTTGCTCTTGGTGATGAAAGATATTTCATCATTGAGAGCGGGGGAACACCCGACTCAAAAAATGAAGATTACTGGAACGGCGATGTATATTGGGCAACCCTTGTTGACTTGCCAGCAGATGACCATATTTCAATCATCACGAATACCCAAAGAAAAATCACACAAAAAGGTCTCAATAATTCGTCTGCAAAAATAGTTCCGCCTAATTCTGTGATTGTTTCTTCTCGAGCAACAATTGGTCGTGTTGGAATGAATAAAGTGCCACTTGCAACTAATCAGGGCTTCAAGAACATAGTTATTGCCGATAGAAATTTGGTTGACGCAATGTTTGTTGCTTTTATGGTAAAGAAACTTGTTCCCGAAATGGAAGCTCTTGCTTCTGGTGGAACATTCAAAGAAATATCCAAAACCAACTTCTCAAAACTCCAAATCCCCCTGCCGCCGCTCGAAATCCAGCGCCAAATCGTGGACGAAATCGCCGCCCACCAGCGTATCATTGACGGCGCGCGTCAGGTTGTCGAAGGGTGGAAGCCAGATATTGAACTCGAACTTGAAGAGTTTTTACCTGAAGGCGTAACTGAGTGGGAAGTTGTTAGATTAGGTGATGCAAAAATTGAAATTATTGATGGTGATAGAGGTGTAAATTACCCAAAGAAAGAAGATTTTTCTCCAACAGGTTATTGTCTTTTCCTAAACACCAGTAATGTTAGAAATGGCGATTTCAATTTCGACAATTTGCAATTTATTCCCAAAGCCAAAGAAGATAAATTGCGAAAAGGCAGATTGCAGAGAAATGATATTGTTCTGACAACAAGAGGAACTGTGGGCAATATCGCTTTATACGATGAGTAAATACCGTATGATATTGTGCGGATTAATTCAGGCATGGTTCTTTTACGATCTGACTTGAATTGCATTGAACCAAATTACATCGTGGACTTATTTCAGTCATCTATTATCTGGAATCAACTTGACTTAATCATGTCTGGAAATGCTCAACCGCAATTGCCAATCAGAAACATGATTGAATTGAAAATCCCCCTGCCGCCGCTGGAGGTCCAGCGCGAAATTGTCGCCCGCATCGAGAAAGAACGCGCCATCGTCGAAGGCAATCGGGAGTTGATCCGGTTGTATGAGGGGAAGGTCAAGAAGGTGATCGAGAGGGTGTGGGAGTCATGATGTCGTTGCCCCGCCAAACTGCGGCGGGGTTCCGAGACGGTGCTCTTCCGTCGAAGCAATCCCCTGTTACAAGAGGAGATTGCTTCGGGCTATCGCCCTCGCAACGACATAATAAATAAGAAGGCGACCAAAAAATTATGATCAAGACACAACATCCCTGGCAAGTAGGACCTACAGAACTTATCGAGTTTGCTCTGGAACGTATGCACAAAGGCGGTGATTTTGATCGTCGTTTGGCATTCCTAATACTTGATGTGGGGGTTGAGACGCTCTTCAAAACCTATCTGACTCTGCCAGAAGGCGTTACGCAATTTCAAATCAAACGGGGTGAAAGATTGGAAGCAGCCGAAGGAAACTTCCATGAATTACTACGCGGGGTACAAAACTCAAGCCCAAAGAAAGCATCTGGATTCAATTTTGCCTACATTGAGTATTACCATAACCTGCGCAATACCCTCTACCATCAGGGAAACCAAGTAACGGCTGTGCCCCTGCATCAGGTTGAGGGATATGCAAAATTGGCGGTAGACCTTCTACGTGAATATTTAGACGTTGATCTCTCAATCAGTCTAAAGTCGCCAGAACCTATAAACCAAGATAGCGATGATCCAGTTGTAGATTCCGTTGAAGTGGAAGTCTCATTTGGAAGGTACCGGATAGAACGATTGAAGAGCCAATCAATTCGAGTTTTATCACTGGATACCAATACCTTTAAAACTCCTGTGAAACCCTTTCTACGAGCATTGGTAGATGAATTGTCATTACCAGTTGAATTTACTTTCAAATCTGGAACAGAGAAAAATACGCGAATACTAGGAAAAGATGTCATTGACGAATTAAAACCAAGTGCCTGGCATGGATGGATTGCCAGGCAAAAAATACGCAAGGACACACTTGTTATTAAGTTGATAGAGCGAATCCGAGAAGGTAAGGCAGATCAAAAGAATTGGGAAATTGTAGATTTCATTAAAAGCCTGAAACATGAAACGTTAGTTTTCCAACCCATTGGCAAGGGTGTTGGAAACTCTCCTTTTAACCTAAACTGTTGGTATACGGAGAGCGGGAATCCAATTAGGCAAGAGTAGTAAATCATGCAATTTTTGGGGAGGTTACGCTTTAGGAGTTTTTGTACGACAGGTCAGTTGAATATAAACTTTGAGGAGATATGCAATGACTGAAATCAAATATGAAATCATCAAACAGATCGGTATCCTGTCCACATCCGCTTCTGGTTGGAGCAAAGAACTCAACCTGATCAGTTGGAACGACAGGGAGCCAAAATATGACCTGCGCGACTGGTCAGGGGACAGAAAGAGACGAGGTAAGGGGGTCACCCTGTCCGTGGAAGAGCTGCTGGCCTTGAAAGGGTTACTGAACACAATGGAGTTATAAAGGAGAATTTATGACTGGCAAATACGATCCGCTTGAAAGATACCTTCGAAGTCTGCCTGCAAGCCAGGAGCAGGTTACATTATCCTTTGAGAGCATCGAGCAGGTTTTGAACGATCAATTGCCGCCATCTGCACATGAACATCGCGCCTGGTGGGGAAACCAAAAGCGAGGCACGCACGTTGAATCCATTGCCTGGATGGATGCAGGCTGGATGGTAGACACTGTCGATCTCAGGGAGAAGTGGGTCCGTTTTGTACGGCAATAAGCAAAAGTGATCGAGCGATCTGGTTATTTACTTTAATATGACCTGCGCGACTGGTCAGTTGTCCCCTATGCAAGTTTCGGGCAAAACATCTTATGCTTGTCACCACTACACTTTTCTTCTTCTCTTTTTTTTATGTGCATACATGGCCGCATCAGCCTGGGCAAGCAATGCTTCCACAGTTAGGGTGGAGGCCAGGTCAACCCGGATGATTCCCAGACTGAAAGACAGAGTGTAACCGCGAACGGCTACAAGGTTATAAGAATCCACGTTGCTTTGCAAACGCGCCTGAATGGACTTGAGGCTGCCCTCGGTTGCGTCAATGGTCAAAACTGCAAACTCGTCCCCACCCATGCGCGCGATAACATCTGAATCGCGAAACGTCTGGGTCAAAATGTGGGCGAAATGAGTTAAAGCGGTGTCCCCTTGAGCGTGGCCGAAGGTATCATTGATATTTTTCAAACTGTCCATGTCAATATATAGCAAACATATCGGATGGTTGGCACGCCGCGAAAATTTCAGCAGTCCATTGGCCAGGATCATAAAACCGCGTCGGTTATTTAAACCGGTTAGTTCATCGGTCAATGAGAGATTGCGCAGGCGCTCGTTGGTTTTCTCCAGCTCCAGATTTTTCTCATAGAGCTTGTCCGCCAGCAATTGAAGATGCTCACGCTGGAGTTGCCCGGTTTGAGGCAACCTGGTAGGCTCGGTCGGTCGTTTGAGGGACTCAAACACTGCTTGCAATATTTGCTGAGGCTCGGCGGGTTTTCCAAGGATATGCTGAATGCCACTGGCAGCTGCCAGTTTGCGTACTTCCGATTCAAGATAGTGAACTGTTTGAAAAATGACCGGCACGCTTGCCAGGAGCGGCTCTGCGCGCAGACGGCGTGCAAGGGTAAATCCATCCATGTTGGGCATGATAATGTCGGTGATAACCAGATCGGGAAGTTCGGTACGTGCAAGTTCCAATGCTTCAGAACCATCGCCAGCTTCCAACACGCGATACCCAAAAGAGCCCAGTAAGGTAATATACGGTTGCCGGTCGGTTGGGCGGGTATCAACAATGAGGATGGTTGCCATTATGCTTCGCCTTTTATTATTGAAAGGAGGCTAATCAATGGGAATACCAAAAATTAAAGAGATGATTCTTGTGAAAATGGAAATTGATCCAGCATTTCCCATCTTTCTGGACCTTTCTGTACTGTCCACTCTAATTGCCTCACCGTGAAAGTGATTCCACTGCCGGTTCCGAATGTTGGATCTTTTATCTGGGTCGTTGTGTTTTCCGGCAAATCGACAATCTTTATATGCGGCAACCAGTTCTGGGATTTATAGGGGTAACTATCATAACCCATTTCGCTTGCGATCTGGCCGAGATCATTATACATATTTTCAAGGAATGTGTTTTTTTTCGCCAACAACCATAACCTGCCCGGTTGATTGTTTACATTCATCCTGGCAATATTCCCAGCCATTATCTCAAATGGGCGCAATGTCGCAGCATACTCTTCAAGCCGCTTTCTCAAAGCAGCAAAATCATTCACATTCCGAATGGCTTGGACGGTTAAGTGCAAATCAATGATCGGCGTTCCGTCGACAACACGAGCTTTTTCTTCTGAAAGCTTAAACAGAGCAGGGTAATCCTCGCTCTCCGGCCGGACAATAATAAAAGTCGATGTACCACTTGACATTGATACTTCCATGATTTCCGTTTCCTTAACTCTGTTTCTATACAGATCAATATGGGCCTCGCCGTCATTTCTTCCTACACCGTAATTCCATGCGAGCAACCCGCGATGCAAATCCGTTTGCCAAACCGTACGAATCCTGTTTTCCAGCTCTGCAAGACTGTCTTTGGTTGATGTTATTTTGAATTCATCACCGGCGCGTTCGGAGCGGATCAGTAAATAACCTTCATTTTTCAGGAATTGCTTGCAAAGCACATTTGAAAACCGCTTGAGGTCCTGATCTATCGCAGCACTGCCATAACGGGTATTCCCTTCGTGCATATTAAGCATATCTGTCAATGCTACGCTTTTAATAACCGCACGATCCAGGTACCATTTTGCTCCAAGTCCATTGAGGGTGCCCGTTAAAGCATCCTTGGTTGCAATGTTTTCCACTATATTTTCGGTAATCCGAATCTGTTCAACTGCCTGTTGCTCTAATGTGGTGGGCAATCCTACACTACAAATTTTATCTATAAGTTTTTCATAAGGCATGTTAAACTCATTCCAACTTTGGGAGGAGTCAACCTCTTCAATGCGCCTTGGAATTTCCGAGTGACTTTCCAAAATAGTTTGTCTGAGTACCACCGGCCTGAAGGTCTTTCGTTGTTTTTGAAGTTCATTCTCGGCCTCGGTTTCCGTAAGGCCTACGCCAAAATCCCAGGGCAATAGTAAGGTCGATTCCTGGTCAATGTAGAGCTTCGACAACAGAGGCTTCAAAACTTGAGGGGGTTTGGAAGTGGACAGTATCCTAAATTCATCACTGCCTGGAGACCTCTGTACATAATCACCTTTGTCCGGGGTAAAAACAGACATCAATTGAAATGCCAATTTGTGCAATTCTGTGTCCACGACTGAGACACCGTACACCTTGTTCGCCTGTCGTAAGTCATAGATATCGATCTTGGCTATCCCTTTGATTTGATCATCCGGCACCAACCACTTTCTCGCCCGCGCATTAAGAGCATGCGTAATCGGATCGTAAAGGACCAGATGTTTGGCGTTCTTTAGAATGCCGGAAAGAAGACCCTTCAACAGTTGAAATTGAGTTTCATCGATTGGCAGCGCGCGAAACAGATTCTCCAATTCCTTAAATGATTGCAGGAAAATCTTTAGCTCATTGTTCATTATTATTATTGAGATGATTTCAAGTCGGTCTGTGCGTTCAGGATCTTTTCTCGAAGCGCCTGGCTTTTTTGAATCTCGTATTGCATTCCCTGGTTTTGAAAACTCTCAATCGCTTCATTAACGAGTATCAAGGCCATTTTCAAGTCAATGGCTGTTTCAAAATAAACAGATGCCAATCCAAGCTGTGCACGCGCAAGTTCATCGACCCTTCCAAACTCTTCCGCGGACTGGATCGCCTCCATGAAATAAAGCTTTGCATCGTCAAACTTTTTTTCCGATAGTGCAACGAAGCCCAGGCCATTGAGCGCATAACTAATATGCCGCACCGGGTCTTTACGGATGGGATCCTTCCAGGTATCCAACGCCTTTTGATACCACTCCCTGGCCTTCTTGATGTTTCCACGCTCGTATTCAAGATCGCCCAGACCATATTGCGCAAATCCTTGACTGTAGATTCCATAGTCGTCCTTGGAAAATTTTGCACTTGTTTCAATAACCTCCCTTAATAGTTTCTCGGAATGTTCAAAATTCCCGAGACGCAGCTCAACTGTTCCCAGGGATCTGTTTGCCGCAGCGATCAGGAGCTCATCTTCCGTCATTTTTGTTGCTGATAACGCTTCCTCGGCCCATTGCAAGGCTCTCAAATAGTCACCCTGATAGAAATAGATCCAGGATATATTCCTGGCAAATGTGCTTACGGATTTCCAGTCCGATAACAATCTTGCCGCACTCAAAGCCGCATGGGCCAATGTCAGGCGATCATACCAGTATGCCCGTTGCCACAGCACGCTCCCGAACTGGGCGCCTATCTGGATCAAAATTTCTGCGATGCTTCTGGTTTTCTTTGTTAGGGAGCCGGAGCGGGTTTGTTTTTTTTGTATGGATTTATAGCACCATTGAGCTGCGCCAAGTATATTATTTCGGTCCAGCAACAACTCGTCATATCCCCTCCATTCCCTGTAGCCGCTTTTTTTCGACAAAAGCTTCACATAATATTGAGCTGTTTTTAGTTCAGCCCGATTGATGAAATTTCGATCACTGGCGAATTGCGTACGGATATATTTGCGTGTCAATGGCAGGATACTAAAATATTCTTTGTCCGGCTCATGTTCGATCAACGTCAACTGTAGCAGATCACTGATTGCAATATCGAGACTATCGTCATCATCGATCTCTGTAATTTCTTTCAGGGCTTCTCGCGACACCGCATCAGGTTGTAACGCAAGAACGAATAGAAGTCTCTTCTCATTAATGTGCCGCAATAGATTCCAACTGTGATTAAAACAGTATTGCAGTATAGGTATATTCGCATCCAGGCTTAATTTGTCTAAAACCTGCGTGACCGAATAACCCAGAACAGCGATCTGCCCCTGGACCCAGAGCAGTGCCAGCGGAAGTCCTCCGGTCAGGTCAGCCAGGTATTTATTCTGGTCTGCGGTAAGATGGATATTCTTTTGCTGGGCATCCCACTCCAACAGGGCATTGCTTTCTACAAAAGATAATCCTTGTAAACGAATGATTTGCCCTTCGGCAACCCTCTCTCGCGATGTAATGATGATTTTGAGGTTGACGGGCGTTCTTCGTAGAAAGTCAAGAATATCCGACTGCTCAGTTTTTGAAAGGGATTCAAAATTATCAAGGATAAGGAGTGTAGTACGTCCCGCCAGGAGGTTATAGGCTCTTCTAATTTGATCCTGGATCGACAGGTTCCCAATTGTGGGATTCCCCAAACTGGTACCAATTGCGATGAGAATATCCGACAAAGATTTTGCTTCAGGGATGATCGGTTCAATCCCATGCAGCGTCAGGATGGATTCCTTGGCTGAAATCCAAATAACAGATTCAAAGAGGTCATCTTCCAGGCAACGATGGCTTACCTCAATGGCAAGGGCGGATTTTCCCACGCCTCCAATGCCTTCTATGCCTATAATAAAGGTTCTACTGTTTGGTTGTAAAGATTGCATGACTGCCCTTAATTCACTCTCCCTCCCCACAAAATAGGGCCGTCTTGGCAGGTTTGCCAATATCTTTGATTTTTCCTCTTCCTTCGTTCTTGATGTAACACCCTCGATCTGTTTGCTGTATCGGGCGATTGCCTCCTTTTCCATCGTAACACTGTTGATGAGATGCAGGGGTTTATCGGCGCCATATTTTGCCAGCATCTCCTCAAGAGCATACAGGTTTTGTTTATGTAATTCGATCATCCTTTCCAAGTGCATAATTTCTGCCTTATTCATATTGCACACCCCGCTTCCTATTTGATCAGGTTGATGTCTTTTTTGTAAACTTTCGACAGAACAATTTCGAGCTGTTTTAAGGTTTCAAGCATTGAATTTTCCGCATCCTGCATGTTGTGAACAATAATTGGAGGCACAAGCGCGTCTCCCCATTTTGCATATTGCTCCCTGGCGAGATGATAATTGTGGGAATAGGTCTCCAGCAGTTTGACCAGATGCTGGACTTCCGATTGGTGGTTTTGCCACAATAGTTCATCTACTTTTGAGGTAAGTAGATCCTGCCTGATTTCTTTTCCATCTTCAGGCTCAGGGGAAACAAGTTCTTTCGCTGGTTCTGAATCTTCGCTTTTAGGGGGGACATCTTTCATCTTTCTTCGTTCACGACGCTCTTCCAGGATTTTGCGTCCCTCCTCGAAAACAAAATCGATGGCTTTTAGAAGCAATGGAAGTTGAACAGGGTCAATCATAGATTCTCCTTGTTCCGTAGTATAGCATAATCACCTATAAGAGTGGCAACGCATCTTGTCTTTAAAAATAACGAAACGTTAGCGGGCGAGTCTCCTCATCCGTGCTTTCCCTGCCTGCACCCGTGCCTTCGGCACCGGTTAGCGTTGCCGAAGGCACGGGGTGGAACAAGGGTTTCGACCAGATAGTTGGAATGACAGGAAGCCAGAATATGACCTGCGAAACTGGTCAGCGGTTAGAGAGAGGCGGGGCACAGGGGTCACCCTGTCTATGGAAGAGTTGTCCGCGTTGAAAGAGATGTTGAATACAATTGAGCTATAATTTCGTTGCCCCTTGCAAAAAGAAGCAGGTTAGCAAATAAAAGGATAAAATCATGCCACAATCTACCGCCGCTGCTATTATTACCAGGCAAGCTGACAAGGAAACACAAATCCTGCTGACCCTCCGGGCGATTGAACCCTTCAAGGGGCAATGGTGTATCCCTGGGGGGCATATAGAAGAAAATGAACCTGTGAAAGATGCGGTTATCCGTGAAGTAAAGGAGGAAACCGGGCTGCAATTCGAAGCTAACTTCTACACTTATTTTGACGAAATTATCCCGCCTGATATCCACCAAGTTGTGCTTGTGTTCGCTGGTCCTGTTTACGGAGATGCCAGATTCGATCCCGAAGAAGTGACAGAGATGCGCTGGTTTTCTATTAGACAGGCGCTCGAACTTCCATTAGCCTTCCAGCATAATGAGATATTGAACGCTTATGTCAACTCCACAGGCTGAACAACCGATTGAATGCCCACACATTACCATCTCCTGGCAAGTCAGGCTGGGGAGAAACTTGCGGTACAAATGTTTTTGGATGATTTGGAGAAGTAGTCATAAGTGACTGTCAATTGTCAGGCGAAGAAGACAAGAACAAGGAGATGAATCATATGGCCAACAAACCGAACGAGAAAAAGTCAGCCTCAGGTGGAGGGGACAAAGCCTCGCTCATCGGCGTTCTTTTTGTGGATCAGGCCAGCGGCGCTCAAATTGGTTTCATCCAATTCAACCCCTCCGGGTTGCTGGGGTATCGAATGATCGCGGCTGATTTGCATGTGTTTGCCTTCAAACCTATCGACCATCTCCTGGAAGAGCAATGGAACCGGGATCCTTTGTATGAAAAACATGCGCAGCTATTGGACGATAAATTGGAACTGCCGGATGAAATCCTTGTACAGGAAGCAAGCAGTTGCGCGGATTTCCTGAATTCTTTGGAAAGTCCGCTTACGCTGGGCAGCTACACCGTCAAGGCGCAGGTGGTGTATAACAAAGCCTGAAGCAAGAGCCAAAGATTTTGGATGGAAAGAAATGGATTCCGGGATTCAATGAATTTAATATACAAAAGTGACAAGAGGGTTGTAGAATGAAAGTATGAACACAGAATCAGGTTATCTACTGCTTGTAGAAGATGATCCCGATATCCTGAAACTCCTGGATACAACGCTGACATTCAGTGGGTATTGTGTGATCACGGCTCGCAATGGCAACGAAGGCCTGGAAGTCATCCGTAAGGAACGCCCGGCGATTGTCATCACCGACATTATGATGCCCAAATTGGACGGCTTCGGACTGGTGCATCGCTTGCGCTTGAACCCCGAAACGCGTGATATTCCGGTGGTTTTCATCACGGCCACCTATGTTGCTCCCGAAGACCGGGAATTCGCATTCGACGTCGGCGCAACACACTTCATCCAGAAGCCGCTTAACCTGGAGGAGTTCCTGAACACAATTTCGGAACTCTTGAAACAGGGCCTGCCCGTTGAGATCGAACCACTAGATGAATTCAATTTCTATGAAGGGTACCGCATCCGGCTCGAAGCAAAACTGGCGCAGCTCAATAAACAGATTGCCCGCGATGAGCTGCTGCTGGGAGACCAGACCGACACAGGCTCCCTGGCCCTGAAAGCCTCCTTTCATAAGTCGCTCAGCGAACGGGACGACATCCTGCTTCTGCTCGACCAGATCCGCGAACAACTCAAGAAATACACGAAGCCAGAATAAAAAGAGGCCTTCTAAAGAAAAAAAACAAAAAGCTTTGCGCTTCTTGCGGGCTAAGTGCCCGGAAGGGGTATAGCGGTTCATATTAAGAACTTAAATCAAAATCGCGACTTAAGAAAGCTGTGCGGGTAGATAAAAAAGCTTGTAATTTGACCCATTTTCCCCTAAACTAACAGTGTCCATCCTGAAAGAAGCTTTGCCAGGATATTTTGTTCGAATTTAACCGATCGCACTAACTTTTGCGCACATTCACCGGTCCGCCTTGGGAAACCAGCCGCAAGCGCTTGAAAAGGAGAGAAAATGACAACCATAAAGGTTATGGGGTATCGTGATGAAGGCCTGAAAGATGTCGATTTCGGCAAAGATTTAAATAATTTTTCGGTTTCCGATGCAGTTCAATTCTCGACCGATCGCGCCTCCTCAAGCGCTCAGGAAATTAAAGGCTTAAATGACGATGACGTGGTCGAGCTGATCTTCGAAGAAGATATCCATCGTTGGGTCACCGTAGCCGAGCTTGAACGAGATTTCAAATATCAATTGTCACGCGGGGGTGAGCCAGGCGTTCTTGAAATCCCATCGCAGCTTCCCACAGGTGATACTTCTCGTGGAGCCACCTCCTGGGCGCTCAAGGCTTTGCGGGTGCTCAAATTTGATCCCGTTGAAAAAGTTGCCGAGAAATTTGCTGAGACCTGGGATAAAAAACTCATGCCCGAACCGGGCCTGTATCGTTTCGATAAAGGGCTCGATAAACGCGGCAAGGAGCTCGACCGACCAAAAGTGAAGGAGAGTGCAGCAATTCTTTTATTCATCCATGGGACCTTTTCGAGCACGACAAACGGGTTCGGTAGTTTACGACAAGAGACCTGGAAGCTTCTGCAGCAGGAATACGGCGACCAGATATTTGGTTACGACCATTACACCCTATCCCAAAGCCCCATTGAGAACGCGCTCGACCTGGTCAAGCAACTCCCCGCAAATGCAAAACTGCACCTGGTCACCCATTCGCGCGGCGGCCTGATCGGCGAACTGCTTTGTCGCAGCGGAAGAAAAGATTCAGAAAGCCCATTCGATGATGACGACCAGAAATTATTCGCTGATAACAAGGGGATCGCAGATGACCTGGCTGAGCTTTCCACTCTATTACGGACGAAAAAAATCAGCGTGGAACGCTTTGTACGGGTAGCCTGTCCGGTGCGCGGAACCAGCCTGGCTTCGAAACGGCTCGACCGCTGGCTGGAAGTCATCGTCAATGTGATCGGAAAGTTACTACCGCCGGGAGGGAGCACCGTATACGGCGTGATTACGGACCTTTTGCTTGAACTGAAAAAACAAATTGCTAATCCGGAAGCCATGCCCGGGCTGGCCGCCATGAACCCGGAATCGAACTTCATCAAGATGATCAACCGTCCGGATGTGCAGGTCAACGTTGATCTAAGCGTGGTGGCGGGAGACATCGAGAAGAATGACCTGGCAGGCCGCCTGGCAATCTTCTTTACCGATCTGTTCTATACAGACGAACACGACCTGGTGGTGCAAACGCCCGCAATGTTTGGAGGTCCTTCGCGCAAGGAAGGACGCTATTTTTTCCATAAAGGATCAGATGTCAACCACTTCAACTACTTCTCCAGTCGTAAGACAGCGGAAATAATCAAGCACGCCCTGACGCTTGCCCCCGAAAAGCTGGGGGAAGAGGGTTTCAGGCCTCTGTCTGAAGCGTATGTAAAGGCCATCCCAGACCTTGAGCTGAGCGCACGCTCGTACCAAATGCTTGCCATGCTCGATATAAGGAATTCAGCAGAACAACTCCTGGAGGTCATTGCGCGCTTCCCAGATGTCCTGCAATTATTGCCAATGGATGAGGATGGTTCATGGAATTTTGTAGAGGCCGACGCCTGGGATAAATTCCCAAATACGGGTAATCGAAAATGGGTAAAACCATTGGAGAAGGATCTGGAGCAGGCCAGGAAGTTCCATGCCCTTCTTGAGACAGGAAATAAAAAGATAAAGGATTGGGATTCCATAGTCTATGTAGCCGGATCTGCGTCTGGAGCGCCGGTCGCAGTTGACATAGATAAGGATGAGATCGTTTTCCGAGGCACGAACCGGGGGGATGGTACTGTTCCCTGGGAGACAGGTATAATGCCTGAGCTTGAAAAAGAAAGAACCTATTACATGGAAGTGCCGCATGGAGACCTGGCAAATCACAAGGATTCGTTTGCGGCCATTTACGACTTGTTGAACGAAGGGGCCACCACGCGGCTATTAAAGACGCCGCCGAGATTTGACCGCGGCCAGGAAGACCGCTACCTGCTGCGCGATGAAGGCGTAGAGATCTATCCTTCACAACTGGACCTGGAAGCCACAGTCTTAGGCGCCACGCCCGTCCCACATCAGGCGCCATCCACAAAGCCCGTCAGGGTGTCTGTGGTACATGGCAACCTCTCGTTTTGCAGTAATCCCGTGGCGGTCGGACATTACGAAGGTGATGGTTTATTCAGTGCAGAGAAAGCCCTGGACCACCATTTGAATGGCCGGTTATCTGCACGCCATACGCTTGGACGATATCCAGGGCCCGAGGGTACGGTAGAGGTCGTCCTAAACGACAAGGATAAAAAACCCGGCGGGGCGATCATTGTGGGACTTGGCAAGGCGGGTGAGTTATCACCGCATAAGTTATCGAATTCGTTTACAAACGCCCTGCGGGAGTTTGGAGTAAAAGCCTCAGAAAACGACATCGTGGGGGAAGACGGGGAATTGACTCTCTCGACTTTGCTGATCGGTACGGGCGGTAATGGGCTTTCGGTTTCAAATTCAGTGGATGCGATCCTGTCCGGCGTCATCCAGGCCAACAGGAGTTTCTCCCAGATCGTCGAAACACAAAAGGGAGATTCCCGCCATCGCTACAATCTTCGCATCGCTGAAGTTCAATTCGTTGAACTATTCAAAGACCAGGCGATCTTGGCAGTCAAGGCGTTGCGGCCCTTCCTGGACAACGAGGCGTTTGTAGTCAATCCAAAACTGCAAAGTTTGCAAGGGGGATGGAAACGCATGGCGTATGAGGAGCCACCGGGATGGTGGAACAGAATTTACATCAGGGCCGAGGAGGACGGACCTGGCTCGCTGATCTTTTCCGTGCCAACCGACCGAGCCAGGTCAGAAGAATCGCGCCTGGGGGTGCAGAGGCGAAATATGGACCGTCTGATCGTGCAAGCTGCAAAAAATCCCAACTGGGATCAAGACCTGGCAACCGCCTTGTTCGAACTGATGATCCCTAACAGGATAAAAGGTTCCTTCAAAGATATGCAAAGCGTGCTCTTTGTCGTAGACAAGGAAGCTGCACGCATTCCATGGGAACTGCTGTACGACCGCCGGTCAGGACAGGACCTTCCCCTGGTCATCCAGGTGGGCATGATCAGGCAGTTCAGCACTTTTTCCTTCCAGGATAGGGTGGTCGATGTAAAAAACAAAAACGTCATGGTCGTTGGCAACCCGGCAAATACCCCTGAAATTTTTTCAAACCTACCTGGCGCCGAGCAGGAAGCAAATCTGGTTGCATCCAAATTGGAAGAAGCCGGCTTTCAGGTACAGCGAGCAATTCATACCGATTCGAGTTACATCATGAGTCATTTGTTCTCGAAGGACTACCGCGTTTTGCATCTTGCTGGCCACGGTGTCTATGAATACAAGTATAAGGAATCTATAGAGGCTGAACCCGAAGTGTTTACCGGGATGGTATTAGGGGACGGCGTTTTCCTGACAGCCAATGAAATCAAGAAAAAAACGGATATCCCTGAACTGGTATTTATCAATTGTTGCCACCTGGGCAAATTGTCTTCCCCAAAAGAAGAAGACAAAACTCCCACATACGCATACAACGATTTCGCGGCCAGTCTGTCCCGGGAGTTGATCGAAATGGGCGTCAAGGCGGTCATTGCCGCTGGCTGGGCTGTTGATGATGCGGCAGCGATGACCTTTGCGGAGGTCTTCTATGAGCACCTGTTGAAGGGGTATCGCTTTGGCGATGCGGTCAAAGCGGCGCGTGTTGAAACCTACCTCCTGCACAAAGACCGAACGAACACCTGGGGAGCTTATCAATGTTACGGCGATCCCGATTACCGCCTGGTCACTAAAACGCAAGGGAATGAAACCCGGAAGGAGAAATTTGTAGACATCGATGAGGCCATCGTAAAGATCAATCAACAATACGAAAAAGCAAAAACCGCATCGACACAGGGCATTGAGAAAATAAGGATTGACTTGCAAAATTTGAGCGAGGGACTAGAAAAAGAAAACCCCTCCTGGCTGGATGATGCAAGGTTACTGGAAGCCCTGGGGGAAGCTTTTGGCGAAGCTTTCTGGTTCGAAGAAGCCGTAAGGTATTATGACCGGGCAATTGAAAGTGGGAAATCCGCCGCTGACATTAAGGCGATCGAACAATCGGCAAACTGCCATATACGTTTGGCAGTTCAGAATTTTGAAAATGATCCCAAACAATATGAAAAAGCAAAAAAAACTATCCATGAACAGATCAAAAAACTCGGTCAACTCATGGATACTATTGGCGAAACACCAGAGCGACTGTCGATGATTGGGAGCGGGTACAAACGGCTGGCGCAAATATCAAGTGGCAAGACACTCGAAGGTTGCGATTCCGCCCTGAAGGATATGGAAAAATTTTACGATCTTGCCTGGAAAAAGAAAAATAGCACCTATCCACTAACAAATGTTTTAACCGCTAGAATCGTGCAGATGCTACGGACCAGCGATCCTGATACAAGCAAATTCCCTGAAATAAAAAAGCTCATATATGTAGTCAGTAAGACGGCAGAGAAGGATGAACTGAATTCCCCCGATGATTTCTGGGCAAAAACAGGTGTAACGGATGTAAAATTATTGGATTATCTCTATAAATACTTGAACAGTAAACAAAAAACCTTTAGCGAAAAAAATCATGAGAAGTTAGTTGAAGAATATAAAACTGCCTGGGCGCAGTATGGATCAGCGCGAGAATTCAACTCGATCATGGAGCACTATGCATTCCTGGTGGCGGTTCTCAGGAACGTTGACACGAACAAGAATCTATACAATGTGCTTGAAAAAATCCTGAATTCGCTAAAATCTATGTACGAAGAGGAAGATTGATTGAGTATTCCGGCACCCGACAGCATCCAATAATTCCAGCGGCTAAACAAAACTGCCCCGATATGGGGTAGTTTTGAGGCTGGGGCAACAGGATAAAATACTCCTTTTCTACTCCTTTTGAGTGCCGACAAACCCCTCCATGGAGAGTATCCTAAGCAAAAGGATACATCACTTTGAAGACTCTTATCCGCATATGGATAATATAGGAAAACGCCATGTTGGAACCTAATTTGCATCCCAACACATACAAACTTGGAAATGATCAGGACGAAACCCATGATGCGAATCTGGTTGATCTGCGGGAGGTTGTCAAAACCTACCGTAGTTCGGCGGGGACTTTCACCGCGCTCAAAGGTATCGACCTGCGGGTCGAAACTGGCGCCTTTGTTTCCATTATTGGAAAATCCGGCAGCGGCAAGTCCACGCTTATCAATGTCATTACTGGCATTGACAGGCCCACTTCGGGCGAAGTCATTGTCGACCGCACCGCGGTTCACACGCTCAACGAGGAGCAGATTGCCGTCTGGCGCGGACGTTCCGTGGGTGTGATCTTCCAGTTCTTTCAACTCCTGCCCACACTGACCGCTGTCGAGAACATCCTGCTTGCCATGGACTACGGCAATCATTATTCCCGCACCGAACGTCCCGAGCAAGCCATGCAACTGCTTGAACTTGTTGGCATGGCGGAGCACGCCCATCATCTTCCAAACACTCTTTCTGGAGGTCAACAACAATGCGTGGCGATTGCCCGCGCGCTGGCAAATAACCCCGTCCTGCTCACCGCCGACGAGCCGACCGGCAACCTGGACACAAAATCCACGCAGATGGTTTTTCATTTATTTGAAAACCTTGCGGATTCCGGCAAGACCATCCTCATGGTCACACATGACAATGAGCTGGCTGTCCGCGCCCAGCGCACGATCCGCCTTGTGGATGGAAGGATTCAAGATGAATTCGTCAACCGCTAACTCGCCCCGGCCATTGATCGACCTGCGCGGAGTGGCCAAGGTGTATAACAGCCTGGCTGGCTCTGTCACCGCATTGAACGGCGTCGACCTGCAAGTCTTCCAGGGCGAATTTCTGGTCGTCACCGGAAAGTCGGGAAGCGGCAAGACCACACTGGTCAACATGCTCACCGGGTTGGACCGCTCCACCACGGGAGAAATTTGGATTGACGGCATTCCCCTGCATCGCCTGGGTCCCGAAAAAGCCGCCAGGTTGCGGGGCAGGAGAATGGGCGTGGTCTTTCAAGCCTTTGAACTCCTGCCGACTTTGACCGTCCTGCAAAACGTCATGCTGCCAATGGATTTTGCCTGGCTATATTCGCGCCAGGAGCAGCGCAAGCGCGCGCTGTCTTTGCTGGAACAGGTGGATATCGCCGACCATGCCAAGAAACTCCCGGCAGCATTGTCGGGCGGACAACAACAGCGCCTGGCGATTGCACGCGCCATGGCAAACGACCCGGCGATCCTCGTCGCCGATGAACCCACGGGCAGTCTCGATTCTGCCACTGCGAATTTGATCATCGACATCTTCGAGGAACTCGTTCAACAGGGAAGAACGGTCTTCATGGTCACGCACGACAAGGATATTGCCAAACGCGGCTCGCGCACGATTACCCTGTCTGATGGCGAGATCCTCGAAACAAAGGAAGATGTCCATGCTTAGGGCACGCTGGTATAAGGTTATCAATGACCTGTTCGGGAATAAGACGCGCACGCTGTTGATCGTGCTGTCCATGTCTGTCGGCTTGTTCGCGCTGGGGATCATTCTCAGCGCGCGCAGCATCCTGTCCGAAGGGCTGGCGGAAAGTTTCGCGGCGATCAACCCGTCCAGCGGCACCGTTCGGACGGCTGAACTGTTCGAAGAAGGCTTTATCGAGTCTGTCCGCTCCATGGAGGATGTGCAGGAGGCGGATGCGCGCAGGAACATATCCGCCCGCGTACAGACAAAATCGGGCGAGTGGAAAAATCTCACGGTTTTCGTTGTCGCCGATTATGACGATATCCGCGTGAACAAGGTCGCGCCGCAGAGCGGGGCCTGGCCTCCGCCCAAGCATGAGATATTGATCGAACGCGCCGCGCTTTCCGTTATTGGGGCGCAAATTGATGATGTGGTATTGCTCAGATTCCCAAATGATGTCGAGCGAAAAATCCGTATTGCAGGGAAGGCATATGACCCCGCGCAATTGCCCGCGCAGATTGACGGCACGCCATATGGATATATCACTTTCGACACGTTGGAATGGTTCGGTGAGCCTTATGGTTTCAACGAATTGCATGTGATCGCGACCCACCCGGAGGATAAGGACTGGGCGCAACAGGTGGTCAACCGCGTGAAGACTAAGGCGGAAAAGTCGGGTTATACGATTCCGTTAAGCATGACCGCGGAACCGGGTCAACTCCCGATGGACGACCTGCTCCAGGGCATTTTATTGTTGATGGGATTGCTCGGCGTGTTGTCGCTTTTCCTGAGTATTTTCCTCGTGGTGAATACAGTGTCCGCGCTACTCACTCAACAAAAGCGGCAGATCGGCGTGATGAAAGCGGTGGGCGGAAGCACGATCCAAATCCTTGGAATGTATCTCGTCATGGTCCTCGCCTATGGCGTCATGGCTTTGTTGATCGCCATCCCGCTTGGAGTGCAGGGCGCACGGGCGCTCAGCAGTACGCTGGCTGTGTTTTTCAACTTCGAAATTCATTCGCTGGAAGTACCGCCACAGACTTTTTTGATCCAGATTGCCATCGGGTTGATCCTGCCTGTACTGGCTTCCCTGGTCCCGTTCATCTCAAGCCTGCGAATCAGTGCCTCGGAAGCGATGAGCAGCTACACAATGGGCAGGGGACGCTTCGGCAAAAGCTGGATCGATCAGCTGCTCTCTGGGGCAAATTTATGGTTTATGCGGAATCTTTCCATCCGCTCGATTTTGTTGTCGGTGAGAAACACCTTCCGCAACAAGGGCAGATTGACTTTGACCTTGATCACGCTTACCCTGGGCTCAGCCACCTTCATCAGTGTCTTCAATGTCCGCGCCTCCCTGTCCAGCACAGTCGAGGATATCATCAAGTGGTTCAACTGCGATATCATGCTCACCCTTGACCGTACCTATCGCGCAGATAAGGTCCAGTTAGAGGCACGGAATGTACCGGGCGTGACCCAGACCGACGTCTGGATCCAGCTACCCACGCGTCGTGTCCGCCCCGATGACAGCGAGACCGGCATGATGTATATGTTTGCGCCCACCATAACTCCCGACAGCCTGGTTGTCTCCCCCGCCATCACAGAGGGAAGATGGCTCCTTTCCAGTGACGACAATGCGGTGGTCGTTCCCTCCGCCTTCCTGGTGGACGAACCAGACCTGAGACTTGGCGGCGACATTATTTTGAAGATCTATGGCAAGGAGCATACTTTCAAGATTGTGGGAACGTATGTAGGCATGGCCTTTGCACCGATCATTTACGCGAATTATGATTACATGACAAGGCTTACAAACCGTGTTGGCGAGGCAGATGCCTTGATGGTCACCATGCAGTCTCATGATCCCGCTTATGTCGACGCTGCGACCAGCGCATTGGAGGACCATTTCGAGCACGTCGGCGTGAGAGTCAGTATGGTTGCCACCATCAACAACGAACGCACAGAAGCAGAGGCATCCTTCGATGTGATCGTCGCCCTTTTATTGGTGATGGCGATCCTGCTTGCCTTGGTCGGCGGGCTGGGTTTGATGGGGACGATGAGCATCAATGTTTTGGAACGTACGCGCGAGATTGGCGTACTGCGCGCCATTGGGGCGCCAAACCGGGGCGTGGCGTCGGTATTCATCCTTGAAGGGGTTGTTATTGGCTTGTTGAGCTGGCTGATGGGCGCAGCATTGGCTATTCCCATGAGCCAGGGACTGAACCAGGCGCTTGGGCAGGTGGTGATGGGCACGCCATTGACCTACTCCTATTCGATGCCGGGACTCTGGCTCTGGCTGATTATCGTAACTCTCTTGAGCGTTCTGGCCAGTTTCATCCCCGCCCGCAACGCCTCGCGCTTGACTGTTCGTGAAGTGCTTGCCTATGAATGATGTTATTGCATGGGAATTACCAATCGGCAGGTTAGGGCATGCGAACTCTAACAAAACAAGTGATGAACTTGTGGAGCGGGATGTTATCCCGCTTATTCAAGGGCTCGCGGGATTCCATCCCGCGCCACATCACTTATTTATAAACCACTACCAAAAAAGACCCTCAAAGGAGGGCCTTTTTTTTGAGACTGTGGGTAAAGGACAATATCTCCCTACGGGGGGGCGAACGCTAAAGAAAAAAAGAAACCCTCTAAAAGAGAGGGTCTCGAGGCTGGGGGCAAAGGATGGCATCTCCCCTGCGGGGGTTCGAACTCTAAAAAAGAGAGACCCTCTAAAAGAGAGGATCTCGAGGCTGGGGGCAAAGGATAACATCCCCCCTGCGGGGGTTCGAATTCTAAAAAAAAGAGACCCTCTTTCGAGAGTCTCTCTAGCTGGGGGCAAAGGATTCGAACCTCTACTAACTGATCCAGAGTCAGCCGTCCTACCATTAGACGAGCCCCCACCGATCCAGCGGGGCATATTCTACCACGCCCTGTGGGAGAAATCAAATCGAACGATGTCATTCAGCAATTCTCAATATGGGAATTCTGTTCAAGAAAGGGGTGGGCAAAATGGCATGGAAATGCTATCCTATGCAGCAAGATGTATGA
>JAFGKO010000339.1 GCA_016928525.1 Anaerolineales bacterium | reverse complement strand
GGAACCAGGCAAAAAAGGATGCCTTCGCCGAGACAGTCATCTCCACGTTGGAGCGATATGCGCCCAATATCCGCCGCGCCATCGTCGGGATGCAGGTCATCACGCCGGTCGAAATCGAGCGCATCGCGGGCATCACCGGTGGCAACATCTTCCACGGCGAACTACTGCTGCACCAGATCTTCTTCCTGCGCCCCGCGCCGGGTTGGGCTGACTTCCGCACGCCCCTGCCCGGCTACTACCTGGCCGCCAGCGGCGCGCATCCCGGCGGCGGGGTGATGGGCGCGGCGGGCAAGCTGGCTGTGCAAGAGGCGCTTAAGGACTGGAAATGAAAACCACAGAGTCACGGAGACACGGAGAAATTAAAAGCTCCGTGATTCTGTGTCTCCGTGGTGAATAAGGGTTACTCATGAAAAACTATGAAACAATTATTATCGGCGCGGGACATAACGGTTTAGTCTCCGCCGCCTATCTTGCCAAGGCTAGTAAAAAGGTGCTCGTGCTCGAACGACGCGCCATCCCCGGCGGCACGCTGGTGACGGAAGAATTCGACGGCTTCAAAGCGGACACGCTCCAGAGCGGGACTCTGCGCCCCGATATCATCCGCGATTTGAATTTGCCTCGCTTTGGACTCAAACCTAAGCCTGTTTTCGCTAAATCAGAATTTATCTCGCTCCTCGATGCAGGTCACGTTTTCCCCTTCGGGGACAATGTAAGCGTGACCTACGATGATCCCGTGAAAGCAACCGAATCCATCAAACGCTTCTCCGCCAAAGACGCAGCGCGCTGGCCGGATTTCCTGGCCTTCATGTCCAAAGCGACTTCTTTCCTCGAAGCCGCATACCGTACGTCTATGCCCCGTTTGCCCAAACCCGACTCCCTGAGCGAAGGCCTGCCTTTGGCCCAGTTGGGACTCAAACTGCGCTCCATGGGCCGCAAAGACATGCTGGACATCATCCGCGCTTTGCCGATGACGGCGGTCGAATTCGTGGAGGAGTGGTTCGAATCCGAGCAGGTGAAGGCGGCACTCGCCTCGCTCGGTATTCACGGCGTGACACTGGGGGTCATGTCTGCCGGAACAACCTTTAATATGCTCCACAACTGGCTCAACCGCGGTGGATTGGCACACCGGCACATTGGCCAAGCCGGGCGAGTCACGGGCTCGTTGGTCGAGGCTGCCAAAGCTTATGGCGCGGAAATCCGCTTGAATGCAGAGGTTGCGCGCATCAAAGTCAAAGGTGGACGCGCTACAGGTGTAGTTTTGTCAAACGGCGAAGAGATTGATGCAGCAACAGTTCTCTCCGCAACCGATCCCAAACGGACGTTTCTATCCCTGATCGGCCCGATGGAACTGACTCCCACCTTCGTCTGGAACGTGCAGTCTATCAAGATGCGCGGCTCGGTCGCAAAAGTGCATTTGGGTGTGGCGTCCCTGCCTGATGGGATGATGCCGTCTACAACCTATGCAGTTGCCCCCTCCCTGCGCTACCTGGAAAAAGCCTACGATGCCGCCAAATATGGTGAAATCTCTGGAAAACCTTATCTTGAAGTGACTACAACTGAAAATGTGGTTTCGGTCCATTTTCAATTTGCCCCTTTTCAGTTGAAAAAAGGGAATTGGGAAGAAGGAAGAAAACGGGTTGAAAACTTAGCAATTAACACATTGGCAGAACATTTCCCTGATCTGAAGTCTAAAGTCCAAAGTCTAAAGTCTTTAACGCCAGCCGACCTGGAAACCACCTACTCCCTC
Organism: Anaerolineales bacterium; assembly: GCA_016928525.1. The sequence goes on along the minus strand of JAFGKO010000339.1, from coordinate 21,842 downwards.
ATCGAAGGCGACCTCAACCACGGACAGATCATGCTCGACCAGTTCATGTTCATGCGTCCCATCCCGGGCTGGTCAAACCATAAAACGCCGATTGAGGGATTGTATCTGTGCGGCAGCGGCGTCCATGCCGGGGGCGGTGTCAGCGGCGCGAGTGGGCGCAATGCGGCGAAGGTGGTGTTGAAGGAAAAATAAGGCAATGATGTCATTGCGAGCCGCCCTGAGCGGAGCGTAGCGAAGTCGAAGGGCGGCGTGGCAATCTCGTGTTTATTGATTACTTGAGACTGCCGCGCTCCTTTCAGTCGTTCGCAGTGACATATAAAAAGGAGATCTTTTAATGGTTACCTATCACAAAACATCCGACACGTTTACTGCCGGCTCGATGACCCTCTCGCAGAAATACTATACGTCCGACGAAGTATTCGAACGGGAAAAAGAGCGCATCTTCAACAGCTACTGGACTTGCGCCGGCCATCAGAGCCGTATCCCGAACCCGGGCGATTACTTCCTGCTCGATTTTTTTGGTGAGAGCCTGATCATCCTGCGGGACAAGGGAAATCAGATCTGCGCCTTTTACAATGTCTGCCGTCACCGCGGCACGCGGATTTGCGAAGCTGCTGAAGGACAGTTCAGTAACAGCATCCAGTGTACTTATCATGCCTGGACCTACGGCCTGGACGGCAAGCTGATCGGCGCGCCGTTCATGAAAGACGTGGAAGGCTTCCGCTGGGAAGATTATCCCCTGCGCGCCGCGCCTGTTGAAATTTGGGAAGGCTTTATCTTCGTCCATCTCGGTCTTGATGAACCTGAACCATTTACCGAGATGTACGCGCCGCTGATCGGCCGTCTCAGCCGATGGAACATGGGCAGTTTGAAATCCCATCAGCGCATTTCGTACGATGTCAAATCCAACTGGAAATACGTCTTCCAGAATTTCAACGAGTGCTACCACTGTCCCACTATCCATCCCGTGTTGAATAAATACGCCAACTACACCAGCGCCGAGAACGACCTGGTCGAGGGGCCTTTCCTGGGCGGATTCTTGAGCATCACCAGCGGTGGCAGCATGACGGTCACGGGAAGAACGTGCGCGCTTCCGCTGGGCGACCTCGACGAAAACGAGAGCCAGCGTGGATATTACTATTCCATCCTGTCCAATCTGCTCTTGAACATCCACCCTGACTACGTGATGTTCCACCTGGTCTTCCCTGAAGCGCCAGGACATAGCAAAATCGTTAGCGAGTGGCTATTCCATCCTGATGCCCAGAACCAGCCCAATTTCCGCCCGCAGGAAGCGGTGGATTTCTGGCACGAGACCAACCTGCAGGATTGGCATGTCTGCGAGTTGAGCCAACAGGGTGTGGAATCAAAAGCTTACACTCCTGGCTGGTATACGCCACGTGAGAGCCTGCTGGCGGCGTTCGATGAGCACTATTTGAAGGTGATGGGGGATTAGAATTTATAGGCTCGAGGCGAAGTCCTCGCCGCCGGGAACGGCGACGAGAGCAGTTTTATAGAGGGCCTGAATCAAAAACCATCCGAAGTTGCGAGCTTCGGATGGTTTTATCTCAGCTTTTCTTCTTCAACACCACGCCGTTCTGGGGCGGGTCATGCAGCAGCAGGCCATCCTTGGTCTGATTGGCAGGGGTGCCTGCGGCCTCAACCCGCGCGATGACCTCATCCAGCGCAGATTGGTCGGGTAATTCTACCGAGAAATGGCGTAGTCCGAGCGCGTCGGCTGGCGGTGACGGAGCGCCTTCGTCCTGCCAGGTGTTCAGACCAACATGATGGTGGTAGCCGCCCGCTGAGACAAATGCTGCTTGCATGGTTTTAGCATTGCCCATCACATCAAAGCCCAGTACACCGTGATAGAAATCCACGGTTTCATCCACGTTGTGAACGTGCAAATGTACATGCCCAATGCGTGTTTCATTCGGAATGGGCACATCCAATCTGTCATCTTCTCTGAGATGGCTGTAGAGCGCTTTCACATCCAATGGTTCGCGTCCATTGCTCAAGGTGCCGTCTGCACGGCGCGTGACAAAATCTCCGCTTGACATGGACCATGAACCATCTTCCGGTGATTCACAATACAACTCGATGCCGTTGCCTTCCGGGTCATCGAGGTAAGTTGTTTTGGTCATGATATGGTCGGTGGGGTAATTTGGATATTTCAAGACGAAAAGCCGCGCCATCGCTCGCGCAAGTTCGCGCCGGTCGGGGAAGAGCACTGCGAAGTGATACAACCCTGTCACGCCCTGGTAGCGTTTGAAGCCGGGTTGTTCTACCAGATGCAGTAACTCCCTTTCACCAGTTCCCAAGGTGGCCTCGTTGCCTTCGCGCTGGTGCAACGTAAATCCCAGTGCCTGTTGGTAGAAAGTGATCTGGCTATCCAGATTGGCTACAGTCAATGAAACGGGACCAATTTTCGTGGCGGGGTGAATCGAAAATTCGGTCTTGTCAGTGCTTTGTGTCTGCGACATATCTTCTCATTATCCTGTAAATGGAAAGGAATAAAGTTGTGCAGTCACATAGACGACATCAAGTCTATTTGCCTTTCGTACTGCACGAGGGTTCTTTGTCAGTGGATTGTCATACAATCAAAGTGCGAACGAGCCAATACAGGAGTGCTGTGAGCACAATCACTGTCCCCCATTTCAGCAGGGTGCTGTATTTCAATATCTGCCTTAGCAGCGCTCCTTTGTTCTTGTGCGGATAAGGCTTATTTGCAGGCACTGGCACATTGAGGAATGCGCACAGTGGTTCCCACCCGTGCCTGGCTTCGAAAATCAATAAACGGTCTTTCGGTACAATGCGTTTCACTTCTTCGATGTGTTCCTTGAAGACCGCGACGGCATGGGCCTTATCTTCCAGCTTGTTGTGAAAGACACCTTCCCAGACCACCTTTTCCATCCCAATCAAAAACCGGTGCACCACTGGAATAATTCGCGCAAAACGGCCAAACCTCCTGCTGAGTTGGTAGACCGTATTCATGATACTTTTGTGCCAGCTTTCGGGATCGCGGACCGTGAGGATGATCTTCGCATCAGGGTATACATCCATCAGGTCCCGGTAATAGGCAGCTGTGGGCCAATCTGTTGCAGATTGATATCCTTTGAACAAAGCCTCCCAATCCGCTTTGTCACCTTCCATGATCTTCCCCCAATATTTCATATGCCGGGGATTCTTAATCACTTCTTCCATATGATAGCACTTACCAAATCCCAACTCTTCCAATGCAGTTTTCAATGATCGCGTCCCTGTCCGTCCAAAACCAGCTCCAATTACCTTTAATGCCATAAATCCTCCTGAATTTTAGACTTACTACCGATAAAAAGCACGTTGCCCTGGATTATATTTGCTTTTCTTTTGATACATGGTTCCTTCCAGCAACTCACAAGATGAATTCGCTGACACAAGCGTCTACGCTACAACGCCGTCGACGTGCCTTTTCTCAAGGGCGTGTATAATCTCTTCATGGGTTTTTATTTTAGGCGTATTGTGAACAGGGGTAACAACATATATTGCCCAACGAAAAATCACTGCTGTCCGCCAAAACGGGGAAAGGATTCCAGAGGACACATTCAAAAGGAACTTGATCATGAAAGATAAGGGGCGTACGCTCATCCTGCTTTCATTATCGGTATTACTCTCCATGGCGGTCTATTTTTCCGCGTCGGCTGTCGTACCTGCATTGACACAGCTTTGGTCACTGGATGATTCTGGGCGTTCCTGGTTGACCATGTCGGTGCAGCTTGGATTCGTGATCGGCGCACTTTTGTCGGCCCTCACGAACCTTTCGGACCTCCTGCCTGCTCCGCGTTTAATGGCAGTTTCCGCATTCCTGGCTGCGCTCTCAACTGCACTGATAGGATGGATCGCAACCAGTTTCCCGATTGCGCTCGTCCTCCGCCTGTTGACCGGGGTGTTTCTGGTGGGCGTCTACCCCGTTGGGATGAAGATCATCGCGACCTGGACTCAGGGAGACCGCGGCTTTGGCATCGGGCTTTTGGTCGGTGCATTGACCATCGGTTCGGCCTCGCCGTACATCGTCAATGCACTAGGCGGCGTCAGCGATTGGAAACAGGTCATCTATTCGACGGCGACATTTGCCGCGCTTGGCGGATTGATCACGCTGCTGTTTATCAAGGAGGGACCATACCGCACCTCCACACCCAAATTCAACTGGAAATATGTGGGGGAAGTCATGCGCCAGCGCGATCTTGTGCTGGCCAACCTGGGCTATCTCGGTCACATGTGGGAGTTGTTTGCGATGTGGGCCTGGATACAGGTTTTTCTCGCAGCCAGCTTCAAGGCTGTGGGCATAAACGAAACCTGGTCCAGCGCAGTTGCTTTTTTCGTGATCGGCATGGGAGGGCTCGGCAGCCTTGTCGCAGGTCAACTGGCAGACAGGTTCGGTCGAACAACGGTGACAATCGTCTCGTTGGTGACGAGTGGGCTATGTTCTGTCTTCGTAGGATCATTGTTCGGCAGGAATCCAATTTTGCTCGTTATATTGTGCCTGATCTGGGGGTTCGCCATCGTGGCCGATTCGGCGCAATTCTCTGCAGCGGTCAGCGAACTCTGCCGAACTGAATACACAGGCACGGCCTTGACCTTGCAAACGAGCCTCGGTTTTTTACTGACACTGGTGACCATCCGGTTGGTGCCCACGCTTGAAAGCTGTTTCGGATGGAGTTGGGCTTTCGCTTTTCTTGCTTTAGGACCCGCGGTTGGAATCTGGGCCATGTACACGCTGCGCAGGTTACCGGAAGCTGTCAAACTGGCAGGCGGCAACCGGTAATTTACCGGTATCGGAAATATCCCCGCAGAATATCTGAATAATCCACATCTGTGTGCGCATCCAGGATGGTAAAAAAATCGTTGCGGTTGGCGATCTTGCCTTTGTTCTGGGTGAAGTAGTCTTTTATGAAAGCGTAGAAAGCTTCGTCACCGATGCGGGCACGCAAATCCCGCAGGAAGTGTGCGCCATTGAAATAAACGCTGTGCTTGTAAGTGTCGTCGTTTTGGCCTTGATAGACGGGGATATCAATATAGCCGCTGGGCTCGAAGAAATCTATGCGATAAGACCACCACCACGAGACGAGATCGGGATATTGTGTTTCGTAAAAGATTTCTTCCGAGTAGGTTGCAAGCGATTCATCCAGCCAGGGCTCGAGAGCCTGGTCGTTGGCGACCTGTTCGAACCACCACTGGTGCGCCGTCTCGTGGACGGAGACGAAGGTCAGATAGTTCTGAGCTGTACCGTCGAATTGATCGTAGAAATACCGACTGTTGAAGTACAGCGCGGAATATTCCATGCTGTCCATGAAATCTGCAATGACGATGGAAAGTGTCTTATGTGGGTATGGCCCGAAACGCTGTGAGAAGACTTCGACGGCCTGTTTGCTGGCGATGAGCGCGCCCTCCCCGGCGCGTTTGTAGATGGGAAAATAATAGCTGGAAACTTTAATGTCCCCCACCTTCAAGCTGGCAACCTCGAAATCGCGGCTGGCAGAGAGGGCAAAGGCGCGGCTCGCGGTCAATGTGTAGCGAGTGTATCCGTCGTTGGGTTCGGGAGCGCCGCTGGATGCCACGACCGGGGCGTTCTCGGGATTTGTGAACTTGAGGTCGAGGCTGAAGTCTGCCAGCGGATAGACAAGATATTCCCCATGTGACCAGGGTTCGCGGATGATCCATTCGCCGTCGATGAAGGGAACAATGAATGGGTACCAGTTGGTCAGGTTGGTTTGCAAGTCGCCGTAGCCGAAGATGCGCGCGCGCAAGCTATGGGCCTGGTCTGTGTAGGGCAGGGACAGGCTGTAGCGCAGATGAAGTTCTGAAACGGTTTCAGATTCGAGCGGTGCGGGAAGCGGAATGTCCAGGCGATGTCCGTCCAGCGTGAAGTCAGTTACGAGAGTTTCATCGACGATGATACTCTCCAGTCGGAAACAGTTCGGCCAGAGATTGGCAGCGATTGCTAATGTCAAGGTATCGAGGCTATCACCAGTATGGTTTGGATAGAGAATTGTTTCGTCGACGGAGACGAAATGGCGGTCGTAGTCGAAGGTGGTGGTAAGGGTGTAAACGGGGCGCAGGGTAATGGGGACAGGCGTGGGTGGCAGGTTGGTGGGCGTAGCGCTGGGAATCGACGTGGGAGTGCCGGTGGGAGGCAGCGTGGCTGTGACCGTGATGGGAGTGGGGGATGACCCCCCTGACGGGGACAGGCAGGCAGTCAGGGAAACGATGAGCAACATCAAAATAATGGTGTTTTTTTGCATGGTGCTCTTCCCTTTTTCACCGCAAAGGGCGCAAAACTCGCAAAGTTTGTGTTTTCCTTCGCGTTCTTCGTCCCTTCGCGGTTCAATTATTTTTAATGCCAGATACTCTGGTAATTGCCCTTGATCTCCTGGCCCTCTGCAAAGCGCTGCGGACGGTAAATCGAAATATCCACAGCCCTGGCTGCGCCGTCCAGGATCAACTCGGACATGCACAGTCCCACCGCAGGAGCGATCTTGAAGCCCGTACCGCTCATCCCGCACTGGAGGTAGAAGCCTTCCGGCCCGGCCTGACCGAGCAGGGGATGCTGGTCGGGGGTGATGCCATCGTAGCCGCCGTGGGCAGTGTGCAGGTAGCTATTTTCCATGACAGGCACACGCTGGCAGATACGTTCGATGGCGCGTTCGACAAATCCCTTCATGGCATGGTCGGTGTCGCCATCAGGCGAGTCGCCCAGCGGATTGCCGTCTTCGAGGCCGACCAGCATCAACCCGCCGGTTTCAGGGCGGAAGTACATCTCTTTGGGGAAGTCGATCACGGTGGGGTGGCTGGGTCCGATTTCTTTGGGCCTGCCCACGAACATGGTGTCGTGCCGCCAGGTGGTGAAAGGCAGATCAAGGCCGACCATGGCATTCAGTTTGTCCGCCCAGGCGCCCGCTGCGTTGACGATCACCGGGCCGGAGAAAACACCGCGACTTGTATCCACGCCTATGACCTTACCGCCCTGCACTTGAACCCCTGTTACTTCACAATCCTGTACCAGGCGCGCTCCCTTTGCGCGAGCGGCAGACATGAAGGCATTGGTGGTGCCAGTTGGGTCGGCGTAGCCCGACTCAGGTTCATATGCGGCGATATCGAAATCATCCGTGACGAAGGAGATCGCCAGCCGCTTGACATCCTCTGCAGAAATCAAGAAGGAGGCGATGCCGATGTCCTGGTGCATGGCGGTGTTCTTGCGCAGCGCCTCTTCGTCCTCGCGCGCTACAATTTGGAGGAAGCCCGTACGGGTGAAGCCTGAGCCTGCACCGAGCGAAGTCGAAGTGTCCCCGCCGACGTGCTCAGCCCAGTTCCTGAAATATCCGAATGACACCCAGGCCAGTTCCGAGTCCTGGCGCACATCGTAATGCATACGGACAAGGCCACTAGAGCGACCGGTCGCGCCAGCGCCAGCGAAATCCTTTTCCAGCACGATGGGCTTCACTCCGCGCTGCGCCAGGTGGAAGGCCAGGCTGGCTCCGTGGACACCCGCGCCGATGATGATGACGTCTGCTGTGTTGGGCATAAAAGTTACTCCACTTTGGTGATAATCGTATTGGTCGCCCCCGCCTCTTTCAAGGACCGGGAAACTGCTCCCGCTTTACCAGGAGGGACCAGCGCAATCATGTTTCCACCGCGCCCGCCGCCAGACATTTTGGCTCCCAGTGCGCCTGCTTTGCGAGCTACTTCTACGAGATGGTCGAGTTCCGGAGATGAAACCTGCATATTTCGCAGCAAGGCATGATTCGCGTCCATCAACGGACCAAAGCTCTCAGGCATACCGCTTTCGATCAGTTGGCGTGCTGTATTGGCAATGCTACCGATCGCTGCGAAAAGCGTTTCATAGCGTTCAGGGTTTTTATGCCTCTGCACCCGCACATGGCGGACAGCTTCTTTGGTGGAAGCGGGAATGCCGGTATCGCCGATCAAGATCGTGAACGGTTTCTTGACGTGCAGGATCTCGACCGGTTGGTCTTTGACAAAATAGACCGGCTTTGCGTATGTCACGACATTGTTGTCGATCCCTGAGGGCGTGCCGTGATACAGCTTCTCGGTCTCAAAGGCCAGTGCGCTGACTTGCTCGTCGGTCAAATCCTTATTCAAGTGTTTTGCCAGCGCGCGGATGATGGCAACCGAAACGGCCGCGCCGGAACCAAGTCCTGAAGCGACGGGGATGCTCGAGCGAACCAGGATACTCACGCCTGAGAGCGAGTCCACCTCCAGCGCGGCAAGTGTGTTTCGAACGGTAGCAGCCAGCGGGTGGGAAGGCGCGAGCGCATCCAGCTTTTCGTTGAGTTGAATGTTGGGGGCGTTGAGGCGAATCCCGGGACTGAAAATCCTGTCGATCCGCACTTCTGCCTGCACATGCGCAACCGGCACAGCCAGGGCCGGGTGGCCATATACGACGGCGTGTTCCCCAAACAGGATGATCTTGCCGGGTGCGGAAGCCTTGCTCATGAGATGTAAAACACAACCAGCACGGTCAGCCCCCAAAGCACAATCGCTAATTGCAGCGGTCGATCGGAAAGAACCACTTCTTCGGGCGCACTGCCGGTGTCTTGGACTTGCAACAGATATTGGTAGCGAAAGATCCCGTACATTAAGAAGGGAATGGTCAGCATCATGATGTGATTTTCGGGCAGGTTGGGCGCCGAGAAAGTGTACAGGCTGTAGGTGATGATGGTCATACCGGAAGCCAGCGTAATGAGCTGATCCAGGAAACTCAGGGTGTAGCCGTCCAGCACGCGTCGTTGGGCGTTGGGACCATCGGCAATTTCGGAAAGCTCAGCGCGTCGTTTGCCGGTACCCATCAGCAGTGCCAGGAAAGTGGTGAAGATATAAATCCAGGGCGAAAAGCGGACGACATCGATAAGCGCCACACCAGCCGCCACGCGGATAACATACAACGAAGCCAGCAGGATGATGTCAAGTAGCACGACATGCTTGAGCCATTTGGAATAGGCCAGGTTGAGGATTAAATAAAGCAAGGCAATGAGCGCAAAAGCAGGAGAAAGCCAGAAGGCGACCGGGAAGGAGACCAGCAACAAGACGACCGCAAAGGCCCAGGCCGCCGGGATAGATAACTTACCAGCCGCGATAGGGCGGTTGCGTTTGGTCGGGTGCTGGCGGTCTGCTTCGACATCCGCAATGTCATTGATGATGTAGACTACACTGGCTACCAGGCTGAAGGTGAGCACGCCGAGCAGGGTGTGCAGCATGGCATCCGTATTGGTCAGCTTGCGGTCGAAGACCACGGCGGCCAGCAAAAAAACATTCTTGGCCCACTGTTTTGGGCGCATGGTTTTGAACAAGGCTTTCAGCATGCGGCAATTTTACCTGATTCTTCAACGGAGCTGGTCACTTGTGGTATAATCAGAAATAGAACTTATGTTCTTTTTGGTCCGGGAGGGACTTTATGGTAGAAGAGCAAACAATGGAAAACCTGGCCGACCTCCCCAATATCGGGGAAGCCCTGGCCACAAAACTTGTCTCGGCTGGTATCACCTGCTACGATGACCTGGCTTTGCTTGGCAGCGTGGAAGTCACCCTGAAAATCCACGCAGGTGTGGATCCGGGCGCTTGCTATAACATGCTTTACGCGATCGAGGGCGCCATCCGCGGCGTACGCTGGCATACCATCCCCAAGGAAGAACGCAACCAGTTGAAAAAAGAGTTCGACCACGCTGCCGGACATTAGAATCGGTAGGAGGAACACCATGATCGAAATGCCTGAAGCCGTCACCCTGGCACGCCAGATGAATGCTGAATTAACCGGAAAAACTATCAAACGCTTTGCGCGTGGCACACAAACACACAAATTCCTGTGGCTCAATCGCCCGGTAGAGGAATACGAGATCATCTTGCCAGGGAAAACCATCACCGGCGCCAGCAGCTACGGACGTTCGGTCTACATCTACATGGGCAGGGAGAATATGCTCTGGTGGGGCGACGCTGGCGGCAAGATCCTCTATCACGCCCCCGGCGAGGCGGTGCCCGCCAAGTGTCACCTGCTCTGGGAATTCAGCGATGGTTCCCACCTGACCTATGCGCTACAAATGTGGGGAGCAGTTAAACTACTCGATGCCGCCGAATTCAATGAACGCCCGCACGCTGAGACCGGCCTGCCGCCGCTTCATCCGGATTTCACTTTCGAGCGTTTCAACAGCATGCTGGACGAATACCCTGAGAAGACATCCAAAGGAATCAAGGGCTTTTTGGTTGCCACGGGTTACGTCATGTCCAACCACGTCAGCGGATTGGGCAACGCCATCGTGCAGGATATCCTCTTTCATGCCCGGCTCAGCCCGAGACGTAAGACGCCCGATATCACGCCCGAGGAGCGACAACGCCTTTACGATGCCATCCAGTCGACGATTGCCAAAGCCGTCGAGCAAGGCGGGCGCTACGACGAATACGATCTTTACGGCAATCCGGGCGGCTATGTGCGTCTGATGGACAGCAAAACCGTCGATAAACCCTGTCCTAACTGCGGCATCGAGATCCAAAAAATCTCGTACCTGGGTGGGGCCTGCTATCTCTGCCCTAACTGCCAGGTGTAGGTAACCTGCGCCTTCAAGAATCGGGAGCCAGAGGAAAGTCGGCTCCTATTTTTCGATTCAGCTTTGAGGGATTACAATACAGCCATGCCAAAGACTCGTCTGGACCTGTTGCTTGTCGAACGCGGATTGGCTGAAAGCCGCGCCAAGGCCCAGGCTATGATCATGGCCGGGCAGGTGCGCGTGGACGATCAGGTCACGCTCAAGCCTGCTATCGGGGTAACCCCGGACTCCGTGCTGACAGTAGACTCCGGTCCGCGCTTCGTCTCGCGCGGCGGCGAAAAGCTGGAGGCGGCGCTGGAAGCCTTCGGCATCGACGTCGCTGGCCTGGTTTGCGCTGACGTGGGCGCATCCACAGGCGGCTTTACGGATTGCATGCTTCAGCGAGGTGTGGACAAAGTGTTTGCCATCGATGTCGGCAAAGGCATTTTGCACTGGAAGTTGCGCAATCATCCGCGCGCGGTGGTGATGGAACAAACCAACGCGCGTTATGTGGAAAATTTACCCGAACCTGTGGACTTTGTGACCATCGATGCGTCGTTTATTTCGCTCAAGATCTTGCTGCCGGTGGTGAGAAATTGGTTAGCCCCTACTCCCCTCGCCCCTTCGGGGCACTCCCCCCATTTGCGAAGCAAATGGGGGGAGACGGAGGGGGGTGTGGTCGCCCTGATCAAACCCCAATTCGAAGCCGGGCGCAAGGATGTTTCACGTGGCGACGGCGTCATCCGTGACCCGGAAATCCACCGCCAGGTGTTGCTCGATGTGCTGACTTTTGCGAAAAGCGAAGGGTTTGACGTCAAAGGCCTGATCCGCTCGCCGATTTTGGGGCCGAAAGGCAATGTCGAATTCCTGGCCTGGTTGGACCTTAATGCCGGCGGCGAGACAGTTGAGATGTTGGTCGGAAAAGTATTTCCAGAGGAAGAAGAACATGAAATGCCCTAAGTGCGGGACCACGCTGGTCAGGAAATCCTATAAAGGCATGATGGAAGTGGAATGCTGTCCGAATTGCCGTGGCATGTGGCTGGACTTCGAAGAACTCGACCGCCTTGAAGATATTGTCTTTGACGATGACAGTCACAAAGGCTCACTGGTACATCATGAGACGGCGACAAACTGTTTTTGCCCGCATTGCGAGTCTCATTTGCAGGAATTCCAGTACCGCCTGTATGACCTGAGACTCGACACCTGCCAAAACGGTCACGGCTTCTGGCTGGATGCCGGGGAGGACGTGCGTGTGATGGGCATCATGGCCACGCGCGCCGCCGAGATCCAGCGCAAGGTGGATGCCGAGGCTGAGTGGCGTGGGATCTTGAAACAAATGCACGCGTTTTTTAAAGGGAAAAACATGTAACAAAATCAGCGACATTTCCCTTGGGAACAAAAAACTGACAGGTCGCCTGGCCTGTCAGTTTTTGATTTCTGCGATTCTTATGCTGCTGGCATGATTACCTTGAATGTCGAGCCTTTCCCCTCTCCCTCGGACTCTGCCCAGATCTCCCCTCCCTGCGCTTCGATCAATCCCTTTGCGATTGTGAGCCCAATTCCAAGCCCGCTATGGCCTCGCGTATCTGGCGGTTCGATCTGATAGAACTCTTCGAATATCTTTTGCAATTGGTCTTCAGGGATGCCAATCCCTTTATCCTGCACCCATGCCATGATTTCGTCGCCCTGTTCGATTGCGCCAACCACAATCTGACTTCCCTCGGGTGAAAAACGGATGGCATTATTTAGCAGATTGACAAACGCCAGCGTGGTTTTTTCGAGGTCCAGATTCACATAGATTGGATCATCTTGAAAAGCGAAGACAAGTTGCAGGTCCTGTTTCGCAGCGAAGTATTTGACTTCATCCAGGGCGCAATTCAACACATCCTGTATTGGAATCTTCACCGGGCTCATTTCCATTTCATCGGATTGGAGCAGGGTCAGGTTGTTCATTTGGTCAAGCAACGAACGCACTTTTGTCGCCGCGTTGGCCACCCGATCGACGTGATCCGAGAGTTCGTCTTCTGGTTCCCGCTGAAGGAATGTCGCGTATTCGATGATCACACCGAGAGGGGCGCGTAATTCGTGGGAGGCAAGCGCCAGGAAACGATTTTTGATCTGATTTGCCTCCCTCGCCCTCGCCAGGGCCTGCTGCGTGGACATATGCAGGCGCGCGTTGTTGATCGCGATGGCAGCGTGCGCAGCAATGACGGATAAAATCGAGACATCACCCTCGTCGAAGGCGCCGTCATGTTTATTGATCGCTTCCAACACGCCCATTGTCCGGTCCTTGATGGGCATGGGCACGCCGAGCAAAGTTTTAACTTTGAATTTGACATGGTCAGCAACGATAGAGTAATGGCGGGGATCCTCTTGCACGTCGTTCAAGATCATTGGGTGGTTGGTGCGGAAAATCGTCCCTGCCAGACTGCCCCCAATCGGGACAGGGATTTCCGCCAGCTTGGCAGGATCCGATCCCGTGGCCGCCGCAAAGAACAGGCGCGGATTCTTCTCATCGTACAGCAGGATGGACGCGGCTTCACACTCCAATAGCTCGGTCGCCGTCGCAGTAATGAATTGGAGCAGGGTCTCCAGGTCAAGCGTCGAGTTCAGCGTGACGCTCAGCTCGACGAGACGCAGCAGCAGTTTATGGCGTCCCTCGAGATCACGGAGTTGTCCGGTTGTGGATGGGATTGTCATAGAATCAGTGTAGCGTTTTTAAATGCTGATTTCAAGCCCCAATTTTCTAAAGTTTCTTGAAACAATCGTCCCGAAGGGTTTGAAAGAAGCTACATTGGTTTATCCAAACCTTCGGGACGGTTTTTACCTGCCAGAGTTCGTGCAACAAAGGGACTACCTGTTACTTCTCCTTATGGACGACGATCGAGCCGCCTCCAATTGCCGTCACGGGATCGGCATCGTCTGCCACACCGATCTGGTTATCGTAAACAACCACTTCAGTTGCCTTATCCCAAATCTTGATGCGGAACATGTCAGGCGTGCCATCGATGGCGGAGAGCATGAATTTATACTCTCCAGTCCCATTGATCGTTCCGGTGCCCTTGTACTTGGCTTTGGAACCAGCGATTACCAGCCAGTCATAGGATATGCTCTTGAAGTTCAAGTCCGCAACCTTAAATTGGAACTCGGTGTTGCCGGTCGGTACGCTTGCGCCTTTCTTGTACTTGGAGACAAAGCCAAAGGTAGCTTTTCCGGTCAAAGATGGATCAGGGGTATAAGCTCCTTCGGGCGACCAGATCCACCCTCCGCCGGTGACGAATCCGCCTTCGGGATCATAGATGACCACGTATTGGAACGTGGCAGTATCCGAATCCCCAGCCATATCGGTGATCGTTGCTTTTACCGTATAAACGCCAGGGGTAGTGTATGTATGTGAAGCGGAGGCAGATGGCGGCGCAGCGGGAGCCGTTGTTGTTAATCCATCACCCCAATCCCAGGTAACTGAGTGGGTATCATCGGGATCAGAATCGCTGAAAGTGATGGTTGCGTCAATGCTCTGTCCGAGTAGAACTGGGACGGTTGGCGCGTCGATAGAGGTAATTATAGGAGTCTGGTTGGCTAAAACGTACGTACTATCGAAATCTTCATCGTATACCTGCGCATCAAGATCCACGTATCCTGCCGGAAGATCCACACCTTTTGTCCCAAAGTCCGCAAGCCAGTGACCGTTTTCATCCGCATAGGTGTTTATCTGGACTGTGGTGCCGGAATCGAAGTAACGTACAAAAACCCGCGCGCCTGGAAGAGCGTTTCCCGAGGCGACATCGTTTTCCGCATCCACTTCCAAGTCGACGGACTCAATAACGTGTGTCTTGGAAACGCCAGTGGCCTCGTCGGTAACAACAACGTAATATCCGGGTAGCAAGCCACCCCATGGGCTGGCTTTGAAAAACACAGCGCCACTTGGATCTGTCTGGAGCGTGTGCGGACCGATGACAAGATACTCGCCCGGACCTTCGTATACCTCCACTGTGACAGGCGAGTCAGGGGTGAAGCTTTTGATCCAAATTCCACTTTCCAAACCGTAGGGAGTAACGAAGATTTCTGGTGCGGTGTCAATAAGATAACCAACCGGCGAGTCATCGACCCATACCTCTACCGTTATTTTGTGTATTGCGTATGGTGGAATATCGATACCCTCTGCTCCAAAGTCGGCCACCCAGCGACCGTTCTCATCAGCTGTTACACGCAGGCTGTCTTCCTGCCCAGGTATAGTTCCATCGTCCGATGCAAATTTCCGGAAGGTGACCTCCACCTCAGTGCCTGCCGGCGCGTGACCGACCGCTTGATCCGCCTCCACATCGACCATTTCGTAAAGGGCATCAATAACTGTGAACGTTCTGGTTATCAGCGGATTTGTTCCATTGTCAGTCGCCACAATATAGGTGCCGGGTACCAAATAGACTCCACTCCCCCAACCATCCCAAGAAGCCTCGCCATCTGAAGAGGTTTCTAGAGTCAGATCTAGAATATGAGGGCCTCCCTGGTGTTTATACACATCAAGATCGACCGTCGAATCCGGGGTCACATCCGTCAACCTGATATTTGGGTCCATCGGCCTGACGTCTATTTGGAAAGTATGTTCGGTCGCAGAGGTATTCAGCCAGACTTTATTAGGCCACCAATGTCCCGCACCATTTGCTACGAAGGCATCAAGGTCGCCATCATCATCCACATCCATTAATACCAATCCAGTACCATAGTCATGACCCAGGCTTAGACCACTATCAGTAAAAGTGCCTACACCATTATTTAGCCATACCTTGTCAGGTCCAGTATTATCATTTGCGACGAAAGCGTCAAGATCCCCATCACCATCTAAATCATCAAGTGCTACTTCGGAGCTACCATATATTCCTAAACCCTGGCCAGTGTCATAAAAGATTCCGGAACCATCATTTAGCCAAATAGCGTTAGGCTGGGCATAATTCGCTATGAAGACATCAAGATCCCCATCACTATCCAAATCTCCTAGTGCAGCGTAATTGCTCCTTGAATGGCCAAGCCTTTGACCGCTATCCTCAAAGGAACCTGAACCATTGTTTAGCCATACTTCATCCGACTGTCCGTCGGGCCAACTGCTTTTCGCAAAAAAGGCATCCAAATCACCATCACCATCTATGTCTCCCAAAGTAACGCCATAGTGCGCCGAGTTACCTAGCCTTTGGCCACTATCGGTGAAGATACCCGTTCCATTGTTTAGCCAAATTTTGTTCGAACCATTTTCAATAGCAACCAAGGCATCAATGTCACCGTCATTGTCCAGATCTCCCATTGCAACATCTAAACTGCGATCATTCCCTAGAGTTTGACCGCTATTAATGAAATTTCCACTTCCATCATTTAGCCATACCTCGTCAGCTTGTCCAAGCCAATTGGCTACAAAGGCATCCAAGTCATTATCGTTGTCAACATCAGCTAATCCAACACTGAAACTATAAGAGTTGCCAAGACTTTGCCCACTGTCACTGAATATACCTGTCCCATCATTCAGCCATACTTTGTTGGCTTCACTGTTAGCAACGAAGGCATCAGGATCACTATCGCCATCCAAGTCCCCCATTGCTACATCGTAACTATTCGAGTCACCTAAGTTCTGGCCACTATCTATAAAAAGATCATTTCCGTTTGCAAACGCTTTATATGCACCTACTTGGGTAAGTGTAAGAACCAAGACCAATATCGATATAAGAGAACACCAAATTTTAGTTTTCATTTCGTCCCTCCCAAGGACTTAAACAGATAACCGGCCATACAGGCCGGTTTCGCTACTGGCTCCCCGATGACTTCCCCATCGTGCGATGGTCGAGCGACCAAATTAAGTCATCGAATCAACGCCTCCCCTTAAAAGACAAGTGCCAATGAAACAATGATGCTCGGTGAAGTTTCACGATTGGCTTATTTTTTCTATCATGCTCCCTTCTTCAATTGCGCTCTTCTTCACTATTATCTTAGCAAAATTTCATCTTGAATACAATCTTTTTAGAAATGTTTAACATGGTACGCTAGTCCTTGTGTCATTTGGCACTTGACCCCCACCCCCTCTCGTTCTACAATTCAAGGGCAGAGATCAGAGAGTAGAGAACAGAGAGCAGTTCTCTGGCTGTCAACTCTCGAATTTTTTCTCCACCCTCTATTCTCTCGTCACTACTCTCTACTCTCTTTTCACTACTCTCTAACAACTGGAGTTAACCATGTCCGATTACCTCATTCGCGGTTCCCTGGCTGAGCTCGACCCCGAAGTCCACGAACTGACCCAGATCGAAGCCGAGCGCCAGGTCCGCAAGTTAATTATGATTGCATCTGAAAGCACGGCCCCGCTGGCGGTACGCGAGGCGCTGGCCTCCGCCTTCCAGAATATCTACGCTGAGGGCTACCCCGACGAAGAAACGCGCTGGATGTCCGATGAAGAAATTCTCGACTACCCGGCGCGTTTATCACATTACCGCCGCAACTCGGACCCGCGCTACTACAAGGGCGTGGAATACGCCGACGCGGTCGAGGCGCTGGCCCGCCGCCGCGCCGCCGAAGCCTTCGCCGCCAACGGTTTTACTGCCGACCAGATCTACGTCAACGTGCAGGCGCTTTCGGGCGGACCGGCCAACAACGCCGTCTACCATGCGCTGATGAACCTGGGCGAGACCGTGCTGGGGATGAACCTGCTCTTCGGCGGGCATCTCTCGCATGGCTCATCGGTCAACCGCAGCGGCAAGTATTTCAACGCCGTGCATTACTCGGTCAACGAAGAGACCCAGCAGCTCGATTACGAGCAGATCCGCGCGCTGGCACTGGAGCACAAGCCGAAGATGATCATCGCGGGCTATTCCTCGTATTCATGGATGCCCGACTGGAAGAAATTCCGCGCGATCGCGGACGAAGTCGGCGCGTACCTGCTGGCCGACATCTCGCATATCGGCGGGCTGGTGGCGGCGGGCGTGGTACCTTCGCCGGTCGGTATCGCCCACGTGGTCATGTCCACCACGCACAAGTCGCTGGACGGCCCGCGCGGTGCGGTGCTTTTGACGACCGACGCGGCCATCGCCAAGAAGCTCGACAAGGCCGTCTTCCCCGGCGAACAGGGCGGCCCGCACGTCAACGTCTTTGCGGCGCTGGCGCTGACCTTCAAGCTGGCGCAGACAAAACAATTCAAGCAATTGCAAGCCCAAACGATCAAGAACGCGGTCGCAATGGCTGACCAGTTCCGGGTGCGCGGGCTGGTGGTGCCCTTCGGCGGCACCGACACGCACCTGATCAACCTCGACTGCAACTCTATCAAGGGAGAAGATGGCACCGCGCTGAGCGGCGATTACGCCTCGCGCATCCTGGATATCGTCGGCGTGGTGGTCAACCGCAACACCATCCCCGGTGACAAATCCGCCAAGGACCCGTCCGGCATCCGCCTGGGCACGCCCTGGATCACGCAGCGCGGCTTCGATGAGGCCAAATCTCGCAAACTGGCCGACGTCATCGCCGACGTGCTGCTGGCCTGCGCCCCCCACAGCGTGGACACCCCGCACAAGGGACGCCAGCGCCGCGCCAAGCTGGATTTCAAAACGCTCAACGATGCCAAACTGAAAATCCGCGCGCTGGCGCTCGCTGCCGGGATGGACTTCGAGCCGACCGAACACGGGTACCCTCATTTCTATTATCTGGACGATGTCTCGACCTCGGGCGTTTTCAGCCTGACAGGCCCTCGCGTCCGCCAGTTTTTGGACTACGCCCTGAGCGCCGATCTTTCCGCGCTCAAGCTTGGCACCTCGACCCCGTCGACGGTCGCCACCCCAGGCGGGACCGTCGACGGAACGCTGACCTTCGTCGGCGAAAATGCCTACCTGCTGTCTGTCCCGGCGGAAAGGGCCGGGGAGGTGGGTACCTGGCTGCGCGACCTGTCGGATGGCTATGTCTCCACCCGCCTGGATGGGGGACCCGACTTCGACCCGCTGCGCTTGCCGGGTCCGGTCGTGGTGGCGGACTCCGACTTGCCCTCACCCCGGCCCTCTCCCACAGGGAGAGGGGGAATCAGTGTAGAGAAACCCTGGTTTATCGGCCAGCACCCCGCCTCTTCGGGCGGGGCAGGTGCCGAGGCCGGGAAAGCGGCGGCTCTGGCGAAGCCGTCCTTCGAATGGAAAGAACCTGCCGACCCGCCCCTGCGCCGCACACCGCTCTATCAAGTCCACAAAGATTTGGACGCCAAGGTCATCCCGTTCGCGGGCTGGGAGATGCCGGTCTGGTACACCTCGGTCATCGAGGAGCACCTGGCCACGCGGGGGGCGGCCGGCCTGTTCGACGTGGCGCACATGGGTGTCTACTCGGTGGAGGGCGCGGACGCGGCCTCGTTCCTGGACACGATCTGCGCCAACGACTGCGGCGGGCTGGAGCCGGGCGAGAGCCTGTACAGCCACTTCCTGACCCCCGACGCCGAGGTGATCGACGATACGCTGGTCTACCGCCGCGCCCCCGACAAGTACCTGGTGGTGGTCAATGCCTCCAACGATGACAAGGACCGCACATGGTTCGAGTCGGTGCGCGATGGAAAAGTAAAAATCGACAAGGACCGCCCCTGGGCGCGGACCTACGGCTACGAGGCCGTCATCCGCAACCTGCGTGACCCGCAGGCGGGCGATGATATGCGCGTGGACATCGCCCTGCAAGGCCCGAAGAGCCGCGACACGCTGCTGGCGATGGGCGTGGACGATGAGACCCGCGCGCGCATCATGAAACTGAAACGCACCGAGTTGTGCGATGCGGTGGTCGGCAAATTCGATCTGATCGTATCGCGCACCGGTTATACGGGCGAGAAGATGGCCTTCGAGTTGTTCGTGCATCCGGAGCGGGCGGTCGACTTCTGGAACGCGGTCTTGAAGGCGGGCGAGAAGTTCGGCGTCAAGCCGATCGGCCTGGGCGCGCGCGACAGCCTGCGCACCGAAGCCGGCCTGCCGCTCTACGGTCACGAGATGGGACTGGGCTCCGGCAAGATGGGCCATAAGGACCTGGGCGTGGCGGAAGGCGGCTTCGGTTCCTACGTCAAGCCCTACAAGCCGTATTTCATCGGGCGCGAGGCCTTCATCGCCAACGAGAAAACCCGCAAGGGCGTGGTGGTCCGCTTCCGCTTCGGCGAGAAGGGCGTGCGCATGGCCCACAACGGCGATCCCGTGGTGGACAAACGCGGCAAGGCCATCGGCTGGGTCACCTCCTGCGCGGTGGACGCCGAAGGCTTCCTGACCGGCCAGGCTTATCTTGATTTGAAATCCGCTGCAATGGACACGCCGATCTTTGTCTACCAATCTGCGCCGGAGAAGGCTGGTCCCGCGCCCGCGGAGATGGTGCTGGGCGATAAGGGCCTGCTGCCGACGGCGGCGGCGGTGGTTTCGAGGTTTCCAAAGCTTTGAGAGCACTGCGTAATACGTAAAACGTAAAAAGGAAACGGCGGGCTTTCCGGGAGGAGAGTCCGCTGTTTTGTTGTAAAATTGCTTTATGCGAACCGTTGAATTTCGGCGCGTACTGGATGAAGATAATGCTCTGCGAGTCCGCTTTGAAGTTGACAGTGGAGAAGTAGCGATGTTCACTATCCAATTAGAGTGCAAGTTTGAAGGCAATGTTTGGACTCCGATAGTTCGTTATGACACCGCACATGGATTTGCGCACCGTGATAGAATGCATCCACGTCAAGACGCTGAAAAAACAGAAATGCGCGTGCGTGATTTCAATGAAGGGTTAACGGTTGCAATGTTTGATTTGGTGAATAATTGGAGTGATTATCGCAGGAGGTACGAAGAATGGCTAAGAAAATAAAAGACGATATTGTTAAGCGCAACATCTCTCTAACAGGAGAGATCATGCGTTACTTAATGGGCAACCCAAAAGTCTTCGAATCTTTGCCTGATAATTTCGAGTTGGTTATCTTGCCAGAAGATGACCCTGAGATTCGCATGTACAACCTGGAATTACTCGATAAGTATGGCAGTGAAGGCAAGCCAATCGTTTTTGCACGCATCAAATCCGATGCGGCGAAGATAGAACCGAGCATTTTTGTGCCGGTGGCGGCATGATGAAGCTGGGCGATAAGGGCGTCCTGCCGACGGCGGTGGTCGTGATAAGCAGGTTTCCGAAGCTTTAACCACAGATAAACACAGATAAACACTGATGTTTGATGAACGGCGGGCTTTCCGGGAGGAGAGTCCGCCGTTTTTTGCTGTATAATCTTTTTAAGATGAGTGTGATCGAAGTCCCGACCGTTGATAAACGCAAGCGCATCCCACAAAAAGCAATCGACGAGGTGGTGCGGCAGATCGCGGAGAAGTTCCGCCCGCAGAAGATCATCCTGTTCGGGTCGTATGCGCGCGGGAAGCCGCGTCCTGAAAGTGACGTGGATTTGCTGGTGGTGATGTAGACGCCGCTCAGAGAAGTCGAGCAGGCAATTAATATCTGCCAGCAAATCGATTACAGGTTTGGATTGGATTTGATCGTCCGCACGCCGAGACGGTTGGCAGAACGTCTGAAAATGGGGGATTGGTTTTTGCGCGACATTCTCGAAGAGGGCAAAGTCGTCTATGAATCCCGCGACGGCTGAGTGGGTCAACAAGGCTGAAGGCGACTTTGCCACCGCAGGCCGTGAACTTCGGGCGCGCAAGACCCCGAATTACGATGCGGTTTGTTTCCATGCCCAGCAGTGCGCCGAGAAATATCTCAAGGCTGTGTTACAGGAAAACGAAAAACATATTCCCAAAATCCACAATTTGATCGAGTTGATGCTGTTGTGTGAAGAAATGGACAGCAGTTTCGAAATGTTGCGCGCAGATTTGGTGGTGATGGAACGTTATTCTGTGGGAATACGCTATCCGGGTGAGTTTGCTGAAAAAGCGATGCTCAATCTGCTTATGCAGCAGCCAAAACAACGCGAGCTTTTGTCAGGCAGAAGTTGGGGTTGAAGTAATGTTACTCTTATCTGTAACTTTCGATTTTCACGTGCCCGCGGTGATGGTGCTGAACGATAAGGGCCTGCTGCCGACTGCGGCGATGGTGGTGAGCAGGTTCCCGAAGTTGTAAAAACAGTTTTTCAAGATAGGTTGTAAGGAAAAGCGATTTTACGATAACATATCTCCTGGATAATATATTCTCCAACGTTTTGAGTATTTTGGTTCTTTTATTTCATAATCCAAATAGGATAGTCTCCCTATTTGGTGTTGATAGGGATTGGGACAAGTGAAAACAGTTCTTTAACAGACCACATGTGGTCGGTCAAATTGGAAG
>JAFGKO010000338.1 GCA_016928525.1 Anaerolineales bacterium | reverse complement strand
CTTCCAATTTGACCGACCACATGTGGTCTGTTAAAGAACTGTTTTCACTTGTCCCAATCCCTATCAACACCAAATAGGGAGACTATCGTCTTTTGCAACATAATGTTAATGACGTTGATTAAACGTATGTTTCCTGATTTCCAGGCACAAAGACATTCCCCTTTAGACGTCCGTACTGAACCAAACAACTCCTGGTTTTTGATAAAGTCCAAACACCGACATGCGAAAACAGCCGATCTGGGCACTTGCGCTTCTCACCTTGACCCTTAGCCTGCTCCCGCCAAAGGGAGTTCTGGCCCGTCCCCCGGCGCAAGAGGACCCACCCACCCCGGCGGAAGTGATCGAGGCGGTCAATGTGCTGCGCATCGCGAACGGATTGCTCCCCTTGAATACACACCCCGTCTTGATGCAGATCGCGCAGTGGGAAGCCAACGCGATTGCGGGCGGCGCGCCCGGGCATACGCGCCCGGATGGGCTCACACTCGGTCAATGGTTGCTTTCCCTGGGCTACCCGCTTTCAGGCGATCTCTCCATGGATGGCTATCGCTCCGAAAACTGGATCGCTGCCCGGACAGCGCAGGAGGCGGTGAATGCCTGGCTGGGCGACGGTCCGCACTCGAATACCATGCTCTCACCAGACCGCAGCGACATTGGCGCCGGTGTTGCCGTAAGCGACCAAATTTACGTTGTGTTGGAAACGGCCCTGCAGACCAGCAGCGGCAAAATGCAATATGATGCATACGAGATCCTGACCGCGATTGCAAGTGGTGGCTATTCTGCTAATGCAGATAGTTCCGTGCCGCAATACATCATACCCGTCAAGCGCAGTACCGCACGCCCCGATGGAAATGTGATCCATAAAGTGCAATACGGGCAGTCGCTGTGGAGCATTGCCGTCACCTACAACACGACCATCGACCAAATCCGCGCCTGGAATAGCCTGGGCGAAACCACTGAAATTTACGACGGCCAGATTTTGCTCGTCCAAATGGGCGCTACCCAGCCGCCTCCACCTACCAAGACACCCCTAGTAACGATTACGCCTTTCATTGTTGTTACTCCTACAGGTTCCAGTATCCCCCCAACGCTGACCGCTCAACCGAGCGCAACAAGCCCGGGACAAACCTCTCCGTCACGCGCATCGACACCCGGCATCTGGGCAGGGATCATTGTGCTCGTCGCCCTGGCCGCAGGGATCATCGGCACCTGGGTGACGACAAACCGTTCACCCAGGTAATTTTCTTTTTCCGTCGCCATCTTGTCATTGCGAGGAGCCGTTGGTCGAGTAGCCCCGTACTTTTTGGGGCGTACACTTACACCGCACTACGTTTGGTGCAGTGCGGTGTCGAGACCCGGCGACGAAGCAATCCCCGCTTAAAAAGTGAAAATTACTCGACAATATCAACCCAGGCAACAGAAGATTGCCACGTCGGCTTACAGCCTCCTCGCAACCCCGCTGAAATGTGGCGGGGCAATGACATCAAATTCGTTATCTACCGAATTTAGTCTAACTCGCACAAACAATCGTTTCTTTGCCAAACGGGCCGCATCTTCGGGATGCGGCTCGTCATTTCATATTATTCCTCAATCCCCTCTCCCCTCGGGACGCGTGCCCGTCAGGGTAGAGGGCCAGGGTGAGGGCAAATCAAAATTTTCCATACATCTGGTCCGGCCCCAGGATCTCAGGCATGTGCGTCCGTAGCGCCGTCCGTGCTTCATAGCACAGGTGGCAGGCATCGGCGTAGTCCGCAGCGTGCGGGAGACCGTATTCACTCACCAACGCGACCGGGCCGCCGTTCAGCAACGGTCCGCAAACGGGATGCGCATCCGGGTCATATTCGGCGCAGATTTCAACCAGCGGCTTCTCGAACAGGTTCCCAATCGAAATCCCCTGGCAAATGTGCAGGTTACCCAATGGATCCAAATGCACGCGCCCGGGATCGCGCAAATCTTCGTGCGGGCATTCGGTAAACCAATCCCAAGACTGTTTCGTTGCGCGCGGGACCAATTTTTCGATCGCCCGCCCGCGGAACATGACCGCCGCATCAGTCTCAAGCTGGCCATGACTGCTGGCAGCGTCCGTCTCCTCCGGTTGCGCTACGCTGATCGTCCCCACCGATATGCCAAGTTGTTCGGCAGCCTGGACCGCGTTACCCGCTTGGTGTAGCATCTCCTCGCTGTAATGGAAAAGGTCACAGCTAACAGACAGGTCTTCGAGCTTATCAGCAAACGGTTTGAGCCATACCAACGCATCCTCGAGGGTTTGCGCCCAGTAGGCATTGGAGACAATGCCCACACTGAAGCCCATCTCATGCGCCATCTCAACCCCGCGTAGGAGCAGGGCATAATACAAGAATGGCTCGCCCCCTTCGAAATATATCGAACTGACTCCCGCCATTTTGGCCTGATTGAGGATCAGCTTGATCTGCCCCAAGGAGAGCGTGCCCGTCTGCCAGGGACTGCCCCACACAAAGCAATGGTCGCACTCGAACGTGCATTGGTAAGTCAGCAAAATGTGAATACCTTCTAATTTCATCTCAACCTCCTTGGCAAACATACTGCATGCCTGGCCCATCGCCGGGGCGCGCTACAAAGCCGCGCTTTTCGTAGAAATCTCGCTTTCCCTGCGCGCAGAACAACTGGATGTCGCGCACGCCAGTTTCCCGGCATTTCTCCACCAGTTTTTCCAGGATTTCCCCACCAACACCCTGACCCTGGTATTCGGGCAGCACGATCAGCTCATAGATCATGGCATGCAAGACGCCATCACTGACCAAACGGCCAAAGCCCACCAATCGCACTCCATCATAGGCGCTCAACACATACCAACTGGAACGCAAGGCCCGCATCAAATCATCTGGAGAAAGTTGATAATTCTCATTCCATCCCGTTGTCTGGAATAATTCCCAGAACTGGTCATGGGCGGGGATATCTGTACAAAATTCGAGGGGCATAATATCTTCACACTTTCATTCGGGCCAGGAAAACCAACAAAGTCAGGCCTCGATACATCCTTCGGCTTCGCAGGACTACTCGATCTTCATTGTTTCATATCCAGTGTAGCGAAAATCAAGTGAAAAGTCACGGGTCGAATATCACCTTCGAGGCTATAATAAAATAACCACACAGGAGGCCTTATGTCCAACGTCTATGAATCCAAACATCCGCTGGTTGCCCATAAACTCAGTCGCCTACGCGACAAAAATACCAATCCCAAGAAGTTTCGCGAATTGGTGCGCGAAATCGCCGCTCTGCTGACTTACGAAGCCACCGCCGACCTGCAAACCGTCCCCCGCGAGTTGAAAACGCCGCTCGCCAAAATAACCGGGCAGGAACTACAGGAGAAAATCGGACTTGTTCCCATCCTGCGCGCGGGATTGGGCATGGTG
>JAFGKO010000337.1 GCA_016928525.1 Anaerolineales bacterium | reverse complement strand
CACTGCCAGCGTGATTATGCAGGCTTACGTTGTGTTGAAGGTGATTTTACAGACTCAGATTTACTGGCCGGGCTGGGCAAATTCGAACTTGTGCTTCTCGTCAATGCTTTGCATGAAGTATTTTCAGACAGTTTTTCCCCTGAACTGGGCGAAATCGATTTCCCCGCTGCCAAACAGCGAGTAGAACAGGCTCTTGTTGGTGCGGTTGCCTGCCTCGAGTCTGGAGGATGGCTGGTCTTGTTTGATGGGTTGGAGCCTTCCGGGGATCCACATCAGATCCTGCGCATACGCTTCCGGGATTACCAGGTACGTCAGGAATTCCAGGACTTTGTAAAGCAGTATCAACCTTATCGCATCGCATATCGCGAGGTGGAAGGCCCATTGTGCGTTGAGCTATCACAACGCGATTTCACCCGTTATATAACCAAGTCCATTTTTCTTGGGAAACAACTTTGGGAAACCGAGCGATTGCAGAGCTATCAATATTGTACAGAAGAAGAGTATCGAGCCATGTTTGCCCGTCAGGGATTGGAAATATCCGAGCTGCGCACCCTGACCATGAACGATGAAAAATGGCGCTACCGGGTGGAGATTGATACCTCAGGGTTTAAATTTCCAGACGAGCACGTCTTGATCCTGGCGCAACGTGTTGTGACTTCCCACCCTTTTGACCGCCTGCAAAGATGAAATTTAAGATTCGGCTGTTTTTGCTGGGGCACGATGTATGATTGGTGATCTATAAACGGTGCCTTCTTTACGAGCCTCTTGCTTCAACCGCCTGATGTGCTTGCGCAGCCCTTGCGGAAGTCGTTTCTTGTTCGTTTTGCTTGTTTTATTTGTCTTGTCAGTCATTGGATTACTCCTAAGTTAGTCAATTTATCCGCGCATCTTGAGTCACGTGGTCCCATTTCGCAAGCGCTCAGCAACGAGCAACGAAATGGGGCCATCCGCAGATTGATGCGTTTGTGCTTGATCAATAGCGCAGCACAGCCGCGGCAGAGGTGCCCCCCGGCACTTTGTCCGGTTCCACGGCGTAGACTGTGCCACCTTTCAGGTAGGTTTGAACAGCCGCCAGGTCCAGCAGGGATTCGTCGCCAGATTCCATTTGAGCATGGTGTTCAATCTCATTGGTATCCGGGTTGAAGACACCCCAGTGTTGCACTCCGGTGGCAAGGAACAATGTTTCAATCCGGCCATCAGACGCTGCAGGGACGATCTTTTCCAATGTGTCTGCCACTCGTTCGCTCGTCTGACCGGCAAGTTGCCGGTAATTGGCGACGGCCTCTTTGTGTGCCGTCTGGAAGCGCGGGCGAACAATATCCCAGGCGCTTTTGTGCAACTCGTCGGCGCTCAACAGATCAGGGTTTCCTGTGATAACTGTGGCCATCAAGTTCGGATAGGTGTTGGCTTCCTTGTAGATTGGAAGCAGGTATTCGACGCCCGCCAACACGAGCGGCACCCGGTCTCCCTGGAGAAATTCCGTCAAGCCATCCGAGACCAGGTGGAAGTAGCGCAGCAGCTCATTCTTGTCGCTTTCATCACTGCCGCCACCTTGCCCGTGGAATGTTGCGGAATCACGCCCGGACATCCCCCCTGTGGAACCGGAAGAATGGAGTTGGAGGTTCATTTGATGATTATCAGATGGGATAGCTTCGGCCAGGCTGCCACCCACCTGCCCTATGTCAACCTGGCTGACGCTGTAGCGCGTGCCCAGCAGCAACCGGACTTCGTTCTGGCTCAACGCCAGGATGTAAAACTGGCCGTCGCCCGTGAAGAGGGGCAGCAGTGGTTTGATATGGAAGCGGTCCATGACGGTTACAAATTCTTCAAAGTTCAACGGGAGTCGATAGCGGCGAATTCCGTTGGAAGAGAGAAAGATTGCCAGACCATCACTCTGATGCTGCCAGAAATCAGAATCCTGCAATAACTTGCTAACCGGGTCGAGCATTTTTTGCACATCGCGCCTGCCCATGCCCCGGTCAGACAGCTCTTTTTCAGCCTGGCCGAGCAGGTTTTTCAGCCGGATCGGATCCTGCTGAGCATCCACGCCAGTACGATGGGTCGGCATGTAGATTGAAACACACCATTGCTGTTCTTTACGCATTAACTGTTCTAGTTCGGACCTTGTCAAAATATCCATTTTGTTCCTCCAGTTGGAAATACACAATACCTGTAATAGTATCTTTTCAAAAAGAAGGGGGAGGTGGGGTAACCCCACGCCCCGATTTATCGAGAAGAAGATGCTTGTAATACTTGTTATCGCCGTTAACGGCGCGTTTACTCCTCAACCAACATGCAGCTCGGTCACCTGGCGAAAATGGAAGCCGTAGATGGCGAATGTGATTGCCAGGGGGAACAGGCGTGGACGCCGGAACAGGGTCCAGAAAAAGAGCCGCCAGTATTGGACACGTTCGACGCCGCGGATGCCCAGTTGGTATATGGACCGCCACAGGGCAAGGATATATTGCGGTTCCAGGTGGCTTCTGACTTTGGGTGGCTGGTACTCGCGGAGAAACGTCAAGACGCGCTCGTAATAAAACCTGGGTGCGTAGATATGGCTTAGAATCTCGCGGTAGCCTTCTCGCAGCGGTTCCAGACCCATTCTGGGGATGATGTTGGTCGAGCCGTCCACGTTATCGCCTGAAAATTCGTTGACCAGGCGGCCTTCTTTTTGCATGCGCTCGTACAGACGCGTTCCTAAGGGAGCTTGCAGCAGCCCGACCATAGCCGTCACAATGCCGCTCTTCTGGATGAAGTCGATCTGCTGTTGGAAGATCGAGGCGGAATCATTGTCGAACCCGACGATGAAACCACCCTGTACCTGGAGTCCTGCACGCTGGAGTTGCTTGACGCTCTCCACCAGATCGCGGCCTTTGTTCTGGTTCTTACTGCATTCGGCCAGGCTGTCTTCATTGGGCGTCTCGATACCGACAAAAACCGTGTCGAACCCGGCATTTACCATGAGGCGCATCAATTCTGGATCATCCGCCAGGTTAATGGAGGCTTCCGTACTGAACGGCATACCGGTTTTACCTTTGCGCCATTCAATTAGGGCTGGCAGCACCTCGGTCTTGATATGCTTCTTGTTACCGATAAAGTTGTCGTCCACGAAAAAGATGCTCTTGCGCCAACCCAGCGCGTAAAGGCTGTCCAACTCGGCAATGATCTGTGAGGCAGTCTTGGTGCGCGGGCGATGGCCTAACAAGGATGTCACGTTGCAGAAGTCACAATTGAAGGGGCAGCCGCGCGAGAACTGGATGCTGACTGTGTCGTACTGCCTGAGATTTACTATCTGCCAAAGCGGGACCGGGGTTTGGTGTAGATCGGGGAATTCATCAGACGTGTAAACGCGTCTAGCCCGACCCTGTTCCAGGTCCCGTAAAAACGGCGCTAGC
Organism: Anaerolineales bacterium; assembly: GCA_016928525.1. The sequence continues at coordinate 3,708 of JAFGKO010000337.1, read as the reverse complement.
GTCTCCTCAGCCTCGTTCAGGACAAAATGGTCCACATCCGGGAATTGTTCGTGTTCCATCGTGAAGAGCGGGCCACCTGCCACCACTTGCACGCCGGCTGTTTTACAATGTTTGATGATGGCCCGTGCTGATTCACGCTGCACAACCATGCCGCTGATGAAGACATAATCGGCCCACGCCAGGTCTTCATCTGTGAGGTCCGTTACGTTGAGATCGACCAGCCGTTTTTCCCACTCGGAAGGCAGCATAGCTGCAACGGTCAACAGGCCCAGCGGGGGCGCACCGGCCTTCTTGCGGATAAACTTAAGCGCGTGTTTGAAACTCCAGAAGGTATCTGGAAACTCGGGGTAAACTAGCAGGATTCTCATCGATATTCGCTCCTTTTCGATGATATGAAAAATACAACTTCCAAGTCAATCTTTCGGCAGTTTTATTAAACAATCGCCTGTTGGAATTGCTCATTTAACGCCTGGGTTAGCACGCTTTCATCATTAATTGATAGCGCTGTTTGAACAAGCTCTACGATCCGTTTCTCAGCATTTGCCGGGGCCACGGTAATCAATTTGTGCCGGTTGGGCTGCCTTGACAATTCATCTGCCAGACGTCCTGTACGACTCAAAGCGATGACCGGACGACCGTTCTCCAAACTCAATTCGATATCTTTCCGGGAAACTTCGCCGCCGTTGATCAAGATCGTTACAGACCGGTGGCCTTCGGAAACTATGGTTGCTGTATCAACAATCCACGGAGACTCATCCCCAAACTGGCTGCCGGGCACAAGGATGAAATGGGAGTAATGAGATTCTAATTGCCAACGCTGTTTCCCCCACCATAAAAACTTTATGCTACGCGGGCCGCCAGGCCAGGCTACCAACTCTTCAGGCGCTACCCCTACCAATGGGAATTTGTAACGATTCCGCCATCTTACCTGGCCGATTTCAGCCATCACCCCCATGTCTGTTCCTCCGCAGATGACTACAGCGTTCATATCTTCTGCGATCCTGGAAATGGTTTGGATAGCCTGCCGTGTCACCACAGCTTGTTGTTCATCAATCCCACCGCCGATCAGTACGATCACAGGGTAATGCCCATCCAGCCGCAATTCAGAAATAGCTTGCGGCAGGTCCAAACGCTCGCCGGGAAAAACGCAGAGCGCTTGCTGTTCAGGAAAAGAAATCTTTAGAGTGCGCATCATTACCTTTCTTTCGCATGTTTATACTTTTTCGATTGGTTATCCGTCAGGTGTGATTGCAACAGGGACCAATAATTTCGTCAGAGGGATGCTTTCTTTTGATTTTGAAAACTGGCGCAGTTTGCCGTACACAAATACGATCGGATAGGCCAGTAAGGTAAGCAAATCCATAACGATAAAGAGCAAATTCAGTTTCATTGTCTTTTCTCCGCGGTAATACTTAGAACGATAAACATCATTACATCAACCGGAAGCTTACTTTCCTTTTCTGTTTTTCTTATTCGATCCAGCGACAGAATTCGTACCGCCTCTGTGGAGAGTGGCTTCATTGTTTTTCACAAGCGACTGTACGGGCGAGCTTTCACCTGGGCGTGTATTGGAAGAGCTGTTGTCATTGGATATCGATTTGTTTTTTTTCGGCTTGCGTTTACTGACACCTTTGCGTCCCATTATTTCTCCTTTATTGAAAGGATATATTACAGGTTCGATTTGTTCCTGGCCGGGCGTGCTGTAAAACTATCCAGCCTACCTATCGAGTAAATTCCTGATACGTTTGCGCCTCTGCCGATTGGCTTCATACTCTGCTAACCGTTTATTGAATTCAGCTTCGTCAATAAGCACGATATCGGGAGGGCTTTGAGCAGAGATCTGGGCGGCATCGTCCCTGAGCTTGATATCGTCAAAGACCTTCAAGAAAGCTCCCACGCCCTGTCGCACTAATATTTGATCCTCAACCTTTGCAGTATCGGTATCTACAGGTGGAGTTGGCACGGATTGCAGGTTATCGCTGTATACCACCCTGGCGATAAGCTTGCCGTTATCAACAAAGGGAAATTCTATGTGCGTGGGTAATCTGCCGAATTGACCGCGGTCCAGGATGAAGGCATAGCGCAGGCCATCGCTGTTGCAGGACACGACTTGCACTTGCAGTTCACTTTCGAGATCATGCAATAAGCGCGGATCGAAGTAATTGCTGAAAGGGATTGAAGTATGCGTGGCAATATATCTGTTATTGAGTATGCCGAACAGTACGATCATTCCGGTTTCTGGATCTTGTGTTAATCGCCAGCGTTTAAACCGGGGCAGCAATCCCCATTTTGTCAGGATTATCGGTACCTGCGTTCTGATTCGAAGGGCCTCTTGATCGAAATGATAGGGATCAATCGTGTGTGTCATCGGCTTCATCCTCCTTATCCCTACTTAGCAGCCTGCGCTTGACTTCATCAAGCCACCGGCGCACCTGGTCGTCGGGCTTGGTAGTAGGCTGATAACGGCTATCGACAACAACGTCACTTTCAAGGTACGGCAACGAATCATCATCATGTTGATGAGATATGATTTCAATTGTCGGTGCTGGCAACCTGTCAACGGGATTTTCGAGAATACTTTGGTTGGCTTGCTGAATCTTCAGCCAGCGCCAGATTCCCCAAAGAACCAAACCTGCGAACAGTACAATGAAGATTGGAAAGCACCACATCCATAAGAAAGCAATTGGCCCTTGCCTTTGTTCTTCGCGCTGGCGTTCCTGGTTGGCATACCATTCTGATGTCACGACGGCGGCTTGGGTTTGCGTGGCGATATTATTGGCAACAGCTGTCTGGGTGCTGGCAGCGAGTTCGTCTTTATTTTGTTGAATCGCTATGGCTTCTGCACCTGTTGTCGCCAGGCCTGCCATTTGGGTCTGGTGAATCGCATCCTGGGTCAGTGCGGCGCTCTGCGTCGAGCCTGCTGCAACCAAGGTCGCCTGTGCATTGGCGCGCACTATTTCAGCAGTAGCCGCTATCTGAGCGGCGATGGCATTGGCATTGCTTTGATCCTGGGTCTGGGCCGCGCTTAACGTTGCATTGGCTGAATTCAAGGTCGCCTGTGCATTGGCGCGCACAATTTCGGCGGTAGCTGCCGCCCGATTATCGGCGTCGTATTGCTCTTGGGCCTGTGCGGCAGCTAATGTTGCCTGGGCACACGCCTCACAGGGCACGCCTGTTTGTACTGGCGTAAACAATAACATCACCGCCTCTGGCTGCGTCCCACAGGCAGCTAAGGTCAGCAACACCAATACCGATGCCAAAAAAGCGGCAATGCACGGATTGCGGCGCATCGAGTTCTCTCTTACTTCGCGTTGGATCGCGAAATTCCCTTCACCAGCGCCGCAGTTTTTTTCGGCTTATCGACTCGCGTCGCCACGTCTGCCTGGGCAATAATCCCCAGGATCTGATTGTCGTTATCCACGACGGGAATGCGGCGCAATTGATGTTCAGCCATCGCATCCAGCGCTTTCTGCAAATCATCTTCAGCGCGGCAGGTCACTACCTTGCGCGTCATCACTGCCTCCACTTTCGTGGATTTGGCGTCGAGCCCTTCGGCCACGATCTTTAAAGTCAGATCGCGATCGGTCACAATGCCCACCAATTTCTGGGTCTGCCCGTTCTCAATAACAGGTAACGAACCGATTTTCTTGCTCTTCATCAACTTCGCTGCTTTCGCCACCATGTCAGTTGGCAGGCAGCAAACGGGGT
>JAFGKO010000336.1 GCA_016928525.1 Anaerolineales bacterium | reverse complement strand
GTTTCCAATTTGGGCAGGAAGCGGCGCGCCAGCCAGGCAGCGATCAATCCAAGATAGCCGAGCAACCCTAGCACGCCCACGGGCAGAATATCAAACAATTTTGCGTAACGGCTCTGCTGGACGGTATTGCAATCCCCAACAGGGCCACAGATGGCTTCGACGGATTGCGTTTCTACATAAGATAGATAGCCTGCCACGCTAATACCGATGACGATGAACACGGGAATCAGCCAATCCGCCCATGCAGGCAGCGGGAAGGCAGTGCCCCGCCAAAGGGCGACCAGGCTGTATATCAGCGCGGCCGCCATCAGCACCATGATGACGATGGCAAGCGTGAAACCGTCCGATTGCACTGTTACAGAAACGCTCGCGTCAGAATTGGCTGGCAAAGCAGAGTTCGCCTGGACGGTTACAGAAGGCCAATCCACGCCGCCTGTGGCCAGATAGGAGTCCACCAAGTTGGGTAATTCGGCAGCCATCTGTTCACCGATCAGCAGGTGCTCTCCTATGATAATCAGCGGCAAATCCACCTCCTGGCGTGGAAAGCCGTAAGCCTCGGCTACCTGGTAGAGATATTCCACATCCTCCCCGGTGACGATGTCCACTGTGCGGACCTCGAATTGTTCACCATATTTTTCTTGCACAGGTCCCAGTGCCGCGCCCACTTCGAGCTGGCAACCGTGGCAATCCAGCGTGGTGAAGAGGGTAGCTCGTACGACTGCGCCGGTTATAGCAGGAGCGGACACTGAACCGGGCGTGGCCTGGCTAAGAAACTCATTCAAGACTGGGATGGATGGTCTCTCCACACCGCCTTGGGCAAGATGGTATTCGATCAAGCCGGGCAGCTCCTGCGGGATCTGCTGTGAGCCGATCAATGCTTGATTGCCGATGATGAGGAATGGTACACCCACCTGGTCACGAGTGTATCCATATGTGGCAGCGATATCGTAGAGACGGTTCACATCCTCCATGCTGACCACCTCTACCGGGGTGATTTCCAACTGCGCGCCGTATTTCTCCTGTAATGGCGGCAGCACATGATCGAGTATGTCATGGCAATGCGGGCAGCCGTTCATCCAGAACAGGATGGCGTGTACGACGGGCTGCGGCAGACCCTCATCGCAGATATGGCAAGCTTTCGCGGTTGGAGTCGGAGCAGGTGCAATTTGTAAAGCGGTAACAGCCTGAGCTGGGAAAATAAGCAAGGTGAACAGTAGCAAACTTGAAGTCAGAGAGAGAAGCGTAACATTCCTTTTCATACAGGATCCTTACTGTTTTTCGATGACGAGCGTTCCCTGTGGGGTCAACCCGTTGACAAGTGTGTTGGCGACCGTCCCCCATTTGAAACTCAGGTCAGCGAGCTCCTGCAACTTATCCGATGACTCGGGGCTTTCCAAAATTAGTTGGTAGCGGATTTCGGTCAGTGCGGGTGGATCATCGCGGCGAGTAGCATAAAATTCGACCCGTGCAGAGTGAATCTTCAGGCGCATTTTTGCGCCAATGGCGTTGACATTGGTCAGCAGGCAGGCGCTCAAGGCTGCGATCAATGTCTCGGCAGCATTGAAGCCCGCTTCTCCTGTGCCTTTTTTTATATTGAGGGTCAGTTCATGCTCTCTTGCCTGTATTTGGGCGTACGCTTCGTCCGTGCGAGTGGCGGTAACATGATAAGTTTTGGCAGGAGTATCGGGCATCGTGTTTTCCTTATATGGCTAAGGCAGAGAAGGCCTTTTTAGAGCGCGAAGTGGGAATAGCCTTCTGATCCAGAAATCCCAAAGTTTCTACCAGTGAAGGCAGCAAAGCGCCGGGAAATCCAACCACGGTTTCGTTTGGGCCAAGGTCAGTAGCATCCCGGCAACCATAACAGCCAAAGCACTGGTTGAGACGTTGCTCCAGGTACGGGATGATGGTTGCATCCACACAGGTCGCCTGGAGAACTGCGGTCGAACTCTGAACACGCTGTCCGCCCGTGATATTCAAATATGCCAGACTTACCCACATGAGCTTTTCGACTTCATCTTCGATGACCACGACATCAGGCAAATCAAGCGCCCGATCGAGAGGAAATATGTGCAGGGCGGCAATTTGACCCATTGGTAAATAGGACATCCCCTCGAACATTCGCTGCCCTATTGCTTGATCACGAACAATACCGAATCCGACCAGACCTCTGCCATTTTCCAGGTTTTCAGGGAGCGGACGGAAACCAAAAGCAGCCGCAGCTGCCGGGCAGGAAATCCCTTCCGCATCGAGCAGCACGGATTCGTCGCCCCGGGCTTTCATCAGCGCCTGGCAGTAGCGATGCCGTTGCAACTTTTTTGCGTCTACCGGAGCGCCGTTGGGCGTGGAGATAAAATCAATCCCGACTGGCGCGCTCGAAAGATCCAGGATTTCAACAACTTGCTTTGCAAGGTTTCCTGTACTCGACATCACTTTATTCTCTCTTCAGTTGAACATCGTATTTTTCCGGTTGAACTCGCAGCAAGTTTTTCGCTTGTGACAGTAGTTTGCGGTCGCGGATCAACTGGCGGATATAGCCCGTAGAAGGGAACTCGATGGCGTCACGCGTGCAGATGGTGGCGCAGGTGGTGCAGCCGACCATACAAGTCTGCGGCGAGACAACAACAGGTTTGTTGATTTCATAGTCAAAGGCATAGACATTCTTGCCGCAGGATGTGACACACATGCCGCAACCCATGCAGCGCTCTTCAATAACTGTGGGGTGCCAACGGATGGTTTCACGCGAAATTCCATGCCAGGTGGATTTAGGTGCTTCAGGCATTAAACCTCCATGCTAGACCACTTGTCCGTCAAAAGATGTGCATCCGCAGTCTGGAGACTACGGATACACACATCGCTAACGCTCGATCAATGTTGTTTTTTCATAGCCGGAACAAGGGATACAGACAGGTTGCCCGTCTTTTGTGCGCACATAGCGGTCAAAAACGTACTCGCCGCAGGCACTACATTTCGTCTTGTTGAACGAGCCTTTGACGGGTTTGTAGGTGAAATCGGGTTTGGCTTCCACTTTAAACATGGTTTCGTCGAGCTGGTCATAGACCCATTGGATGACCTCGCGCCTTACTTCGAGCGGAATCTTCGACGGCTCGACGCCCTTCTTGCGATAGGCGAAGAACTCGAATTTGCCCATTGCGTCTACGAAATCGGGCAGGAGCGAATACCGTACCGCGCCCTTTTGCGGATGGTAGAAGGTCGCCGCCAGTTTGCCATAGAAAGTTTTGGCTATCATCAGCTTTCCATAGGTTGCGCCAGTGGCGGCTTGTAACCCATCCATCAGGCAGGTTTGTGGGTGTCCTTCGCCCAGTTCAGGGAAGATGAAGAACCCATGATCTGGTTCCTTTTCCACACCGAGATATGCCAGCGCCAGTTTGCCCATGCGATAACCAAGTGGCATGAAGGGGCACTCATGCCCGTGAAATTCGTAAGCCCATTCGGGGGGAATATGTTGCGTATTCATGAGAATCTCCTTTACTGAAATAGTTTGAACAGAATTTGTGCGGCAAAGGCCCACATAATCAAGCCAAGGCCGGCTTTGATCATTTTGGTTTTGAATTTCATGCTGAGTCTTGCACCGAGATTACCTCCGATGAGGACGGCGATGCCAGTTGCAAGAATCAAGGGAAGATCGAACTGGTGAGCAGTGGCGTGACCGATGATCCCGGCCAATGCCGAAAAGGAAATAATCAGATGCGATGAGCCTGCCGCAATTTTTGTCGGGAATTTACAAACGTAGACCATGAATGGGACGATGAAAATACCGCCGCCAACGCCCAACAGCCCGGCGATGAAGCCCACAACCAGCCCAAAGACCGCTATCAACGCGTACATGGTAGGGAACAAGCGAACAGGCGCTTTCTCCTCCACCCTTTCCTTTTCCCAATATGAGTAAATCATCCTTGCACCCACACCCAGTAGGAAGACCACGAACAGCCACAACAAGATTGTGGTATCAAATGCTTTGGACAGCGCCCCGCCTGCAAATGCGCCGACACTGATGCCCGGCGCAAAGATAAGAGAAGCCTTGTAATCAATCATCTTCTTTCGGTAGAAAATATAACCAGCCGACAATGAAGTGATGAGATTCAAAACCAGAGAGGTGGAACTGGAGAGGAGGATCGAATACCCAAGCAGGATCAAGAGCGGTGTATAGACCGAGCCACCTCCCTGACCAAACATGGAGAAGATAAAAGCAATCACAAAGGCAAACGCGACGACAGCGATCAGTGTGGAGGTTATTTCCATGATTTGACTCTCCCAATTGTTTAACGCCAGCAGGTTGAACAGGTACAGGAACACATAACTAATAACCCAGCCATTACCAGCAAGCCGGAGAAAACGAACACTAAAATTGCGCTGACAATGTACACAACGAGGCTCATGCCACGCTCCCTGCCTGCAATTTCTGTTCGGTCTTTGCCTGACAATTTGGGCAGGTGCAGTTCCCATGCGCATTCACCGGCAACTCGAACGGCGCCTTACGCCCGCTCAGACGATATACCGCGTCAATCACGGCATAGACCTCGGGCTTGTCCACCCGGTAAAAGATATTCCAGCCATCGCGCCGGTCGGTCACCAGACCGGCCTCGCGCAGGACCATCAACTGTTGAGAGATGTAGGCCTGCCGCCACTCGAATAATGCCTCCATGTGACAGACGCAGGCTTCGCCTTCCCGCAAAACTTCAAGAATGGCCAATCGCGCTGGGTGGCTGAGTGCCTTTAGCACTTTGATTTCGTTCTCATGTTCATCCATTGTCTCACCTGTATTCGTTTTTCTGAATATGATTGTAAGCCCTGATCGACAAAAAGGAATGTACAAAATGTCACAATAAAGGGATTATATTCATCCTTTTGAATGTGATTTCGCGAAAACAATCCCCACCCAACAGGCGGGGACCTATCGTTTACTTTACCAATTGTTCATCCGGCGGGCAGGCTTCCGCTGCGGCGGCTACCATCGCGGGGGCTGATGATACTTGCGGGTACCAGCGCTTTTGCAGCCAGAATGCGACGTTCACCAGCCCGATCATCACCGGCACTTCCACTAGCGGGCCAATTACTGCCGCAAAGGCCGCGCCACTGCTAATGCCAAAGACGGCCACTGCCACTGCGATTGCCAGTTCGAAGTTGTTGCTGGCCGCCGTGAAGGACAGCGTGGTGGTCTTGCTATAATCCGCGCCCAGGCGATGTCCCATGTAAAAACTGATCAGGAACATCAACACAAAGTAAAACAACAACGGGATGGCAATCCGCACTACGTCCATCGGGATCTGTACGATCAGGTTGCCCTTCAAACTGAACATGACCACGATGGTGAACAGCAGGGCAATCAGCGTCAGCGGGCTGACCTTGGGCACGAAATTCTTGTAATACCATTCCTTGCCTTTGACGCGCACCAACACCAGCCGGGTCAGGAACCCCGCCAGGAACGGAATGCCCAAATAGATGAATACACTCTCAGCAATCTGCCCAATGGTGATGTCCACCACCACGCCTTCCAGACCAAACCAGGTTGGCAGAACGGTCAGGAAAATGTAGGCGTACACGCTATAGAACAACACCTGGAAAATACTGTTGAACGCCACCAACCCGGCAGCGTATTCGGTGTCGCCGTGGGCCAGTTCGTTCCAGACGATCACCATCGCGATACAGCGCGCCAGTCCGATCATGATCAGCCCGGCGATATAGTCCGGGTAACCGCGCAAAAAGATGATCGCCAAAACAAACATCAACACGGGCCCAATCACCCAGTTCTGGATGAGCGAGAGCGCCAGCACTTTTTTGTTGCGGAAAACATCTCCCAGTTCCTCGTATTTCACTTTGGTAAAGGGCGGGTACATCATCAAGATCAGCCCAATCGCAATCGGGATATTGGTTGTTCCGACTGAGACTGCCGCGCTGAAACTCTCGACACCCTCCGGGAATAAGAATCCGATCCCCACCCCTACCGCCATCGCCGCGAAAATCCACAGCGTCAGATAGCGGTCGAGAAAGGAAAGTTGCTTGGTGATGCTGGTTTCTTTTGTCATAACTCCTCCAGTGAGTTTTTTTTTACTTGGCACGCAATTTCTCGCGTAGCATCCTTGCGATTGACGCGGCTTTCAAATTCTCCAGTTGTGCTCTCTGCGTCTCGACATCAAGCCGTTTGCAGCGCGTCCGCCAGCCAGGTGGTCACTTCGGCCGGGGTAGGAATGCGTCCGGAGCAAACAACTTTCTCATTCACAACCAAACCTGGTGTGGAGAGGATGTTATAGGCCATGATGTCGGCATAATCCGTGACCTTGATGACTTCCGCCTCGAGCGCCATCTCCGCCACAACCTTGTTGGCGATCTGCTCGACGCGTTTGCAGTTGGCGCAGCCTGAGCCCAGAATTTTGATGGTAAGCATGTTCGATTTTCTCCTTGTTCAATAAGTTTGTTTTTAATCAGCCGAAATTGTTTCGGCGAACATCTTCTTTTGGTATTGACGGTCCACCAGCCACATGATCCCGGCCAGCACAGCCAGGAATGAGAGCAGATAAAGTAAGACCAGCGCAATACTGGTTCCATCCACCCAGGCGCCGTAGATCAGCCCGGCCAGCGTGCTGAAGAGCGCCACCCAACCCACGTAGGTCCAGGCTTTGAGGCGCCCGATGATAGCAGTCGTGATCAGGATGCTCTGCAGGCTGAGTTCGGGGTCAGAGATCAGGTAGGCCAGCAGCGGACCGCGATGCATACCCAGGCTGAGAAACATCTGGGCGATGGGCACTTCCACCAGGGTGGGAAAGTACATGAAGACGCCGAAGACCACGCCCACGAAGTTGCCCAGGACGGTATTGCTACCGGCGATGGCTTGTATCCACTCCGGCTGGATCAGTTCGCGGATGATACCCACCGCAAAGACACCCACCACTAACAGCGGGAAGATTTGCTTGACGAATTTCCAGGATTCCCACAAGAAATCGCGGGTTTCGTCTTCGCACAATTGCGTTTTGAGCATCCAGCCCAGAACAACGACCGAAAGCAGCACGCCGAAGAACTTGCCGGTCAGGGACAGGGTCAGCCCGCCCGCCTGCGGTGTCATAGCGAGGGCAGCTACCAGCAGAGTCAGAGCGACCAATCCAATGGAGACCCAGGTCCAGGCGTTGAAGCCTTCGTGGATGCGTTCGATGCCCTTCCAGGACGTCAACCCGATCAGCACGAGCATCCCGATCAAGATAGCGCCCTGCGCTGTGACCCCTTCCTCGCCGCGCGCCGGGTCGAAGGGTACCAAACGGTAGAGTGCTTCCTGGAAGGTGTCCATGCCGCGGATTGGCAGGGCAATTTCAGCATAGGATTGCTTCAAAACGTCGAATTGGAAAGTGCCCGCTACCAGCAATGCCACCAGCACCAGCATGAAGATGACCGCCGCACGGCGCATGGCAGCCTGCCCGGCAAACATGGCGTCTGTGGCTTTGTCGTGTTCGGCATCCTCCGCCCGGAAGATGAGCGCCATAAGGATGCCCACGCCGATGCCGAAGGCCAGCGACAGCAGCAGACGCGCGATTGCCAGGTCCATGCCGATCACGCCGCCCGTATAGACCAGCGCCAGGATGTTGATGGCCGGCGCGACGAACAGGAAGGTGATGGCCGGGCCGATCCCGGCGCCTTTTTTGTATATCCCGGCAAAGAGCGGGATGACTGTGCACGAGCAGACCGCCAGCAGGAAACCCGCCGCCGCGGAGGCCGGGTAGGATATGTACTTGGGCGTATTGCGTCCTAAGAAGCGCGTGACCGTTTCTTTGGGGATCAGGGCGGTCATCGCCCCAGCGATGTAGAAGGCCGGCAGCAGGCACAACAGGACGTGCGCCGCCAGGTAAGCGGCCAGATTGCCGAGACCGCTGTAGAAGAGTTGCAGAATAAATCCTAAAATATCCATGTTGTGTTTTTATGCCTTTTCATTGTTCACCACCGAGCGTGCGAAAAACACAGAGATTTCCCTTTTGTTTTTCTCTACGGACTCCGTGATTCCTGTGGTGAAAAGTTTTACCCATTGGAACTGACCGTTTCCTCCGCGCTGCACCTGGGACATTCACAACTGGAATGCTCCTGAATGACGAGCGCGCCTTTCGGTACGCCCACGATCTCACCCACCACCCGGAGGACTTCCAGCACTTCCGGCTTGACCAGCCGGTAGTAGATGTATTTGCCCTCGCGCCGGGAGGTGATGAGTTTCTTCTGGCGCAGGAGCATCAATTGCTGAGAGATGTAAGCCTGACGCAGTTCCAACAGGGATTCGAGATGGCACACGCACGCTTCGCCCGTCCCGATGGCGAGCAGGATCTGCACGCGCACCGGGTTGCCGATGGAGGCCAACAGGTCGCCGATTTTCTCGTGGGGGGAAATCAGTTTATTCATATTCCAAAAACTGAATGTATTATACGGTCACATTCGGAAATTGGAATATGATAAATGTCATCAAATTGTCATATCAAAAATCAAAGAAATTGATCCATTTCAAGACTTAAAACGCCGCAAATTTGTGATGCCATATCCCCTCATTATTTCTTAAAAAGGGATGCATGGCTTTGCTCAATCCATAACCATGCGCCCACAAGGAGTTACTTTGATGAGTGGCTCTCTTTTTTTCTCACATCCATGCCCACAAGCAAAAAGCCTTGACACGAAACTGATTCCATATTATTATAGGACGGAAATAATATAGGATTAATCTTATATAGGAGATGTATAATATGTCCCTCGGTTATGCCATTCTCGGCTTTCTCAATTACCACCCCTACACAGGTTACGACCTGAAGAAGATATTCGACTCATCCGTGCAACACTTCTGGCCTGCCGATCAGAGCCAAATTTATCGCACCTTGAACCGCCTGACCGAACAAGGCCTTGCGAAGATGGAAAAGGTCCCCCAGGAAGACCGCCCTGACCGCAAGGTCTATCACATTACGGAGACAGGACGCATTGAATTGCTTCAATGGCTATCCGGGCCACCTCCGCTGGATGCGCCGCGCAGCGCACCGCTCATTCAAGTCTTTTTTGCTGGGCAGCTATCGGATGAGGAAGTATTGGCCAAGTTCGAAGGATATGTTGCAATTATGCGCGCCATCTTGACCCGGTACGACCAGGTCCCTGACCATCTTGGACCCTTCCAGGAAGAAATCCCCTCACCGCGTGAGCATTTTTTCTGGCTGCTCACCCTCGAAAACGGCATCGCCAACATGCGCGCCAACCTGGCCTGGGCGGAGAGTGTGATCGAGCGCATCAAGAAAGGACAGGTTCCAGCCAAATAAGGATAGGCGCATCATGACAGTCCCCCATTTTGCTTCCGTTATCGAAAACGAAGTTCTCTCTCCAAGCGTTCCTTCCTGTGCTTATGCGGTCGTAGCTCCTGATGGAATCGTCACATCAGGCGCGGTCGGGTTGGCTGACCTGGCGCAGTCCCGCCCGGTGACAGTTGACACAGCCTATCACCTCTTCTCGGCAACCAAGCTCTATACGGCCACTGCCGTCATGCAATTGGTTGAAACTAGCAAGATTTCGCTGGATACTCCCTTCACGAAGATATTGCCAGAATACCGGTCTGATGCCCTGGATGGCATCACCATCAAACACTTGTTAAGTCACACATCCGGACTGCCGGATACAATTCCTGCAGTAATAGCGGTACGCCGGATAGGAGAGTCTGTTCCAGTGATAGCGGAGGTACTCAAGCGTTACAACCTGAAGCCCAGGCGCAAATCCGGCATGAAAGTGGAATACCGCAACGTGAATTACATGATTTTGGGTGAAGTCATCGAACGCATTTCAGGTCGGTCCTACGTGGATTACGTCACAGGGCATATCTTGCAGCCTCTTGGCATGCAGGCAGCTTTCACCTATACCGATACCATGAAAACCGACATGGCAACCGGCTACATCAGTCGCTGGGACCCCACCCTGTTGGCCGTGCGCCTGACGATGCCCGGCATGCGCTGGGTGATCGGCGAGCGAATTGGCAGGTTGGTTGCAATGCGGCCCTACGATCTTGATTCTGTGCCCATAGGCGGGCTGATCGGTTCCGTTTTACAGTTTGCGCCCTTCCTGATAGCACATCTCAACAATGGCAAAGGGATTTTGTGCGCAGAGTCCGCTTTGCAGATGCGCGAGATGGCTGCCACAGGACAGGCCGGTTTCGATGCAAAGATTGGCATGGGTTTGGGCTGGAAGATCGGCGAGAGCAACGGCGCCCAGTTTTTCAACCACGAAGGCGGCGGGGCTGGTTTTGCCACCGAGACACGCATTTACCCCGATAAGAGACTCGGCATAATGTTGCTGACCAATGGATACGGCACTCGTGTCCACCGCGCCTTGTATCGTGTTTGTGAAACCGTCTATCAAATGATCCAGGAGTGAAATCTTATGTTACGCCAACTCCCCCTGCGCCAACGTATTCGCAAAGCCCTGGTCATCCTGACCTTCCTGTCCTTTCCGGTGACGATGAACTTCCTCTCACCCTACGTAATCATCGACGGGGCTATGAACGGCATCCTCAACGGCAGCCTGATCATGTTCGGGTTGATGTTCGTCTCGTCCCTGTTCCTGGGGCGCGCCTGGTGCGGGTGGGTCTGCCCTGGCGGCGGGATGCAGGAGATCGTCGAACCGGTCAACAACCGCCCGGTCAACGGGAAGAAGATCGACTGGATCAAATGGGCCATCTGGGTTCCCTGGGTCAGCCTGATTGTCTGGCTGGCAGCCCGAGCGGGTGGCTATTCCAGCCTGAACTTCCTGCATTTGACGGAGGCAGGCGTTTCGGTGGACGAACCGTTCAAGTACATCACCTACTACCTGGTCGTCTTCCTGTTCATCGGCCTGGCGGTCTTTGCCGGACGACGGGCCGGCTGCCACACCATCTGCTGGATGGCGCCCTTCATGATGATCGGGCGCTGGATCCGGAAGCGTTTGGGTTGGGCTTCCCTGCGGCTGGTAGCGGACGCTTCCGCCTGCGCCGACTGTAAAAAATGTACGACCAATTGCCCGATGAGTCTGGACGTCAACAGCATGGTGCAGATGGAACAAATGGAGAACGCTGAGTGCATCCTGTGCGGCACCTGTGTGGACAATTGCTCGAAGCACGCCATCCGCTATTCATTCAGCGCATCCAAATCCTTGTAATACAAATATTGGAGAAAAATGAAACGCTTTTTGAAATTTACCGGTATCCTGCTCGGCAGCTTATTCCTGGTTGCCCTGATCGGCGCTGTCGCATTGTATTTCAGCACGGACGAGGATTACGTTGTTCCGGCCACGGTCAGCGATAACCCGAGTCTGCCGCGCATCGAAATCGACGGCTACACCTTTCATGTGGAAACCTTCGGCGAACCGGATAACCCGGTCGTGATCGTTCTGCACGGTGGGCCAGGCGGAGATTATCGTTCCCTATTGGGCTTGCAAGCGCTGGCGGACGAGTATTTTGTTGTCTTCTATGACCAGCGAGGCTCAGGTTTGTCCAAACGCGTACCCGCTGAACAGCTTACCTACCAGTCCACATTGCATGACCTGGATGCAATCATCGATCTATACGGGAAAGGCGAACCTGTGTATCTGGTCGGTCACTCGTGGGGCGGGATGCTGGCTTCGGGCTACCTGGGATATGCGCCCGAAAAAATTGCCAAGGCTGTCATGGCCGAGCCGGGATTTTTGAACGCCCAGGAACAAAAGGATTGGCAGGCCTACTTTGGGGAGATTACGGGCGGACCGGAGTATCTGTGGGTGGCAGCACGGGCAGGTTTCGCGGCTTTCCATGTGAACGGTCCTGATGAATATGCATCTGAAGATTTCCTGGTGGGAGCCAATATCCTGCCGTACTTCGAAAACCATCCTGATAATCCTTATCACTGTCCAGGAGAACCCTACGATGCACCTATGTGGCGCTGGGGCAACACAGCTTCCAGTGCAATTCAGTCTACCGCATCCAGTGCCGATCTGGACTCGCTCAGCGCCCACGCCGGAGACTACGAAAAGCCGGTCCTGTTTCTGGCCAGCGAATGCAACACCTGGATTGGACCGGAATTACAGGCCAACCATGCGGCGCTGTATCCCAACTCGCAATTGGTCATCATCTCGAATTCCGGGCACGATATGGTTTGGGATAACCCCGAGGAAACCATCCAGGCCATTCGCACCTTCCTGGATGAATAAAGGAACAGACATGAAAATCACCATCTTGAACGGCGCGCCTGAACCAGATTCTTTCGATGGTTATCTTGCGCAACTAAAATCTTTGCTTGAATCGAAAGGGCACGAGGTTGCCCAGCTCGACCTGCGCAACCTATCCCTGCGCTACTGCATCGGCTGCTGGGGTTGTTGGGTCAAAACACCCGGTCAATGTGTTACGCAAGACGCCTCTATCGAAATCGACAGGGCGGTGATCAACTCTGACTTCACACTGTGGGCCGCACCACTCAAGATGGGCTTCCCTACTATCCTGCTAAAAATGGCTATCGATAAGCATTTGCCGTTAATCCATCCTTATATGGAAGTTGTCCATAACGAAGCGCATCATCTCAAGCGCTACAAACAGTATCCGCGCGTTGGCATGCTGGTCGAAAAGGAGTTGGGTACAGATGAAACTGACATCCGCATCCTGACCGACATCTTCGCCCGCACAGCGCTCAACTTCAAGACCCGCTTGGAGTTTCTCGAGACCACAGAACGGCCAGCCGAAGAAGTTGCACGGAGGGTGCTGGAGGAAAAGAAAGGGCCCCATCTGTTCCAGCAGGCCCTGGGTCCAGTAAGAGGCGTGGGGATCACGCCACCCAAACGCCTGACCCTGTTCAACGGTTCCCCGCGCGGGCGCAGAGGCAACACCCCTATCTTCCTGCGCGAAATCGCCGCCGGGTTTGGGGGTCCCAGTGAAATCCATCACTTGATCCGTGTCAGAGAGACCGGCCGGATGGTGCAGGCTTTTGCGGAGGCTGAATGTGTCGTCCTGGGGTTCCCGCTCTACACCGACGCTATGCCGGGTGTCGTCAAGCACTTCATCGAGGCGCTCGAACCGCTGGTAGGGAAAACAAACAATCCGCCTATTGGCTTTGTGGTGCAATCCGGATTTCCCGAGGGCCTGCACTCCCGTTATGTGGAACGCTACCTTGAAAAACTGGCCGGGCGGCTTGGCTCCCCGTATCTTGGTACGGTTGTCAAAGGCAACGGCGAGGCTGTGCGCGTCATGCCCGATGGGATGACCAAGACTCTATTTGCCAATTTGCAGGCAATCGGCTCCGGGCTGGCCGTCGCTGGGCGCTTCGATGCGGCAATTCTGGCAAAGATCGCTCACCCGGAACGTTTCCCGATCATCCTGGGCCCGGTCTTTCAGGTGTTCCTGCGCCTGCCGATTGCACATTCCTACTTTGATAGCATGCTCAAACAAAATGGCGTTTATGAGCAGCGCTTTGCCAAGCCATTCATAGAGCAAGGGCAAGGATAAAAAAGTCAAAAACTGAGCATCCTCGGCCATATAGAGTCACCATCCTCGAGTGGTGACTTTTGATTTGTCACCCCGTTCTCTCCTTTGCAAGAATTCTTAACTTCTATCCGCAGTTTGTATGCCATATGCCACTTGATTTCGCACAGATTTTCTGTAAAGTAGATGTATCAACTTTGCAGAAAGGGAAATCGTCCCATGAAAACCGCCCGTTTCGAAGTCCTGAGTCAAGCCGAAGTCGAACGCATCCATGCCGCCTCGATGGAAATCCTGGCTGAGGTGGGCATCAAGGTCAATTACAAGAAAGCCCGCGACCTGTTCCTGGAGGCGGGAGCCGATGTAAACGAGGAAACCCTGGCGGTCAGGTTGCCGGAGAAACTCGTCCGCTGGGCAGTGGACCAGGCGCCGAAGCAGTTTTCCCTGTTCGGGATCGATGCGGGCTTCCGTCTCGATATCGGACCGGATCAGGCTTCCCCGGTCTTCGCGGGACTGGGAACGCCCACCCGCATCATCGACCTGGAGAGCGGCGCGGTCCGCCCGTCCCTGCAAAAAGACGTGCTCGAGCACATCATCCTGATCGACGCCTGCGACCACATCCACAACTCGCAAATGGACATCTGGCCGGACGACATCCCGATGACCACCATCCACAGCGAGGCGATCTGGGCCTGGGCGCACCACAGCCGCAAACCGTACGGCATGGGCTGCTACGGCTACCTGCCCACCTGGGACATGATGCGCATGATGGCGATTGCAGTTGGCGGTAAAGAAGAATTGCAGAAGCGGCCACGTTTCTTCGCTATCTGCTCGGTGGTCAGCCCGCTGCAAATGGATCAGGCCCAGGCCGAGGGGCTCTTGATCTGCGCCGAGTACGGGCAGCCGGTGACCTGCGCTCCCGAAGCCATCGCCGGGACGACGGCTCCCGTGACCCTGGCCGGGCTTGTGGCGCAGGAAAACGCCGCGATTTTGGCGCACATGGTACTGGCGCAGATCTTCCGCCCAGGCACCCCGGTGTTGTACGGGACGGTTTCCACCACAGCCAACATGCGCTACGGCACGGTCACGCTTGGCTCTCCAGAAACCGGTTTGATCACCGCAGCTTCGGCGCAGATGGCGCGCTATTATGGTCTGCCCATCCGCAGCGTGGGTGGGACGACTGACTCAAAGCGTGAGGACTTGCAGGCCGGGTTCGAGCGCATGGGTACGCTGCTCCCGGCCGTTTTGGCGGGCGTCAACCTGATCACCTGCGCGGGTACACTGGACAGCACCATGCTGGAAAGCCACGCCCTGCTGATGCTGGACGACGAAATTTGCGGCGTAGCCCTGCGGCTGGCGCGCGGCATCGAAGTCACTGACGAAAGCCTGGCGCTGGACTTGATCAAAAAAGTGGGCTATTCCGGCAATTACATCACCGCCAAAGAAACATCAAAATTATTCCGCAAGGAACTGTTCATCCCGAGCATGTTCTCGCGCGAACCCTACGAAACCTGGGAAAAGGAGGGCAGTAAGCTGGCCATCGACCATGCTCGCGAGCGCGCGCTGGATATCCTGGCAAAGCACCAACCCCGCGAAGTGGACCCGGCCATCGAAAGCGAACTGGATGCCTTCCGCCAGATGGTTGCGGCGCGCAACCTGGAAGATTTCTACCTGTACGAGACCGAAGAAAAACAGGATTTCTCAACCTTATGAGCACAACCTCCAGCACTCGGCTCCCCCTGCGCACCAAGCTGCTCTTCAGCACCGGCGACCTGAGCACCAGCATCCCGCTGGCGATCCTGATGTTCTTCCAACTCTACTTCCTGACCGACGTGGCCGGGCTGCGCCCCGATTATGCCGGTTGGGCCATCGGCGCCAGTCGTTTGTGGGACGCAGTCAACGATCCGCTTTTCGGGCTGCTCTCCGACCGCATCCGCACCCGTTGGGGACGCCGCCGTCCGCTGCTGCTCTTCGGCGCGGTTCCGCTGGGCGTGTTCTTCATGCTGATGTGGATCGTCCCAGCCCTGGACCAGGTCTGGCTGGCCGTCTACTACGCCATGACCTTCACCCTGTTCGACACCGCCTTCACCATCGTGCACGTCGGCTACAACTCCCTAACCCCCGAAATGACCTCCGACTACGACGAGCGCAGTTCGCTCAACGGTTATCGCATGGTCTTCTCGATCTCCGGCACGCTGGGTGCCATCATCCTGGCGACTGTGCTGGGCTGGAGCATCACCGACACGCGCTTGCTGTATCTCATCCT
This sequence comes from Anaerolineales bacterium, assembly GCA_016928525.1. The sequence continues at coordinate 14,037 of JAFGKO010000336.1, read as the reverse complement.
TGGCGTCGGGTTAGGTATTGTCTCCATCATCCCACCGCTGGTGGTCTTCAGCATCACACGCGAAAAACCCGCCGAGGAACTCCCACAGCCATTGCCGCTTGGCGAAGCCCTCAAGCAAACCCTCGGCAACCAGCCCTTCTGCATGGTCATGGGCCTGTATCTGCTCAGTTGGACGACCGCCAGCATTTTGGCGGCTGTGCTGATCTACTTCGCCAACTATTACCTGCGCGTCCCAGAGCAAGCCAATTACTTCGTGCTCGTGGCGCAAGGCTCAGCCATCCTGTTCATCCCGGTCATTGTCAGGATCTCCCAGCGCCTCGACAAGCGCCGCGCCTTTATGCTCGGTTCGCTGACCTGGGTGGTCGTCCTGCTGGGTATCTCGGCCATCCGCGCCGACCAGGTCGGGCTGGCCTACCTGCTGGCCGCGCTGGCCGGTTTCGGCATCGCCACTGCTTACGTGGTGCCCTGGTCGATGGTGCCGGACGTGGTGGAATACGACCAGCTGCGCAGCGGACAGCGCCGCGAGGGATCGTATTATGCCTTTGCCTCCTTCTTCCAGAAACTGGCGACTGGCATCGCTTTATGGGGGATGGGACAGGCCTTGGCGTGGACCGGCTATCTCACCCCGCCTCCTTCTGGACCCCTGCCTGTTCAGTCCCAAGCAGCCGTTACCGCCATTCGAGTTTTTATGGGTCCCGTCCCGGCCGCGCTGCAGTTTTTAGCCGTGCTCTTCGCCTGGAAATATCCCATCACGCGCGAGAGCCACCGGGCTACGCTGCAGGAGCTGGCTGATAGAGAAGCTTAAATTCTCAACTGGTGGTTGAGTAGCCCGAAGCGGTAGCTGAGGGCGTATCGAGACCACATTTCAGGGCTTCTAGGAACTTGTTGGTCTCCCCGGCCCGCCGTGGTCCGGGGCGGGCGATACGGGCTGGGTTTCGATACGCTCGCAACAAGCGCTCGCTACTCAACCAACAGCCCTACTCGACCAACGGAGTAACTATGGACGAATTCGACTTCGAAACCTTAGCCGTCCACGCGGGCGAAAGCGCTGACCCAACCACGGGCGCGCTGCGCTTGCCGTTGCACATGTCGACGGCATTCAAGCTGCCCAAGTTCGGCATCAAGCTGTTCGACGCGCTGATGCTGGACTCGGCCCGCCCGCCCTTCGCTTACACGCGCTGGGGTAACCCTACCCTACGCGCGCTCGAGGATCGCCTGTCCGCGCTGGAGGGGGCCGAAGCAGCGGTAGTCACCGCCAGCGGGATGGCGGCGGTCTCGGCGCTGGTCTTCACCTTCCTGTCCAGCGGCGACCACCTGATCGCCAGCGAAGTCTGTTACGCCGGTTCGGTCGAGCTGTTCGGGTTGCACCTGCCGCGCTTCGGGATCGAGGTCAGCCTGGTGGATACCAGCGACCTGGAGCAGGTCCGCGCCGCGTTGCGCCCCAACACGAAGCTGATCTACGCTGAGACGCCCGCCAACCCCATCCTGCGCATCGCGGACATTGCGGCTTTAGCGGAAATCGCTCACGGAGCGGGCGTATTGCTGGCAGTGGATTCCACCTGGGCGGGGCCGGTGCTTCAAGAGCCCATCGCCCTGGGCGCGGACTTCGTCGTCCACAGCCTGACGAAATACCTGAACGGCCACGGCGACGCTTTAGGGGGCGCAATTCTGGGGTCCGAAAAGAACGTGGGGCGCATCCGCAAGGAGATGCTGGTGCACCTGGGTGGGGCACTCAGTCCCTTTAATGCGTGGCTGATCGCGCGCGGACTGGTCACCCTGCCCATGCGTATGCAGCAGCACTGCCAGAACGCGCTGCAAGTTGCCCGTTTTCTGGAAAGCCATCCGAAGGTGAGCCGGGTATTTTATCCCGGCCTGGAGAGTCACCCGCATCACGAGCTGGCCGCAAAGCAGATGTCCGATTTTGGCGGCATGCTGACCTTCCAACTCAAAGGCGGGCTGGGCGCGGCCATCACCCTGGCCGAAAAGATCCGCCTGTTCTCCTACGCCACCTCGCTGGGACATGCCCACAGCCTGTTGTTCTATTACCCGACCGACCTGTACATCGACGCTATGCCCTTTTACACGGGGGAACAAAAGCGCCGCATCCGCGAGTGGACCGGGGAAGGCCTCGTCCGCGCCAGCCTCGGGCTGGAGAGTGCGGACGATTTGATCCGCGATCTGGACAGGGCACTGCGGGCGCGCACTTTCAAGGGGCTGGTGGGGGCGCTGGCTTATCAGGTGATGAAAGGAATTAAAAAATAACCCGATTGCGGGAAACTATGAACGGGACACGGAATTCACGGAAAAAACGGATATTTTTCCGTGTTTCACGGAAAGAAATCCGTATTTTCCCGTGTCATCCGTGTCAAAAAAACTGAAGTAAATAGATACCAGGATTGGAAAAGGCATCTTATGAAACTTTCATTTACAGTCGAGATAGAAAGCTCTCCGGAAGAAGTCTTCCGCTGGCTGAAAGACCCGGAGAAAGCCAAACAGTGGATGACCAGCGTCTCAGAAACTGAAATGCTGAGCGGAACTCCGAACACAGTTGGGGCCACTTTTCGGGAGGTAATAAAAGATCAGAATGGCCAAACTGAGATGCAGGGCATGGTAACCGGCTATCGAGAAAACGAAATGATCGCATTCCACCTGAGCGGTCAGTATAATACGGTTGATGTAGAGTTTCGCTTGGAGATGATCGGGGAGCGCACACACGTGATCCAAAACGCGGATGTACGGTTCCGATCTTTTATGAAATTGATAAGCATTCTGTTTGGATCAAAATTCAGAAAAGAGATTACTGCACAATCACAACAAGAGTTCGCCAGGCTAAAAGCACTTTGTGAGAGAAACTAAACCTGCGTTTTAGACCGGACGCTGCGGACGTGCGCGTTCAAGGGTTGATTTGAGTCGCTTTTATACCGAAATATTGGGGGGAGGGGTCCAATCGATCGCAAATCAAACCGAATAAATTGCGCCACTCGCCCGTTTAATTAATGATGCATATGGTACAGTGGCTGAATAAACCGTCAGGTTTTACAAACTTTTAGGATAATTTAGGTGTACTATATCGAAAACGTTCGGATCAAAGTAATCCCGGAGGAATACTTATGAAAGCGATTATATACACAAAATACGGACCACCTGATGTTCTGCGTCTCGAAGAGGTAGATAAACCTACCCCTCAGGAGAGTGAAGTCCTGATAAAAGTTCATGCGGCGTCTGTAAATTCATATGATTGGCGCCGTATGAGAGCGGCGCCGTTCCTGGTTCGGCTGGATGGTGGGCTGCTCGAACCAAAAGACATCCGGCTCGGGGCGGACGTTGCCGGACGGATCGAAGCAGTCGGCAGTAACGTCAAGCTATTCAAACCGGGCGAGGATGTATTTGGAGATGTATCCACGGGCGGTTACGCCGAGTATGTATGCGCCTCAGAAAAGGTACTGGCTCTAAAACCAGCCAGCGTATCATTCGAGGAAGCCGCCGCCACGCCCATGGCGGCATTGACCGCCTTGCAGGGACTCCGCGACAAAGGACAGGTCCAACCCGGGCAAAAGGTTTTGGTCAACGGCGCATCCGGCGGCGTGGGGACTTTTGCTGTGCAGATTGCCAAGTATTACGGGGCCGAAGTGACCGGCGTATGCCGCACGCGGAATCTGGAGATGGCGCGCTCCATTGGCACAGACCACGTCATCGATTACACAAAAGAAGATTTCACCAAAAACGGTCAGCAGTATGACCTGATCTTCGATGTAGCGGCGAATCGTTCAGTTTTTGACTACAAGCGTGCATTAACTCCTAAAGGAAAATGTGTCGTTGCCGGATTCTCCACCCTGCCCCATTTGTTCCACATCATGTTACTAGGACCACGAGTTTCAAAGACTGATGGTCAGGAAATCGGCAGCATGGGGATGGCATCAGTAAACAATGCGGATCTGGTATTTATCGGCGGACTTCTCGAATCTCGGAAAGTTGTCCCTGTTATAGATGGGCGTTACCCACTCAATCAGACCACCGAAGCGCTCCGGTATTTTGAAGAAGAACAAGCCCGAGGGAAGGTCGTCATCACTGTAGAACAAAAAGAAGGAGATTGAATCATGGGGGATGTACAGATCAAGCTTTCAGCATTGTGGGTAGCTCTGATGTTAACTTATCTCCTTGGAGACGTGCTGCGCATCTTCAGCGGCGACTTTAAAGCAGGAGAAATCGGATGCATGAAAATAAACAGGCTCTAACCAAAGAAATCCAATGGCAAGGATTGCAAAAAGGCCGTGATTTTACGGCCTTTTTGTATGTAAAAACTACTTGACATAATGTATATATTGTATTACTATATGTAAGTTATACATTACCAAATGTAAATAAAAACATACAAAAAGAGGTAAACATGTCCTTTCAGCAAAAAAACATCACCGTATCTTTGGTTAACTTTGTCCTGATTTTGGGATTCTATCTAATCAGGGTGATTCAGATGATCCAAAGCGAGAATTTCACTGCGACAAATGTATTTCGCCTTTGGGGAATCGTTATTGGACTTGCCATCATCGTAACGATCATCGGTACGATTCTCACCCACATTGTCTCCGCCATCATCCAGGCCATAAAAACGGGCGAAGAAGACCCAAAGATCGAAGATTTCGAAGATGAACGAGACCAGTTGATCGATCTGAGAGGCACGAAGGTTACTTATTTTGTCTCCTCGATCGGGGTTTTTCTTTCCATGCTCACATTTGCCCTTGGTCAGCCACCGTTGGTGATGTTCACCTTGCTGATCTTCTTCGGAGTCCTGGCTCAGATCATTGGCGATGTTTCCAGACTGTATCTTTATCGCAGGGGGTTCTAAGATGGGCAAAAGTCGGATCAGCAATAACATTCGGAAATTGCGCTTTTTCCACGATGAAATGACCCAGCAGCAATTGGCTGAAAAAGTTGGGGTCACGCGGCAAACCATCATTGCCATGGAACAGGAAAAATACTCCCCCTCTCTGGAGTTGGCTTTTCGTATCGCGCTCGTCTTTGGCGTGCCGCTGGAAGAAGTATTCTCATACGATTTCGAGGATCAGACAAATCAAAATTCAGACAAGGAGCAAACAAAATGAATACGACCAAAGGAAGTCCCCATGGGACAAGCAGAAACACCGCAATCATTGTCGGAGTATTGTACATAACAGGGACGGTTGCAGGCATCCTAAGCCTTGTTTTTACGGGACCTGTTCTCGAGGGGCCAGATTTTCTTATCCAAGTTTCTACGAAACCAAACCAAATCGTCATAGGAGCGCTCTTTGTCTTAATAATGGGCCTCGCGTTGGCTATGGTCCCGGTGATGATGTTACCGATCTTGAAAAGATACAATGAAGCCCTGGCTGTTGGGTATGTCCTCTTCCGGGGAGCGCTCGAGGCCGTAACCTATCTTGCCCTTGTCATCGGTTGGCTATCCCTACCCTTAATAAGCCGGGAATATGTCACAGCAGAAGTTGCGGGGGTTTCCTTTTTTCAATCCTTAGGCGACTTAATTTTGGAAGCGCATGATCAGATCGGTCATGTTTTGACAATCGTTTTTATCCTGGGCGCCCTGATTTTCTACTATGTGCTCTATCAATCAAAGCTCGTGCCGCGCTGGTTATCTGGTTGGGGTCTGCTTGCAACCATCCCCTATTTCGTTTCTGGCGTGTTAGGTCTGTTTGCCCTCCTCAGTCTGATGTCAACCATCCAGATGGTTTTGGTCCTTCCATTGGCTGTACAAGAAATGGTTCTGGCAGTATGGCTGATCGTTAAAGGATTCAATTCGTCCTCGGTCATTTTCAGGCCAGCCCAGGTTGTTATAAGCCAGGCTTAATCGATCCACATTCAATTGAAGCAGGAGTTACGCAGTTCGTAAAAAGGTAGGTATGTCAAATGAAAGCAATTGTTTACGAAAAATATGGTTCCCCCAATGTCCTTGAGTTACGAGAGGTAGCAAAACCTGCGCCCAAGGACGATGAGATATTGGTAAAAATCCATGCAACAACGGTAACCGCAGGGGACTGGCGCATGCGCAAGGCCGACCCATTCGCCGCCAGAATTTTCAATGGTCTCTTGAAACCGAAAAAAGTAACTATCCTGGGGTTTGAGCTGGCCGGGGAAGTTGAAGCAGCAGGCAAAGACGTAAAACGATTTAAGAAAGGTGACCATGTTTTTGGACATAACGGTTTCAGGTTTGGCGCGTATGCCGAGTATATATGTCTGCCTGAAGATGGGACGGTGGTAAGGAAACCGGCAAATGTGACGTATGAGCAGGCCGCCGCCGTTCCCATTGGAGGATTGGCAGCATTGAATCTTCTTAGAAAAGGAAATATCGAGAGCGGGAAAAAGGTTCTTATCTATGGAGCTTCCGGAAGTGTAGGTACTTTTGCGACACAGCTTGCCAGACACTTTGGCGCGGAAGTTACCGGGGTATGCAGCACTGCGAACCTGGAATGGGTGAAATCTCTGGGAGCCGAACGGGTTATTGATTACACCAGAGAGGATTTCACAGAAAGAGGAGAGCGGTATGATTTGATCTTTGATGCCGTTGGAAAAATGATTTCGAGAATCTCAATATCAAAATGCAAGAAAACATTGAATCCGCGCGGGACTTATGTAAGTGTGGAAATGGATCGAAAGGATCGTGCTGAAGATCTGATCTTCCTCATAGAGCTTATTGAGGCGGGGAAGATTAAACCGGTCATTGATAGACGCTATCCGTTGAAACAAATTGTCGAGGCGCACAGGTATGTCGAAAAAGGGCACAAAAAGGGAAATGTCGTCATCACGGTAGCACACTGACAAAAGTTGACCTGATCCTACCTTCCTACTTGAAAAACGAACACACCGATAGGAGACAAAATGGTTACGAAAGAGAAAAAGAAGATCTCATCCCTGGGGACGATCCGCACATTTTTGAAAGAGGGAACCTGATCGCAAACGATTATGGGCGTCGTTGACCGCTCATTCGATCAACCATTGAGACGCGAAGAGTGCGCTGTTATGCCCCTGGCGGGTGGATTAATGGGAAATGGCTACCAGTGCGGCATGCTTTGGGGCGGAGCGCTTGCTGCAGGGGCGCAGGCATATCGACTTTATGGTTCAGGTCCCCAAGCCGAAGCTGAAGCAATGATTGCATCACAAAGACTGGTGGAAGCGTTCCGGGCCCGCGCCAAGGAAATCAATTGCGCCGAAATTACTGAGATAGAATGGAAGATGACATCAAAACGCGAGATGGCAACTCAGGTGCTCAAATTTTTTGTAAGAGGCGGACCGGTCGGCTGTTTTCGCCTGGCGGCAGATTATGCCCAGATCGCATTCGATGAGATCAATATCTCTCTTTCCGAAAAACATGTCGAAGAGCTATCCCATCCGGCAAGTTGCGCAGCCATGCTGGCGCAAAAGATGGGCGCATCCGGCATGCATACGGTCATGGCGGCGGTATCGGGCTAAGTGGAGGAGCATGTGGGACTTTGGGAGCCGCGATATGGATCGTCGGAATGAACTCCGGCAAGGAAGGAGATGGGAAGCTCTATGAAAACCCCCTTGCCCTGGCTGCAATCGATAGACTTTTGCAAAGCGCCGACTATGAATTCGAGTGCTCCAAAATTGTCGGAAAAAAGTTTGAGGATGTAGCCGACCATGCCAGCTATTTGCGCGGTGGAGGTTGCTCGAACATCATTGAAGCATTGGCTTCTCTCAATTAGCCTCCTGAGCTGACAATTTCGAGGAAGGAAACTTATGAAAGCGATTGTGTACGAAAAATTCGGGCCGCCTGAGGTACTCCAACTCAAAGAGGTGGACAAGCCAACACCTGGGGACCATGAAGTTTTGATCAGGATCTATGCAGGCACGATCACGATAGAGGAACCGGGATGGCGCGCTTCTCCCGGTTTCAATGGTTTTTTCAAACCCCGAAACCCGATCCTGGGCGAGGAGTTCGCCGGTGAAATTGAAGCCGTTGGCAAAGACGTCAAGAGATTTAAGGCAGGTGACCAGGTATTTGGCATCGACACATACGGCGCGCACGCCGAGTACAAATGTATCCCTGAAGACAAAGCCCTGGTCATGAAACCTTCAAACATGACCTATGAGGAGGCCGCCGCTGTCCCCAACGGAGCCTTGACTGTCCTGCCTTTCCTTCGAGACAAGGGGAATATCCGGAGTGGGCAAAAAGTGCTGATCTATGGGGCATCTGGATCAGTAGGCACCGCCGCAGTACAGCTTGCCAGAACCTTCGGGGCGGATGTTACCGGGGTTTGCAGCACTACCAATGTCGCCATGGTCGAATCCCTTGGCGCAGAAAAGGTCATTGATTACACCGTACAGGATTTCACCCAGAACGGTGAGGCCTACGACATCATATTTGACACGGTTGGCAAGCTTTCATTTTCCCGCTGTAGAGACTCGCTCGCGTCGAACGGAGTCTATCTCACCACTGTCCCAACCCTGGAAATTCTTCCTCACCTGCTCCGGCCAGCAAAGAGCGGTGGCAAAATAGTCAAATTTATGGCCGCAGGGCTGCGGTCCCCGAGCGCGAAGATAGCAGACCTGCTTTTCCTCAAAGAGCTGATTGAGGCGGGAAAGATAAAATCTATAATAGATAGACGCTACTCTTTGGAACAAATCTCCGCGGCTCATCGCTATGTCGAGCAAAGGCACAAAAAGGGAAATGTAGTCATCACCCTTCATGGACAAGAAAATAGGAGTGAAACAAGAATCAACCTGTAAGATCACATCCTGCAAGAAATGGATGGACCAGTTCCAGAAGATGCCTTGGTCCAGGCCAGGGATTTGACCAGCAACTGATCCAATTTACCGGATTGGGTACATAGGAATTCAGTGTAAAATAAAAGAGAAGTTTCCATATTTTCTCGTGCCACTTCGGGAAATCCAAAACAGCCACCTCCCCTCGTGTGTGGCAGGAGATTGTTCGGTCTATATACAACCGCCTTTTCTTCGCCAAAGGAGGCTGGCATGGGAAAGAAAAAAGCAAATAAAGACAACAAGAAACAACCAGAAGCGCTCGTAGATTCCGATATGGTACAAAAAGAGCCCTCGAAACGAGAGAACAAAAAAGGAGGCGATAAACCGCCAGCGCTCAAAAAGAAGTTCTACGAAAAGGAATTGCGCCGCTTGCAGATTGAACTGGTCAAATTACAGGAATGGGTAAAGCATGAAGGCTTGAAGGTTATCGTTATCTTCGAAGGCAGGGATGCAGCTGGAAAAGGCGGTGTCATCAAGCGCATCACCGAAAGCTTGAATCCCCGTATTGTGCGAGTGGTAGCCTTGCCTGCACCAACCGAGCGCGAACGCACGCAATGGTATTTCCAGCGCTACGTTGCCAATCTACCTGCGGCGGGTGAGATCGTCCTTTTTGACCGAAGTTGGTATAACCGTGCAGGGGTAGAGCGGGTGATGGGTTTCTGCACAGACGAAGAGTATCGCGAGTTTTTACGATCTTGCCCGGAGTTCGAGCGGATGCTGGTCCGTTCGGGCATCATCCTGATCAAATACTGGTTTTCGGTCAGCGACGAGGAGCAAGAACGACGGTTTCAGGCGCGCATTGACGACCGGACAAAACGCTGGAAACTTAGCCCGATGGACCTGGGATCGCGAACGCATTGGATCGAATACTCGCGTGCCAAGGATGAAATGTTCAAATTCACGGACATCAAACAGGCTCCCTGGTGGGTAGTAGACTCTGATGATAAGCGCCGTGCGCGCTTGAATTGTATATCCCACTTGCTCAACATGATTTCTTACGAAGACCTCACGCCAGAGCCCATTGAACTGCCTTCCCCCCAATCTGAGATTGGTTATGTGAGACCGCCAATGTCAGACCAAACATTTGTGCCTGAAGTTTATTAGCTGATGTTTCGTGCCGTTCCGAAGGTTTCTATAATTCAAGTTTGCATTCGTCCAAAACCTTTGGGATGTTCTGGTAAGGCGAGTTATACTCAATTTTATATGTTATGAAACGAACTGAAACACCGGAGAAGAAGCGCTCCAAATAGAAAGAGTTAGGACATGCCATCTCAAAAAATCAAGGAAGAAGCATTCACCGACCCTTCCCTTTTCATCAACCGCGAACTAAGCCTGCTGGATTTTCAACAGCGCGTGCTATCCGAAGCGCAGGATAAAAATAATCCATTACTCGAACGGGTCAAATTTCTGGCGATTTTTGGATCGAATATGGATGAATTTTTCATGGTGCGCGTCTCCGGCATCCGCAAATTGGTGGAAGCGAATGTAACGGAAATCTCACCCGATGGCATGACTCCGCGCGAGCAATTGGCAGCTATCCGCAAACGAGCCCTGGAACTATACAAGGAAGCCCATCAATGCTACCAGCGCGAGGTACTTCCTGAACTGGAAAAGACAGGTATCCACATTCTGGATTACAAAAAACTCAACGAAGCCCAGCGCAACCGCGCCGATACATACTTTCATGATGTGGTCTTCCCAGTCCTGACACCCCTGGCCTTGGATCCAGGTCATCCTTTCCCTCACATTTCTACGCTGAGTCTCAATCTTGCCATTGTCATACGCGATAAAAAGGGAAACGAAAAGTTTGCGCGCCTCAAAGTCCCGGATACGCTCCAGCAGTTGGTGCCGGTCAAACGCTCATCCGGTGGGGCGCGCAGGGACGGAACAGTTCCCTGGCATCATTATTTTGTCTGGTTGGAGCAGGTAATTAGCGCTAATCTGGATGTATTGTTTCCGGGCATGCAGGTAGTGGAAGCGCATCCCTTCAGAATCATTCGGGATGCGGATATCGAAATTCAAGAACTCGAAGCCGACGATTTGCTCGAGGCCATGCAACAAAGTATCCGTCGCCGTAAGTTTGGGTCGGTGGTGAAGGTTGCCATCTATGAGAATATGCCCAGGCCCATTCGTGAATTGCTGCTCGAAAACTTACAGGTCAGACCCACTGATATTTATATAACCGGAAGTAACCTTGGTCTGGCGAGGCTATGGCAGGTATATAACAGCGTTGACCGCCACGACCTGAAATACCCACCCTATAAACCAGCTGTCCCAAAGCAATTTTCAAACGCCACCCTGGTAGGCGACATCTTTGAAATCATCCAACAGGGGAACGTTTTGCTCCATCATCCCTATGACTCCTTCTCTCCTGTAGTTGACTTTCTCAACGCAGCGGCGCGGGACCCGGACGTGCTGGCCATTAAACAAACGCTGTATCGCACCGGACAAAATTCGCCCATTGTTGAAGCACTGTTGGAGGCCGCCGAAAACGGCAAGCAGGTTGCAGTTTTGGTCGAGCTTAAAGCTCGCTTCGACGAGGAGAGCAATATCGGTTGGGCACAAACACTGGAGCGAGCAGGGGTACATGTCGTCTATGGCTTGGTGGGGTTGAAAACGCATTGTAAAATCGCGCTGGTGGTTCGAAAGGAAGGAGAAGGCATCCGGCGTTATCTTCACCTGGCAACCGGGAATTACAATGAAGTCACTTCGCGTTTGTATGAAGATATAGGCATGTTCACCTGTGATGAAACAATGGGGCAGGATGCTACCGATCTTTACAACTATCTCACAGGCTATTCCACAAAACAGGATTACCAGAAATTATTGGTTGCGCCGGTAAATTTACGGGAAGGTTTAGAAAAGTTAATTCTCAGGGAAATCGATCATGCGAAAAATAAGCGCAAAGCACGTTTGATCTTTAAAGCAAACTCTCTGGTAGACAAGCGCATGATCCAGCTACTCTATGAAGCTTCCCGGAACGGTGTAAAGATCGATCTACTGATACGAGGGATTTGCTCCTTAATTCCTGGCATAAAGGATTTAAGTGAAAACATCCGTGTCATCAGCGTGCTCGGGCGCTATCTGGAACACAGTCGTATCTTTTACTTTCACAATGATGGTGATGAGAAAATCTACCTGGGCAGTGCCGATCTGATGCCGCGCAATCTAAACCACCGCGTAGAAGTGGTATTTCCTGTCGAACGCCCGGAACATATTCGTTATTTGCGAGACCACGTCCTTGAAACCTATCTCAAAGACAATATGAGCGCGCGCGTTATGCAACCTAATGGCACTTACAAGAACATCCATCCCTCGGACAAAGAAAAAGGTGTAGAGGTGCAAAACTGGTTGATGCAAAATCCTTCAGGAAGGATTCTGCGATAGGTAGTGAGAATTTATTTTTTTTGAAGACTGCAAACGGCGTTGTCGTGACCACCACTAAAGCCTCGGACAATAATCATCACTGTTCTGCTATTTGATTACCCGGATTCCCATTGAACTACTATTTTAGTACCTGAACCAATTTGACTGTCAACTACCAGACAAGCGCCAATTTCCCTGCTACGTTCATTCATTATTTTCAATCCCAGGTGCTCGGATGAAACACCAGACGGGTCGAACCCGCAGCCATTATCTTCAACAGATAGCTCAAGTCCGTTGCATTGGCTCTGCAATACGAGCGTTACCTGGCTGGCGCCAGCATGCTTGGCAATATTATTCAAGGCTTCCTGCGCAATGCGATAGAGACCTACCTTGACGTCGGGTGGGATTTGTAAATTTTCGTCTATCTCCAATTGAATAGGAATACGCGATCGGCCTATAAAGGCCTCACTCAATTGACGTAGCAGGTCGCTAAGCTCGACTTCTACCAAGGCAGAGGGGCGCAGTTCCAATAACAAGGTGCGCATTTCAGCCAGGGCACCCCGGGTTAGTTGACGGAGTTCTTCTAGCCTTCGACGCCCTTCCTCCGGGTTACGTTCCCAAATGCGTGGCAATACATCGGCAATCAAACTGGATGAGAAAAGGGTCTGTGTCACCGCGTCGTGCAACTCGCGGGCTAACCGTTGTCGCTCCTCGACAGTGGCAACGAATTGGGCCTGTTCATAAAGCTGGGCGTTTTCGATGGCCATCGCAGCGCGTTGGGCAAGCGCGATAAACAGGCGTTGTTCATCGTCACTGAAGGTATGAGGGGTCAGATAGCTAAAGTTAAATATGCCAAACAGCTGGCCTTTAACCTTGATAGGGACATGCATGAAAGAGCGGATACCCTCCGTCTGCATTACGCGCACATCTCCCCGTTGATCGTTGGGAACATCTTCTACCACGGCGGGTTCGCCGCTGGACATCACAGTTCCAACAACACCATCTCCCATACCAAAAGACATGCATTTAAATGCCTCCGAGCTGAAACCGCGGGATGCTCCCACCACCAGTTTGTTCTTTTTGGCGTCCCAAACCAGCAGCGAGCTCTTGTCAGTTTCTAAGATATTCACGGCCACATCTACCAATGCTTTTAGCAGGTCATCCAATTGCAGATAGCTAAGCAACTCCTCATCGGCTTGATATAGCACGGCCAATTCTTTGGTCCGGTCAGAAACGCGTTGCTCCAGTTGGGCATATGAGGCTCGTAACTGACCAGCCATCAGATTGAATTGATTAGCCAATTCCTCGATCTCATCGCTGGTCTGAGCCGTGATCGTCTGGTCGAAATTACCCCTGGCGACCTCCTGAGCCGCGTCAGTCAACGCGACAATTGGCTGCATGATTCGCCGGATGCCTACGTTGACCAAAATGATAGGGATTAAAACGCCCAGGCTCATCAACAGGATTAAAAATTGGCGATAGCCCTGGAAAGCACTTGCCAGTGAAACCCAGTTCTCTTCGTTGATCAACAACCAGGATGTCCCGGGGATAGGCGCATAACCGGCCACGATTCTTTTACCCTTTTCGTCATTGGAACGAATGGCGCCCGAACCACCCGCCAACGCTGCCTGTACAACCTGGCTGGTGGATATATCATCGCCAATCTGAACCGAATTCTGGTGATAGATTACTCGTCCAAGGCTGTCAACAATATAGGTGCTGCCATTCTCACCAATACGTTGCTTGACAATCCCCCCGTAAAAAGCGCTCACTTCCCTCACTCCCGTGCGAAACATCCCTGTAAGGACACCGATCAACTCTCCCTGGTCACCCAAAATGGGCACGGCGGCCACGATCACCTCGGCGCGTTGAGGTCCATCCGGTAAGATATTCGAAAATACC
>JAFGKO010000335.1 GCA_016928525.1 Anaerolineales bacterium | reverse complement strand
GGCCAGGCTGGCCATCTGCGGGTCTTCGGGGAAGAGCGCGTGCAGGTAAACCACCAGGCCCGGGTCGCATTGAATCGCTTTCACCCATTGTTCATTCCTGTTCATTATGTCGCCTTGGGACTGCGCCGCGAGACCCGCAAACCAGTACGCCCGGCAGTTCTTCGGCAAAATGTCAGTACGTGGTACACGATCGGTCTTTTGTCCAGATATACTTTGCAACGCTTGTAGAGCGATCCAGTTGATCGCGATCTTTTCCTGCACTCGTGGCAGCAGAATAAAACCGGTAATGAGCATCCCAATGCAAATAAATGCAAAATTCAATAGCCGTTTCATGGTTTTATTACCTTGAGCTATGCTTTATAGCGGCTTTTATTTCTTCAGGAAGCTTACATAATACTGCACGGAATTTTCCTGAACGAGTTCTGGGGATGTCAGCCACTTGTTTAATCTCTACCTTCACCTCGCCAACGTGTAAATGCATGTTGTGTTCGATCTTTTTGGCTTCTCCCTCGTCGAACTCATCTGTAGCAACGACCAGGATCGAGAACCGGTCCAGTTCTTCTTGTACAACCTGGGCTTCGCGTAAGTTGGCAATCCCTTTGAAGACAGTGTCAAATCGCAACATTTCGCGACCATCGGGTGTGTAACAGATATCTTCAATGCGCCCATCCACTGCTTCGATGATAGGCATGCTATGACCACAGGCGCACTTTTGCTCGGTGGCCCAGCGCGCGACATCGCCGATACGATAGCGAATCAGAGGCTGAAGCGTGTTCTGTAAACCTGTACAGATCACCTCACCCATCACGCCCGGAGGGGTATGGTTCCCCTGGTCATCTACAATCTCGACAATTCCGACCTCGGGACTGACGTGGTAACTCCCATATTCACATTGGGCGGCAAAAACGCAATTCTCGACGGCGCCATAGCGGTCATATATCTTGCATCTCCAGGTTGCTTCGATTGCTTGGCGGTCTTGGGCGAGCAGCGTTTCGGCGTGTGTAAACACCCCCTTGGCAGGCGCCGGGAAGTCTTGATGCCTCAGGGCATAGTTGGCAACTGCTCGCAAAGCGCTCGGGTAGCCCATAATGATGTCGGGCTGATAGGAGCGCAGGAAATCCAGATAGTAGGGTAAGAACCTGGTCGACAAGTGATAGATCGAAGCATAGGCCAGATCTTCAGCCGGGCTGAAGCGCCAGAATGGAGGCCTGTTCTGGCTAAAATGGCACACTTTGCGTACACCAAACATCACTCTTCGCCCATTGTAAGCGACTCTTCCCCAGCCGAGATTGCGGACTGCCGCGACTGCAGTGGCTAACTGGTGAAAATGGGTTGTGTAATAGATGTCTGTGGGCGTCCCCGTCGTACCGCTGGAATTAAACACCACTGTTCCTTTGGGGGGCTTTTCAGTTAGTAAATCGCCTGCGCGCTTGCGAAGCGTCTCTTTACTGAGAGGAGGCAGGGCTGCCAGCGCATCGAAGGGCGGCATTCCAGGACGGATACCTGCTTGTTCGAAAACGCGCCGGTAATACGGCGAGTTCCAGGCAGCTCGCAGCAGTTCATCGAGCCGTTCTTCCTGGTAGGCGTGGAACTGTTCGGATGTCCAACCATCCCGGTCGATAAATTCCTGCCGCAAGGATGCGAACTCCCCACCAAAGCGCCGCCGGCGCCAGCGCCAGCCATAGGCCGAGACCATGGCCTGCTGCAGCCAGACCGGGCTAATGGTATAGATTTTATCCGTTAAGTTTGCCATCGTTCGACTTGGGTCATAGCTTGCTACGCACGAGGTCCTCGATTAGCTGTGCGTGCTGGCCAATATTCCTTTGGAGTTTGAATTTTTCTAAGAAACGCTCTCTTGCATTTTGCCCCATTCTCTCTCTCAATTCATTGTCAGACAGCAGCAACTCTATTTTTTCCGCAAGAGCTTCCGGGTCCTCAGGCGGAACCAGGAAGCCGGCTTGCCCATCGCGAACAACTTCGGGGATGCCGCCCACGTTGGAAGCAATTACAGGTGTGCCGACGGCCATCGATTCGATGTTCACAATACCAAAGGCCTCACTCCTGCTTGGTAGGACCGTCATGCCCGCTGAAGCCATTTTTGCCAACACTTCGGTGTGGGGAACCGCGCCAGAAAAAGTGCATCGATCATCTACGCCAAGCTCTTTAGCCAGCTCTTGATAAGCATCTTTATACCAGCCATCCCCTAGAAATTCTACCCGTATTTCTGGGATGTGCTTGAGAAGCGCCAGCGCCCTAATCAGTATTTCTTGTCCTTTGGCTGGTATCAACCTGCCCACACAGATGATATCTCCTTTTTTTTCACTAGGCGATCGGAGATCAGGTTTTTCGAGTGGATCAGTCATTGAAAAGTAGAATATGTGACATTTATTCTCCGGAACATGGAAGGCTTCATGCACATCTTGCAGCGCGCTCTCTGAATTTGCAATGACATGGGTCGCTGCAGAAAAGACTGCTCGCTTGCGCATGTATAAATATTTGTGTTTCCATTGAGGTATTGGATCTAGATCGGTTTGGGCCTTCAAAGTATGATACCAAGCTATGCGGCAAGGCACGCCTGTAACCCACCCTATTGGCATCATGAGATTTGTGGATACAAAACTGGCGATCATGCCATCGGGTTGGTAACTACGGATGAGATTATACAGAAACAAAGCATCTTGGACGCTAGTGGGGCGAGGCGATGGCCAGGTGAAACGCAGCGGATTTCCCTGGCTGGTTTCCAGCCATTTTTTTTGGCTCCCAAATAATAGAATAACCTGATGTCCCTGGTTGACCAATTGCTCAGCCAGCGCCCGATAGTAATGAGAGATGACCGATTCGTGCCAGCTAATCGCGATAAACAAACACAGTGGTTTCATGCGGACTCATCCCATAAGTAGGTTTTTAATCTCGATGCAACTTTGCCACGACCTCGTTGAACGCTGTTTCCCATTGGCGGGCCACGCTTTGAAAGTCGTGTTTCTCAGCCAGTTCCCTGGCGTTTTTTGAGAGCTGTTCTGCCAGGCCGGGATGGTTGAGCAATCCAAGGATGGCCTCGGTCATGCTGTCTGGATCATCATCAGGTACCAGCAAAGCATCTTGCCCATCGGTCAGCAAGAAAGGAATGCCCCCAACATTAGTGGACACGATTGGAGTCCCAAACGCGGCGGCCTCGATTACACTGACCGGCATGTTGTCCACACGGTTCGTGTTCAGGTAGATGTCGTGGGTATGGAAGGCCTGGCGTTTGCCTTCCAAATCCAAATAACCCGCAAATTGCACACATTCTTGAATGCCAATATCTTGTACATACTGTTTTGTGGCCTGAAGTAAACCCTCATCTTGTCCGGCCATAGTCAGCGTTGCATTATCGCAAGCAGCTCTCAGCCTGGAAATAACCTCCACAGCGAGTGTGGGATTATACACAGGATGGAATGTGCGCATCCACAGCAAGCGCGGCCTCAAATGGCGGCGCAGGCTGAACGGATATTCGGCCAAGTCAATCGCATTTGGAATGACGCGGGCTTGCAACCCATATGGTTTGAGCGCTTGCGCCAGATAGCCTGACGGAGTCACAAGTAGATGCGCCCTTCGCAGAACTCTGAGTGACCATTTGGGGTATTGTTTGATGAATTGGGGCAGTGCCCCGCCATGGAGCGCCATGACAATGCCGAGGCCAAATCTCCGGCCGAGCCAGCTAACCAAGTCGCTGAGGATGAAGCCCTGACCGGAGTAAACCTGAACGCTCAACACGTCAGTGACTGACTTCAGGCGTATTACCGTGGCCATACTATCCGCGAAGCGTTTGTATTTGTTGACGAAGGCGGAGGTGAGATAACAATGGTGTCCCCTTGCTTCTAAATGTGGGACTAGCACTTCGGCAGGTTGGGGCACAAAGCCGGGGTTGCTCCCCAACATTGGGCCTACAAAACAGATCCGCATTTTTGGGGTGGAAGCGCGATTACTCGAACTCTGCACTACAGAATGACGCTCCAGGTGTTGAGGAATATCTGTCTTAGATTATCCAAATAATGATCGTAGGTAAAAATCAGGGCAGTCTCTACTCCAGCCTGGCTGGCGGCCCGCCAGGTCTCCGGGTTTTCAATGTAAGAGAGAATGGCCTGCACGTAGGCGTCGATATCCTCGGGCGGCAGCGCCATGCCGGCGCCGGCCTCGCCCAGGATCTGCGGGATGCTGGAGACCGCCCCCGCCAGCGGCACGACGCCGTAAGCCATCGCCTCGCTCAACACCTTTGGCCAGCCCTCCGTTATCGAGGGGGCTATTATGAAGTGCGCTTCGGCGTAAAAAGTTCCCAATTCCTGCCTCGGCAGCCAACCGTAGAAGGTGGTCGAATCTGAAAGGCCGTTGTACTCGACCCATGTCTCTAGCTCCGCTCGCTGTGGTCCGTCGCCGAGCAAGTGCAGTTCGAAATCCGCACCCGAGGCGAGCAGGTTTTTGGCTACCTGTAGGACCCTATGGGCGCCCTTTTCGGGCAGAAGAGCGCCGACAAAAAGAAGCTGGAGCGGGCGCGAGAGGGTTTTTCCCCTGGCGGCCTTCTGACCCGCAGCAACCTCCGCCGTGGTCAGACAGGGATTATTGAACGAAAAGATGTGTCCAGGCTGTCTTGACCACTGGCCATTAATTGTGACAACGCCACGATGAATGTTATGCGTCAGCAATTTGCGCTGAAGGGTGTACGACCAGGGTTGGCGGTTTTCCGGTTGCCAGTTTCCAGCGTACTTGATCCAACGGTATTGCGGCTGGCTGCTAAGCGCTAACCGCAGGATAGCCAGCAAGCTGATGTTGGCCGGGCAGCGCACGTGGACTGCGTCCGCCAGGCGCAGCTCGTCGCCAATCGTCTCGAAATAGGACGGATACCTCGCAAGGATGGCAAGCTTATCCTTCAAATGTTCGCCGCCGGCCGGGCGCACGGCCCGCAGGCAAACGCGCGGCGATTCGTACGGCAGGGCGCTCTCAGGAGCGCTTTCACTGTGTAGCGGCGCGATGTGGACAAT
>JAFGKO010000334.1 GCA_016928525.1 Anaerolineales bacterium | reverse complement strand
TGGATCACGCAGGTTCCTTAACCCAACGTAATCGCAGTCTATCATGTTAAGGTGCGCGCGTCGTCCGAACTTCCGGGCGGCGCGTTCGTTTAGCTAAGCAGCGCGATGACGGCCATCGCCACCAAATCAACGACAATGAGGCCGAGTGTAAAGGCGGCAATCTGTAAATAGCGCGCCTTTTGGGAGTTGATCCGGTTTGCTTTCTGGATAACGCCCGTTTCGCGCCCAGTACCCACCAGGCTTCCGATAAAGTGAGTCAAATAAACCACCTCATCGGATTGGAGATAAAGCGCCTCCCAGTCGTCAAGGTCCCGATCCGAGTTAGACAGGGGCAGGGCGATAGGATACGAATACCAGCCCGGCCAAATGACCCGACTGACCGAAGCTGTCAGGACGAGATAGAGCAGCAAGAGTACGATCAGCCCGCCGTAAAAAGCCCGGCTTACGCCTGTCGCCTGGACCAGAATGATTTGCAAAACCCCGACGACAGCCGTAAGCGAGCTGGCGTAAGTCAGCAGATGCCAACCCTTTTGTTCTAACCATTCGCCATTATGCAGCGCAACAGCATGAGATTCGCGCAGTCGGTCTATCAAGTTGCGCCGACGTGCAATATCGTCCACAAAAACCTCCCAGGAGCTTCCAGTGCCAGATAAGCCAGATAAACAACAAGAGGAGCAAGGCGATCCCCTGTCGCAGCCGGTTGAGCCTGAATCGGCGTCACCCGTTCTCGATGAGGTGACGGAGAAACTACCCGCCACCCCGCCTCGCCTGCGAGACGTTACGCAGCGAGGACAATGGCGCGGGGCAAAATCAAAGAGAAAACCAGACGAAACTCCATAAATCCGTCGGCGCAGAATATTTAATTGGTAAGGTGCGCTGTGCCGCCCCTACGTTCACCAGGACGGCCTTTCTGTTTCCTCAGTCTAGCACGGACGTTCTGTGCAATCCATACTATAAGACTGCTCATTTTTCTGCGCGAAAAATAAGCGCCTGTCCCAACTGGTCAATTTCGATTGTTGCATTTCAGGGGCAGATGTGCGATACTGAGGATGCATATCTGCCCTTGAAATGTCTCCGCGCATTTGCTGGGCGTTTGTAGAAGCTGCTGAGCTTCACCCCCGCCGCGACCTGACATCGCGGCATTTTTTTGTCTCAGCGCTGCCCTACCCTCGAGATGAGCTAATCGGATATGAATACGTCCGCTTCTGTGAGTATGGTGTTAAATCCAATAGCACCTTGTGCGTAAGAACTAAGATACCCCCGTTCAATCGCAACCTGAGCCACTAGGTTCCCATAAGGATCAAACAAGTAAATATCCATCTCATCGGCTTCGCCAGTATCGTAGGTAGACCACAATTCCGCAGCGGTTTCCAGTGCGTGCCTTGCCTCAGATAACACCTCGTGATCTTCAAAGAAAATAACTTCTTCAGTATGGATCATGACGGCCATGAAAGTGGTTCCTTGAGACCTCCTGAGCGACGCGCCGTCGGCAACCACATTTACCCCGGCGTTTTTTAAGTCACGTCGCATCGCCGGTAAAAGATAAGACTCCCCCCCAGAACTGCTTACAAACCAGGGGCTTTCAACCGAGTACCCGTCAATGCTGGCCGGAAGTTGAGCATAAAGCGTTTGCCCGCCGGTTGCTCGAACTTTCAGCGATTGAAGTGTAGCCTGCTGAGGTACTTGAAATACTATCCAACCGTCATCTGTGTAGTTCCGCGCAATCTCATCCTCGCCCAGCATATTGTGGATCATCACATATTCATAGTCTATGGAACTACCATCGTCAAGGATAAGATACGGCAAGGCTTCCGGGACAGTATCACATATTGTCTTCCCGCAGGTAAAGCGTAGCCTCACCCCAACAAACTCCGCTCCTAGAGCTGGCTCCCAGTCCTGCTCCAGATAGCTTCCGCCGAGCTTGGCAACAGGAAACCCTATGGGACGATATACTTCAAGGATTTCTAATTTGCCCTCTGCGTATTCAATGGGCACTCCAACCGCCAATGGTTCGGACAAATTGCCTTGCTGCGCAGTCGGGGGCAGGGGGGTGGATTCTGGTGTCCAGGTCGGAATAGCTTCGGGTGGAACTGCGGTCGGTGTCGCAGGGGCGGATGTAACCTCAACGACTACCGTATCGGGCGAACTACCATCGCTGCCACCGAGGTTTCCGGTTGCGGCCAGCGCTCCCAATGTGAGCGCCAGGGCTAAGATTGCCCCGATGCTAAAACCGAGTGCCCCTGGAATCCACGAAGAAGAGGTCGTGACTGAAGATTCTGCCGACTCGCGCAACTCGCCGATCCGCTGCACCAGCACGCTAA
Source organism: Anaerolineales bacterium (assembly GCA_016928525.1). Next base: position 3,834 of record JAFGKO010000334.1, on the reverse strand, counting down.
ACGCCTCTTTGGTCCGCCGTTCCTGGACCAGTCGTTTCGCCCTGGTAATGGCCGGGTCTTCTGACATGTTGACTTTCCCCCAATCGCACATGACCATGAGGGCAGTATAACACATGTTTAGCGTGAATGTAAACTTACTTCCACTGATTTAGTTGTTAAGATGCTGCGCGGCTTGAACCCCACTGTCCGCGCTGCCGGTTCCGTACTTCACTACCCGGCTTCCCCATGACTTGACGCCGCTACCCTCATAAGCTAAATCGCCGAACCGGAGGACTTGGTATTACCAACTCCTCATTTTCGCAGAACGACCCGATTCCCCACCGGGCACCCCCGAACATAGCTTGGCAGGCCCTACCTGGTACTGGTCCGTGCCACAACCTGACGCCGTTCCGGTTTGCCACCCCGCGCCTGAGTTAAGGCCCTGGGGACCCTTACGCCGTCATCGTCCTGCTTTTTGAGCAATCTGCGATCCTTGAGTGAGGCGGGCCGAGTCGCTATTCGCAGGTTCCCCGGTCAGGTATTCCCGCCATGTTCTCAGGTATTGCTCAGGTCCCGCCGACGGCCCCGACCCGTCTCTATCTGATAACGGTTATCAGATAGCGCCCCAACTTCGGCGCGGAAATCGTCCAAACCCGGACGCTATTCTTTCGGCAACTGAAATTCTTGCTGTCGCTGTACAGTAGCCTCGCGCTGCGCCCTGGCCTGCCGGGATTTGACTTCCCATTCTTTGATTTCGGCGGTGCGTCTGGTTGCCACTGAGATGTCGATCAGCAGTCCCGCGATACTCAATAGGATAAAAAATATTGCCAATCCGACGAACAGGGCGGCCCGTGTTGCTCGTGCCGTAATTTCTTCGGGAGTCTCAACGCCAACAAACGAACCAACTATGAACAGCAGCGATACTGCAAATGCTACCATTGCCAGTTGAGCACCCAACTCTTTCATTGCTACTCCTCCATGCTACACCGGTATGCTCGCAGTATAGCACGGTTCAAAAATCTGCGTATTCGGTTGTTGAGGTGCGTTTTATCCCACTTTCGCGGGATTCGGTACAATAAAATCGCCCACCCCGTCACGGCGGGGCAGGGCGGGCCTACGCGGTGCTTACCCCACCGCGTAGGCCACCGGATCAGATTCGGACTCGTTGCCGCCGTCCTCCCGATCTTCCTTCGGGCCACCACGCCAACCGCCCCACTCCACGCTGGCAGCAATATCATAGCCGCGTTCACGCATGTAATTCTCAATGGCAATCCGCACCATTTGAGAAATCGTGAGGCCGCTTTTGGTACTCTCTTTTTGCAGCGCTTCATGAAACTCTTCGTTGACGCTTACGCCCAGGCGTGGGCTTCGATCAGCCATAACCCTTCCTTTCAATTGTGTTGCGCAACACATCACCAAGTATACGCTATTGGCTTACGGATGTCAACCGGGGTTATCGTTTGTTGACAACGGTACACACTTGTGATAAACTAGATGATAGGTTGGCACACAAAAACGCCCCCGGCTGCAACCGGGGGCACGAAAGGAAAAGCTCGGAATGACCCTCACGATCACTCCCACTTCAGAAAGTGTAGCACAGGTGTTCAGCGCGTGTCAACTCGCCTCACCGGTCCTGGCGCTGCCCGAACCCGCGCCCGTACTGCTGCTGGCCGCGCCGCCGGAAACACCCCGGCTCGCTGCGCCGTCGCCGGTCCTGGCCCTGCCCGTGCCGACTGAGCGCGCCCGCTTTCTCTGGGGCATCGAGCGCCGCCTGGATGCATTCCCCGGTCCATTCCGAGTTGATTACGCCCCTCGCACGGGAGCGTACATCTACTCTGGAGAATGGTCGGACCGCTCAGTTCTTCGTGTGGTTCACGAAGACCGGTATGGCACAGTCGTCTATCCCAGCGTGCATTCCCGAAACGGGTGGGCAGCATGGGAAGATGTGTACAAACTGTTTTTCTGCCCGCGCTCTCTGTTTGAAATTTTACGGGTTGTGATCGACCTGCGCAATGACGCGCGGTCTTTCTACGAGGAGTGCTCCTGACGGCGCTTACGCGGTGCGGTCCGGGTGTTTCTTTCGTTATATAATAATTGTAATGCAGCCATTTTTTAGAGCCTAAGCGAGCCACATTCTTAGAACAGGTTGAGCAGAAAGTAATACGATCATGACGATTGATACCGGCACTCCACTTTTTTCCTGGTTGGGCAATAACGACCCTGCTGACGATGGCGGCGGTTCCGCTGTGGCGCTCCCCCTTCCCCTGCTGGTAGCTCGCCAATGGGACTTCCCGCTTCAATATTACATCGTAGACGGCCAGCACCAGTACGCCATCCAGGACTGGATAGCCGGAATTACCAGCACGGAAAATTCCCGCCGCGTATGGAGCGACTTCAAACGTAACAACGATCTCCCTGAACTGTACGAAAAAATCGTACAGTTGCCCTACACCGTCGCCAATGGCCGCAAATACGCAATGGATTTCGTCGGTGACAAAGGGCTGTACACCATCGCTGAGTACGTTCGCGTGCGCGACACGGACGTCCTGACGGCCATCCGAAAGTATTTGGCTGACGCCGGCGTGTTCGCGGATACCATGCGCCGCGACCCCCAGGTCCGCGCCCAGATCGCCGCCGCCGTCATCGACGAAGACCCCGAAGCGGTGGTCGGCGAAGTCATGGACCGCGTGTCCGATGGCTACCAGCGGGCAGGGCGGTCCGATAGCTGGATTGAGGTCCGGGTGCAGGGCATTGTGACGCGCAAGCAGTTTACTAGCGCGCTTAGGGCTGCCGTTCTCAATGCGCCGAAGCACATGTATGCCCAGAGTACGGAGCGACTGTACAAGGGGCTGCTCGACCGCACGACGGCCCAGTTGCGCGGTGATTTGGAAATAACCCCTAAGCAGAACCCCCGCGACCACATGGGTGAATACGCCCTGGCCTACATCGAAATGGCCGAGCGTCTCTGCCGCGACCTTTTGGGTGAGACGGACACAATCCTGCTATCCCAGGCGCTGGACATCATCTGGAAGGTTGCGCAGCACATCAAGATTCAGTACCAGGCGACCCAGGACTTTCTGGGGCGCGACCTGCTGACCGGCAAACCCTTGCTGCCTTCCGGCGGAAATGAGAGCAGCCGATGACCACCCCAACACGCCACTACTACCGTGACCCCGATACCGGAGACCTGCATTACACCACCGGCACGTTTGTCTGTTGGGTCGGCGACGACCTGGGCGGCTGGGAAGCCGTGTTCGTCCGGCAGGAATCCGTGCTCAATATCGCGGACCACCTGCTGACCGACGACACGCGGGCGGCGCTGCCCTTCAAACCCGACGGGGCCGCTTTCACCTTTTCTGCATCGCCCTATCTGCCATATACGGCTAAGACCGCCGAGGCATTCAATCAGGACTACCGCAGTCATCCTCGTGCTGCCGGCGACACAACCGAATTCGCGTTCGCCCTTGAAAGCAACCTGGTGCTGTGGATGGCAGCAGGCTGGCATCCGGTGGCGTGCAGCGCAGACCGGGACGGCGTGGCAGGATACATTATGTCGCGCAAGCCATCGCCGCGTGAGGCCCAGGCCGACCGCAATACGGACGCCGAAGTCACCCACGAATGGCTCCTAGCCGAGCAGGTCGCCCGTGAGCGCATCACCTGCGCGGTGTGCGGCGCGGAGAATCTCGGCATCAAACCTCAAATCTATAACGGCCAGCCCATCTGCAACGAGTGCGCCCGCCGCGCCTTCGCCTATGAGTGCCATGAGGCCGCCCGCATCGACCGGCTGGAAGAACGCGCCGAACGCAAAGCAGATCAGGCCCACCAGACCTTCGAGCGCGCCCGCGACATGGCGAG
>JAFGKO010000333.1 GCA_016928525.1 Anaerolineales bacterium | reverse complement strand
TGATTACGTTTTGGAACATATTTGATTTGACCGGTTACGCTCTGGTTACGAAAAATCGTAATCAGTCATTTGACTGGCCCAACCCTCGTTATAGACTTTGTAAACATGGTCTTCATTATCGGCAGATAGTTTCGGTGACAAATCCCAGCCCGAAACCAGGACGCTGCTATCTATGCCGCTCAGGCTTGGGTCTACGACAAAAACGTATTCATCGCTATTTTTCAGTTTATCCTCCAGCGAGATTTTGAGCTGGTGACTGTCGAATGGGAAATCCTTGAGATCCAGTTGGGTTTGCAGATCAGAACGGACGCGATAATAAAATTCTTTCCCGCGCTCATCGTCCGCAGTCTGGTCTTCGATGAATGGTTCGGCAGCTGCATTGATCAGGTCAAAGTTGGAAGGATCACAGGGCGTGGTTTCGCATTTGAAGTTCAGGAAAAAATCAATGGTGTACGTGCCTGTGGTCGTATCCAGGTTGCCCACTGATAGGACATAAATGCCCACGTGCACAACTTCCTTGCCAGCCAATTCTGTGGCATCTGGCACCGGGTCGAAATCCATGGCGGTATCGCGATAAGGATCCACTTCCGTGGCACTTTGTGCCCGATAGGGAAATAACGTTGATATGCCCACCCCAATCAAGACGAGCAAAGCCGCCAGAATCCAGGTCATCAACCCAGGTTTTAGTGACATCGCAACCTCCCGGCAAAGTTCACTGCTGACCAAAATCAGCAGGTTGATTATACAGTTAATAACCCGGATTGATTATCGGGAGGCGCACAATTCCTGGTTATGTATCCTGCACCAGATTTTATTTCGATGATAGATAAGGCTGTTACCTCCTAAATGAAGTATTACTGAACAACAATTTTGATGCTGAAGGTTTCAATAGGGAGGACGCTTTCCCAGGGACGCATATACCCTAAGCTCAGTGTAGTTTCCCCTGCGCCAACAGCTTTAAAACGGAAAGTCTCCGCGCCGCCCGTGCCGACCAGACCTTCCGAGCCTGGCGACTGCTTGTATTCCGGGTCGCCATCCTGGACCAGGATAGTATTATCGATCTCCATCACCTGCCAGCTATAGCCTGTGGTCGGGTTCGATGCGAGCTTTAACGTCACAATGTCACCCGGCCTGACGGTGATTTGTCTGCCGTTGTCCGCTTCTGTGAGATTGACCCCATTGGTGCCACAGCCAGAGAACAAGGCCAGGGCCAGGAAGAACGACATTACAACAACGGTGCGCATGAGTTTGTCTGCCATTTCTCTCTCCTTTCAAAGGAAACTTGCTAATCGAGAGACGCTAACCGGCAGGAAAAGGTTCCTTTGCCCATTGACAAAGGCGCATCCCTCCGCTAATCTTGGAGCATGGCCAAGCCCAACGCCGCGCAACGCAAAATTGTCCGTGCTCCGCTGGATGCAAAAGTCTTCCTCTCCGGACCAACCGGATGTGGGAAAACGACTGTCGGCGTGGAGCGGATGAAATATCTGCTCAAGCAGGGGATTCGGGCGGACTCGCTCCTGGTCCTGACCCCGCAGCGGACGTTACAGGAGCCCTATCTCGCCTCACTGCACGGACCCGAAACTGCCCCCGGCGGTGAGGTGACGTTGGCTACTGTGGGCGGTCTCGCCCGTCGCATGGTGGACCTGTTCTGGCCGCTGGCGGCAGAAGCGGCAGGCTTTGCCCATCCCGACCAGCAGCCGGTCTTTCTCACGCTGGAGACGGCGCAGTATTACATGGCGCACATCGTCCGCCCGCTGCTGGACGAGGGCTATTTTGAGTCTATCACCATTGACCGTAACCGCCTGTACAGCCAGATCATCGATAATCTGAACAAAGCGGCTGCGATCGGTTTCCCCGTGGACGAGATCGGTTCCCGCCTGGACTCTGCCTGGTTGGGCGACCCGGCCCAGCGCCGCGTGTATGCCGATGCTCAGGATTGTGCTACCCGTTTCAGGCAATACTGTCTCGACCACAATCTGCTGGATTTCTCATTGCAACTGGATGTCTTCTGGAACTATCTATGGCCGGAACAACACGTGCGTGCGTATCTAACGCGCACCTATAGCCATCTGATCTACGATAATGTGGAAGAAGATATCCCGCGTGGACACGACCTCCTCCGGGAATGGCTGCCGGATTTCCAATCCGCCCTGCTGATCTACGATGAAGGCGGGGGCTATCGTCGCTTCCTGGGCGCGGACCCGGAAACAGGCTGGGCCTTGCGCGAGTTGTGTGATGAGCAAGCTGTGTTGCAGGAAAGTTTTGTAGTATCGGAGGGGATTGCCAGATTAGAGATTGCGTTATCGAATGCAATTGCCCCTAGCCTTTCTCCCTCCCCCATTTCGGAGAAATGGGGGAGGGATGGGGATGAGGCCCTTTCTTTTGTCCAATCCCGCTTTTACCCCGAATTGCTGGATGCCATTGCGGATGAAACCTACTCTCTAATCTCTACTCATCAAGTCTCTCCCTCTGAAATCGTCATCCTGGCTCCATATCTCTCCGATGCCCTGCGTTTCTCGTTGACCAACCGCCTGGATGCGCGAAACATCCCCTGGCGCTCGCATAGACCTTCTCGGTCGCTGCGTGACGAGCCGGCCAGTCATGCTCTGCTGACCCTGGCTGCGTTGGCACATCCGGGTTGGAAGATCTCCCCGCCGAAATTCGATGTGGCCTATGCCTTGATGCATACTATCGATGGCATGGATCTGGTCCGCGCGCAATTGTTGAGCGAGATCGTTTATCGCCAGCGTGACCTTTCGCTGGCGCCCTTCGATGGCATCAAGCCGGATGTGCAGGAGCGCATCACGTTTATATTTGGGAATCGTTATTCGAACCTTCGGGAATGGATAGTGTCATATCGTGACGGGGAACAACTCCCGCTCGATCACTTTCTACGAAAACTATTTGGGGAAGTGCTTTCGCAACCGGGATTTGGCTTCCATACCAATCTTGATTCCGTGCGCGTAGCAGCCAGTCTGGTCGAATCGGTCAGGAAATTTCGACAAACGTTTGAGCCAGTTGAAGACCTGACAGGTTTTGGAAACCTGTCAGGTCTGGGAAAAGAATACATCGCCATGCTCAACGACGGCGTCATCGCCGCCCAATATCTCGAATCCTGGCGGACGGAGGATGAGGAAGCGGTACTGGTTGCGCCTGCTTACACCTTCCTGATGATGAACCGCCCTGTGACCGTCCAGTTCTGGTTGGACGCGGGGTCGAGCGGCTGGTACGAGCGCCTGGCGCAGCCAATAACACATCCATATGTGCTGGCGCGCGGCTGGGAGCCGGGACGTATCTGGACTGATGCCGACGAGGTCGAACAAGGCCGGGGAGCGCTGGCAAGACTAACGTCCGGTCTGTTGCGACGCTGCCGGGAGCGGGTCTACCTGGGGATGAGCGAGTTGGGCGAATCCGGCTTCGAACAGCGCGGGGACTTGTTAAAGGCTTTCCAAAAAGTATTACAACAGGCTTCGTAGAGATTTCAATGCAGAAACGACAACCCATCATTTTATTCTTGTTTGCCAGCCTGTTTCTTGTCTCCGGCGCGGCCGGGCTGGTCTACCAGATCGTCTGGGAACGGTTGCTAGAATTGTTCTTCGGCGTGACCATGGTCTCGGTCACGTTGATCGTAGGCGCGTTCATGGCCGGGCTGGGACTCGGCTCGCTGCTGGGCGGGCGGCTGGCGCGCCAGGTCAAAAACATGCTGCTGGTCTATGGCCTGCTGGAGTTGGGCGTGGCTGCTTTCGGTCTGGTCAGCCAGCCGTTGATCTTCTGGATCGGGCAGAAAACAGCCGGAAGCCCATATGCGCTGGTGTTCCTGATTAGCTTTGCGATTTTGCTGATCCCCACTACGCTGATGGGGATGACCCTGCCCTTGCTAACCCAGTCCTTCGTGCATCGCGTCGAAACGTCGGGGAGCGTGATCGGCATCCTGTATGGCATCAACACGTTGGGCGCGGCTTTTGGGACCGCTCTGGCCGGGTTTGTGCTGATCGGGACGTACGGCTTCGACGGCACCACCACCATCGCAGTTGCGATGAACGCGATTGTCGGTTTTTTGGCGGTCATCCTGGCGCGCTGGAAGGGCAAGGATTCCCAGCCCTCTGTGCCTGAAGTTCAAACGCGCGCACCGGCGATCCAATGGGGGTATGCGACCATCCTGGTTTCTTCATTCCTGGTGGGCTTCATCGGCCTGGGTTTCGAGATGCTGTGGATCCGCATCCTGCACATCGTCAACAAGAACACGGCCTACAGCTTTCCTTCCATTTTATTCATCTTTTTGCTCGGGCTGGCGCTGGGCGGCTATATCTTTGGCCGCGCTGCAGACAGATCCAAAAATCCCGTCCTGCTGTTTTGCAAGATCGAAATGGCCGGCGCTATCCTGGCGACCTTTACTTTACTGGCCTTCTGGTGGTCGCTTCAATACAATCCTCCCTGGATCCAGAACTTTTTCGAGACGCAAAAACCCGCGCTGCCTTTTGTCAAGGTTCAGCATGAGCTGCTTTTCTCGAAACGCCTGCTGCTCGCCAACCTGTGGGACTACTTCCTGCCGGTCCTGATCCTGGTCCTGCCGGCCAGCCTCGTGCAGGGCGGCGGACTGCCGGTGCTGGACCGCATCGCCATCAACAACCCGGCCCTGGCCGGCCGGCGCGTAGGGGACATCCACCTGGCCAACATCATCGGTTCCGTGGCCGGGACGCTGGCCATCGGTTTCGTCCTGCTGCCCGGCATCGGCTCGGAATGGACCCTGAAACTGCTCGCGTTATTGACGGTTTCCTTTTCGGTCTTTTATTTCTTGAGCAACTCACATCAAAAAGTGGAGGGGGAAGAGGGGTATCGTGGACGGGCACAGCCCGTCCACGATACCCCACGCCCCAATTTGTTGAAAGGATACGGCAAAGCGGGCAGGGAACGCTCCCGGCGCGAAATGTTTCAATTGGCCGGTTTTGGTCTCATCCTGCTGCTCGGCATCCTGCTGACGCCGGGAAAGGGACAGTTCTACACCCGCCTGTACGAGACCGGCATGAACCAGGAAGCGGTCATCTCCGAATCGGGCGACAGCGTCCTGGCGCTGACTTACGTCCCCGGTAGTGACAGGCAGGAAGGCCTGTTCTGGATCGGCGGCGAGGTCAACAGCTTCTTCCCGCCCAAAAGCGTTTACGAGAACAGGGCGTTGGCCTGCGCGGGCGCGTCCGAGCCGGAGCGCGTGCTGGTGATCGGCTTTGGCGGCGGTTATACGGCGCTGTTCTTCAAAGCCATCCCCGGCGTGGAAGAGATCGTGGTGGTCGAACTGCTGGGCGACATCGCGCCTTTCCTGCACGAAAACCTGGTGTCTGCCCGCGTCACGTTGGATGACCCGCGCGTCACCTACATCGTGGACGATGGCCGCCGTTATCTGAACGCCTCCCCAGACGAAAAATTCGACCTGATCGCCATCGATCCCCTGCGCGAACATTTTGCCGGGCACAACAATCTTTATTCGGAAGAAGCCTTGGGGCTATATCTCGATCATTTAAGCCCCGGCGGCGTGCTATGCGCCTGGATGAAGGAGGATCGCATCGTGCCGCATACCGTCGCGCGCGTTTTCCCCTATGCCGACCTTTACCTGAATGAATTGATGATTGCCAGCGATGCTCCCATCACCTATAACCCGGACTATATGGACGTCATCGCCAGCGACTATAGAACGTTTGTAGACCAATTGTATGTTAATGGTCTACCAGATTATCCAACAACAGAAGCAGCCTTATCCGGTCTGATTGCCAGCCAGGACGATATTCTGGAGGCAGAGAAAAATACGCCATATCTGACTGATTTAAAGCCATGGTTGGAGTATTATTTGCTTAGGAAGCCGATTAAGTGAGAATTTTTCATGCCGTATTGGAAGCTTTATTACCACTTCATTTGGGGCACGAAAAACCGTCTGCCATTGATTGACGCTGCACTCAAACCTGAACTGTATCGCGTTATTGCCGCAAAGGCTAAAGATTTGGGCGGGTATGTTCATGCGATTGGTGGGATCGAAGACCATGTGCATCTGGGAGTTTCTATTCCGCCAAAAATTGCGTCAGCGAAATTCATTGGTGATGTCAAAGGCAATAGTTCCCACTATGTCAACCACGTTATCAAACTGGATTTTGAATTTTACTGGCAGGATGAGTATGGGGTGTTGTCTTTTGGTGAGAAAAATTTGCCTGCGATAGTGCGTTATATTCACAATCAGGAACAGCACCACGCGGAAGGAACATTGATTGTAGCAATGGAGAGAATGGATGAACGATAATGAATTGCTCATTGTGTTTATCCGCCGTGGGATACCCCTAACGGGGCACACGTGAACCCCACGGCTATTCCTACCAAGGCGACTGAAGCTGCCTCGCCCGCGCCTAGTCCGCTTTCGCGAAGCACCCTTTAGGGCAGCGGGCTTTGTATGAATAGCCCGACGGTTCATCGTCGGGCGAGGGAACAGGGTAGAATCAACTGTCGAAACAGGAAAATGCTTGAGGGCAATACAGCCACCTTGCAAATTTGTCCTGTTCATTGGACGTTTTCTGCACCTCGTCACTGCACGGGCGTAAACGTCCGTGCTATTCCTACAAAGACGGCTTCAGCCGTCTAGCCCGTTTCAACGGGCTTCGTTTGAATAGCATGGTGGTTCATCACCGTGCGGGAGATGGCAGAGTAGAATCAACCTATCGAAACAGGAAAATGCGTGAGAGCAAAACAACCGCCCTGCGAGTTTACTCCGACCATCTGGTATTTTCTGCACCTTATCACCGCACGGGCGTGAACGCCCGCGCTATCCCTACCAAGACGGCTGAAGCCGCCTCGCCCGCATCCAGTCCGGTTTACCGGGCTTTGTACAAATAGCACGGTGGTTCACCGCCGTGCGGGCATCGTCGGGCGGGGATGAGGGCCCGCACGCCGATTTATTGAAAACATAAACAGCCGTGATGTAAAAGGGATACAATTGGTAAGCCGTTTAGTTTTGTGGGAGCATTATTATGACTGACAACGTAATCATTATTGGCGCTGGCGCATCTGTTGACGCAGGAATACCTCTACTTGCAAATTTTGTTGAGAAAATGTGGGAATTTGCTATTACTGGAAAACACAATGGGCAGACGCTTTCAGATGAGGAAAAAAAAATCTTTGCTGAGGCCATAAAAGTAAAAAATGAGTTAGATGGTTATCATGGACGAGCAGCATTTAATGATAGAAATATTGAAGATATTCTATCTATTCTTTCGTTTAATTTGATCGGCGGGAAAAAATCTGATCTTGAAAAGCAAAAATGGTTTATTAGGGCAATTACTCGCACGATCGACTTGACTTGCAATGTACAGCATGATGGGACATTGAACAGAGTACAACAAAATGGGCACCAAGTATATAGGGAATTTTGGCGTGGACTGTTTGAAAGATTCAAGAACTCTGCATCATCGTTTCCAACAATCATTTCGTTCAATTATGATCTTGTTTTAGAGCGATCTCTCCTTCAAACGGTTATTGGAACAGGCTATAAGCCCCATTCTTCAAGGTTTCCTTATGATGGAATAAACTTACGATATCACTATAATTTCGTAAAAGATTTAAGGTTCAAAGTCAAGTATGTTCCATTTACAGTAACTCGTGGTGATGATTTTGGTCGAGAAGATGGAATGATACTAGAAGCGACAGATGAGATACTAAGAAATCCAGTTAATATTGAAATATTGAAATTACACGGATCGTTAAACTTTCCATCTAAGAAAGACGACAGTTTTTCCCCAGCAAAAATTGCAAGCGATCCTTACATACTTCCTCCTGTAATAAATAAATGGGTTGGAAAAAACGAGGAAACTATATGGAGTACTGGTTTGCAAAGATTACGGGAAGCAAAAAATATCATTATCGTTGGGTATAGTCTGCCTCAGACAGATATTTTCATGCAATATTTTTTAAGGGCAGGAGTTGGTCCAAACCTAAACTTAAACAAAATTATTGTTCATAATCCAACACTCTATCGAAGTGGGGCAGAGAATGAGTTAATGAGAGAAAGATATGGTAACTGCTTTTCACCTCAATTACAGAGCAGAATTATTTTCAATCCTGTTGATTTTTCAAAACCAACTCTCAACGGTACGTTTGAAGGCTTTGTTGAACGACTTGATAATGCGGATTGGTTTTTTGGGTTCTACGAACCAAGTAGTAAATCTCCAATTAGTTTTGTATGACTTCTTTCACCCCTCGCCCTCACCAGCAAGAAATCCTGGCCTACACCGGCGGCAAAATGGGCATCGCCGCCGTCCCCGGCGCGGGCAAGACCCACGTGCTCTCGGCCCTGGCCGCCCGCCTGATCGCCGAAGGCCGCCTCGAGGCAGACCAGGAAGTGCTGGTCGTCACCCTGGTCAACTCGGCCGTCGACAACTTCTCCAACCGCATCAGCGGCTTCGTCCAGGCGCGTGGCCTGCTGCCGCACCTGGGCTACCGCGTCCGCACGCTGCACGGGCTGGCGCATGACATCGTCCGCGAGAAACCCGCTGTGGTCGGTCTCGAAACCCGCTTTAGCATCATCGACGAGCGCGAGGCCGCCTTCATCCGCAAGGAAGCCGTCAATGCCTGGCTCAATGCCAATCCTTATGCGCTGGATGATTACCTCGATCCTGTGATGGACGACTCCAAACGCGACTGGGTGCGCCGCCAGCAATTGCCGGACATGCTGGACACACTGGCGATGGCTTTCATCCGTTCTTCAAAAAATCACCGTCATACCCCCGACTCCTTACGCCTCCTTCTAAGTCGTCAACCTGCTCCTTTGCCCCTGGCCGAAATGGGGCTGGCGATATTCTCCGACTACCAACGCGCCTTAACCTATCGTGGTGCTGTTGATTTCGATGACCTAATTCGGCTCTCGTATGACTTGCTAGAAGCAGATGAAGAGTTCCTCGAACGTTTGCGGTATCGCTTCCCTTATATCCTTGAAGACGAATCTCAAGATTCCAGTTTGTTACAAGAACAGGTTCTTCGTTTATTAGCTGGAGAAGATGGTAACTGGGTACGAGTTGGCGATCCTAATCAAGCAATATTTGAAACTTTTACTACTGCCGACCCACAATTATTAAGAAACTTCATCGCAGACGAAGCCGACTTCCGGCAGGAACTGCCCGTTTCGGGACGCTCCCAGCCGTCGGTGATTAACGTTGCCAACTACCTGATCGACTGGGTCATGAACGCGCATCCCGCCGGGGAAGTCCGTGACGCGCTGGCGCCGCCCTACATCCAGCCCACCGCCGCGGGCGATCCCCAGCCCAACCCGCCCGACAACCCCGGGGATATCCATTTTGTGGGGGTCAAGTTCACGCCTGACGAAGAACTGAAAGCCGTGATCGACTCACTGGCCCGCTGGCTGCCCGAAAACGCGGACAAGACCGTCGCCGTGCTCGTCCCGCGCAACACGCGCGGCGTGGATGTCATCAATGCGCTCAAAGCCAGGGGACTGGACTATGTCGAGTTCCTGAGCAGCACCTCCACCACCCGCGCCGCGGCCGGGTCGATTGCCAATTTGCTGGCCTATCTGTCCGACCCGGGTTCGGCCAGCAAACTGTCGAAGGCCTATCAGGTGTGGAGGCGGGATTGGAGAGAGGAAGTGTCGTTGCGAGGAGGCCGCAGGCCAACGAAGCAATCTCCCGATGGCGAGGAGGATGTCTACGATGAGGAGATTGCTTCGCAACGTGCGCTCGCAATGACATCAACCGAAGAGGAGATTGCCGCGTCGCAAAAAGCGCTCCTCGCAACGACATCTGGTCTATTGCGCAAAGTGCGCAGGACGGAAGAATACCTTTCGCCGGAATCAGAGCCAGTCGGTTGGCTGGCAAGCCTGGGTGAGTCCGAAGCGGCGGAAGTCCTCCAGGAGCTGGTCGACTTCCGCGTGCACGTCAAACGCTGGCTGGAAGCCGTCACGCTGCCCATCGACCAGTTGGTCCTGACCCTGGC
>JAFGKO010000332.1 GCA_016928525.1 Anaerolineales bacterium | reverse complement strand
CCGATGAACGAGTTCGTTTTTGGAAATAACTTGTCTTCGATACACATCGCCGCGACATTGCGCTGTTCCAGTTTGCGCACCAACCTGCGTACATTGTTGAAATTGCCATATCCGGTGTCGGCATCTAACAAAATGGGGATGGTGGTTGCATCGCTCATGAGTTCCAGAATTTCGAGAACCTGCGTCCAACTGGCTTCATTGCTGTCGCGAACACCCATCGCAGCAGAAATACACAGGCCGCTTCCCCAGATACCCTTGAACCCCGCTTCTTCAACGATCTTGGCGCTGAGGCCATTGTGGGCCTCCATGAGGAATTCAACCTGGCCCGAATGTAGCAGTTGCTTGAATTGCGTCGTTTTATTGATCATGATTGTCTCCGCTGGTTATGAGCTATGTAAATTGCTCATGTTGTCAACTTGTGATTATAGTAGGCATATGTGCGTTCAAATCGGCTAAATCACAAAAGAATCAACCGTTTCAATGATGCGGTCGCCGATCTCGCGCTGCGTGTCAATGGCCGATGAACCAATGTGCGGCGTCAGGATGACATTTGGAAGATCAGCCAGGGGCGATATTTTCCCCTCGCCTTCCTGCGTGTGGACATCCAAAGCCGCGCCGCGCAATTTATTGCCCTCGGTTAGGGCTTGATACAGCGCTTGCTCATCCACTACGCCGCCGCGCGCCAGGTTGATCAAGAACGATCCTTGCTTCATTTGGGAGAGCACGTCGGCATTGATCAGGTTGCGCGTGGAGTCTTTCAGCGGCACGTGGATGCTTACGTAATCTGCTGTGGAGACGACCTCGGTCAGATCGGTGATGTGAATGCCCATTTTCTTCATATCGTCTGCACGCGCTGCAGATGGATGTTCCACGCAGCCGACCACAAGCATACCCCATGCTACGCCCACTTCGCTCACACGCGTACCGATGTTGCCGACGCCCACAACGCCAAGCGTTTTACCTAACAAGAGTTGCCCGGCGAGTTCGTTCTTGGCCCAGCGGCCTTGGCGAGTCAACCGGTCGGCTGTAATCAGGTTTCGGCTCAAGGCAAGCATGAAGGCAAAGCTCAGCTCGGCAACAGCCTTGGCCCCAGGCTCGGGAATCCTGACGAGCTTGAGCCCGCGTCGTTTTGCATATTCAACATCCAGGTTATCGATACCAGATCCAGCCCGGATGAGCAGCTTCAAGTTGGGGGCAAGCTCCATGACCTCAGCCGTGATGCGGACGCCGCTACGGAAGACCAGGGCCTCGCAGTCTTTGACCAGCGTTCTCAATGTATCATCTTTCGCGCCGAATTCACAAAGTACATGGTGCCGTTGGCGCAATCTTTCAATAGCATTGGGATCAATAGCGCTTACAATAAGTATTTTCATAGATCTACTCAATTCTGCTGAGAAGAGGCGCCT
Organism: Anaerolineales bacterium; assembly: GCA_016928525.1. The sequence goes on along the minus strand of JAFGKO010000332.1, from coordinate 17,926 downwards.
AGTTACGGAGACATATATTCGGCTAGCGCCGTCAGCACATCATCGCCGATGTGTTCCAAATCAAAAAGGAGAATCCCTTCCGATCCATTTTCGCGAGCCAGGGCAATCTCGCCCAGCATTCGTTCCGGCGTTTTGGGAAGATTGTTATCCTCCTGGTAAACGCTCAAGCCCAACGCGATTCGGTCCGAACTCTCCATCACTGATTGCCAATTGGCGATAACAGGCAACAGAGCCTCGTTCGGTTCGACGTATGCCCTTGGAATGACCAAATCTACGTATTGCCCCTCGATCCAGGCCTGCCAATCCAGCAGATGCTCTTCTGCCAGCATTTCTTGGTCGCTAGAGACGGTTATGGTGAGCAATACTTCAGGATGCGCCGGCTTGATATTTCGGTGAATTTCTTGTAGCAACATGTTGAGGCCCTGTTCTCGAAATGAATTCCATTGGTTATGCAGGGTTTTATGTTCTTCTAAAGTGAACCCCCAAGTGCTACTAGGTACAATGGAATGTTCTTTTGCCGATAATAACAAGCTGGCTTTCTTAAAATAACTTCCTCGTTGTTGCATCCCTATGAGAGCCTGGAGATTCTTGTCTCCAATTGAAGGGGTAGGGCCATCGATGAAAACCAGGCCACCTCCGCGGCGAACGAAATCAGCCAATTCAGATGCAACCTGGGCGTTGATCAGATAAACATTTGGCACGACCAATACATCATTTGCTTCAAGGGTTGCCAATTCCGTTTCAGTTATCTCCAGGGGTTGCCAGCCAAGCTCTTCTAGCCAGGCGACTCCGTTTTCAAGCAACCCGTAGCCGTAATGGGTAGCATTCATCTCGGAGTTCAGGATACCGACTTGGCCGCTATCACCCAATAAGTAAGCAATACTACGATCGAGGATTTGGCTGCTGACTGCTACTACACGTTCCTCAGCCGACCAGTTGAGTAAAATTGTTTCCCCCGCGCCGTAGTTGTTGATAGTTACGGCAGGGGTCCCATCATCAAACGTGGCCACTACTTGGGCGGTGCTCGGCTTTGTGAGCACATTGCCTTTAAATAAAGCGTAAGCGGGCAATTCTGGATAGCGCAACAGATCTAGATCGGCGCCGTATTCTTTGGCGAATAACTCTGCGCTGTAGGGATCAAACCCCCATCCAGGACCGGGATAGCGAGTGTAATCGAAATGCAGGCCGTTTACGTCATAATTATTCACGATCTCCAGCGCAAGGTCTATAATAAATTGCCTGACGTCTGGCCGGGTGTAGTTTAACCAGAATCTTTTCTGATCTTCAGAGCCAACCATCGCCCAATCGGGGTGTTCATCAAGGATTGGGCCTGGAGCGCCATGATAGCCAACGGGTCCGGCAACCAACCAGGCGTGCACCGCGATACCTCTCTGGTGCGCTTGTTCAATCGTGTAGCCCAGAGGATCAAAATCCGGCGCAAGTTCAGGATCTTTCTCTAGCAGGGCGCTGTTGTAATAGGCGTGCCCATATACGAAAACATTTACGAAAACCGCGTTGAGATGCCCTGCTTCGGCGCGGGCGAGCATGAGATCCACTTTTTCTGGTGTTGTTGTTGATGTGGCTTGCACCCAGGCCCCTCGCAGATTAGAGCTTCTTTCATGGTTTTCAATCTTAGCATGCGTTGGTGGAGCTTCGGTTTGCACCACCACGCCGATCGGCGGAGAGTCCAGCTCTGTATCGCTAATATTCCACATGCAGCCCGACCAAACGTAAAGCATCAAACAGCTAAACAGAAATACCTTACCGAACTTATTGACATTGTTTCTACCCATAAAGCACCTCAGTGTATATCGTTTCGCAAGCTATGGTGTTCGTGCTTGGCGAGCCATCTCAGGATCAACTAGTAGAGAAGCCATCTGGCCAGTTCATAGGCTGTCTGGCTTATCGCCAATCGCATGGGGGCGTGCACCAGGGTGTTGCGACCGTAATTGACCAGTTCTCCTCCGAATTTAGCTTTGAAATCACGCACGCCGGACTCTTCGTCAGGTTTGCCAGCGCCGCCGAAATCGTATACGCGATATCCGTTCTCAACGCCCCAACGCAAGATATCCCAGGTGACCATTTCGGTAGGCATATAAGCGCTGTAATCGCGATTCGTGCCGCCGTACCAACCATAGATTACATCCTTGTAGACCAGATCTACCGACGTTGCGACAGGGGTCTGTTCCACGTAGGCCAATGTGAAGCGCACCATTCCTATCGGGCTAAGCAGATCGAAGGCAGCCTCAAACAGAGAAGGATGGGCCAGGGGGACATGCGCCGCTGTGTAGGTTTGATTAAGCAACTCATAGCATACCGATAATTTTCCCCGATCTTTCACTTCCTCCACAGAAACGGTCTGCCTCTTGAGACCGCGTCGTATGTTCTTACGTGTTCGACTGCCAATGCCTTGTAGAACATCATCTAGCGATCGCTTAAGATCAACCAGGTAGTTTAGATGCGCCTCGAAGAGAAATCCGTGATCTTGCAAAACGGGTTGGATAAGCTCCAGATTGGCAAGATTGCGCAGTTCGGTGAATAGCAACGTTTTATCTGCTTGGCGCCGATATGCCTGCAAGAGCAGCGCCAGCGCTTGTTGACCTTGGGGGCAGGGGTTATAAAGCACACTTCCATAAGCGATAGCTCTTGATGTTAAGTAGCGAAGACGTTGGTTAAGGGTGACTTGTACGGGTAGCAATAACGCAAACACGCGCCCCATATGATCGACCGCAGCCCAAAGGTTAGGTTTATAACCCTGAGTGCGCTGCATGACCATAAACATCTCAGGGGTGTGAAATATATTCCCCATTGGATTTTCTTGCACGAACTGCCCCCAGGTTTCTTCAGGGAGGGAGTGGGCGATCTCAATGTTCATGGTTCCTCACCCTCCCAGAAAACGCAGGCCGTAGTCCCAGATTGTCAGGGCGTCGATGTCGCCGGTGATTGAGAGAGCGCTGTGGGTTCCATCAGGCCATCGCCCGAGCCGCACAAGGGGGCGGCCACTGGCCTCGATTTGTAATAACAGTGGGCGCTGATCTTTTGGGTGGAATTCTGTCCAATCAAAATAATGTGGATAAAGCTGTTTCTGTTCGCTGATTTCAATGATGTATCCTTGCTGCTGCAAGAAATTGATAAGTGTGGGCGATGCGCCTGGATAGATACCGATAAATGGCCGTTGATCGCCGCCTACGGAAAAAGTAGTGGCTTTTACTTGCCGGTAACCATTTGCCCAGATACCTGTAGGTGCATCCACCTCAACTGAACGAGCCAATACAGTCAATCCTTCGGGGCCAGAAACCGAGATACGAATTGCTCCTGGTTGATTCTCCAAGGCGACTGCCGCTGTGCTGCGTGCTCGCCACCAGTGATCGATTTCATCTAAGCGGGCAATCCATACTTTTGGTTCAAACTGGCGCGCCTTTTCCAGCACCGCTATCAAGGCATCCCGGCAGAGATAGAAGCGTTCGGGGTGCAAACCCAATGTAAAAAGCTCGCCTATATCGTAGGCACGTTGAAGTATGGCTTTCCAGGTGGCGCTCATTTGCTCAGGTGTATCGAATCTGAGACGCTCCACCAAGGCTTCGTCGTCCGGCAGGCTGTAAGGAATGCATACCAACCCATCTTTCAGGCTGGGTAGGGATGGAAAATCACCAACCGGGAGCGCCTGATAGAAATCCATAGCTTTTCTATAAGTTGGGGTTTCGTAACCATCCAGAACATCCCAGGCAAGCGCCTGACTGCTGTCATAAGAAAAGCCTTGCCTTCGGAGCGCAGTCAGTGTAGCTGGATTCCAACGCAAATATGGGCAGCGGAATCCTTGAGCATTGATCTTATATCGAGAGATGATCTGTTTGGATAATGCCAGACTGTTCAATTGTTTATCCAGGGAAAGCCCTGAATGATCGACATGCCGGTACCCATGAATGGCGAACTCGGTTCCTTGTTCCTGTAGCTGGCGAATGATGCTATTGTGACGTTGAAGCGCAACCGCAGTAATCGGGAAGGTGGCTCTGCATCCGAATTGGCCCAATGTCTGGACGAACTGCTCCAGACTCTGGCTTAGGTTGCTCGACGTGACGCCATAGCGCGTGACAATTTCTGTCGCACGGCGCAGAGCATTCAGCGTCCCCTTCCCTTTTATCGCGACCAAGATTGGTTTCATAGCGATCAGTCCAGTTACTTGCGCTAGTTCATAAAGGAGAACTCCTGGGCTTTTTTCACGATTTCTGGCATTGGATCATCAACAAAAAACCTCAAGCCGGTTTCTTTATAAGCAAATCCTTCTAAACGACCCTTTCCAAAAAGCCTTAGCGTCATTTCTTTGAGCGCGGTCGTCGTATGGATAAACTTACCTGGATGATATTGTGGTAGGGGAAAGGGAATCTCCAATGCTGCTAAACAGGCGAGATAGGGGAAGTTAATCCCGACGACGAATGATCCAAGCAAGCTGCCCCAATAGCGGGGATTTACATCGACAATCTTGAATTGACCATCTCGATTATCGTAACGCATATCGATGTGTGCTACACCACTCCAGTTGAGCGCTGAAAATAGTTTGCGCCCATTTTCCAGCACCTCTGGCTGTTCGATGAATTGCATGGCCATTAAAGGGCCAAAGCGCTCGGAAGCGCTGATCAGACTGAGTTGGATAGTGTATGCCAAGATTTCGCCCTGATGGCATAGTACACTCAAATCGATGTCGTATCCCGGTATGTAGTCCTCAACGATGTAGTTATCTTGTACATCAGCCCGTCTTTCCAGGAACCTAAGTAGATCAGATGGGCATTCGAATCTCTGGATTCCTTGGCCATCGCTCCCGATAACTGGTTTGATCAACACAGGATATTCCAATTTAGCCAGTTGCAGATAAAAATGCGGTGTGGATGAAACCAGGATTGAACGAGGAACTGGTACCTGCTGCAGACAAGCAAACTGGTTTAACTTCCATTTGTTCTGGGCAATCTGGAGTGAATGCAAACTCGGAATAGGCGTAATCGCTGCTAATTGCGCAAGGTTCCGATGCTCAGACGCCGCGAATTCGGCTCCGCTTTCAGAGACCGGCAGTATGACATCTATGTTTTTCCATCGGATTATGTCAGCGATTGCGTTGATCCTTTCTTGGCTGTCCCTACCTGTGGGTTTGAACTCGTACAGATGACAGTGACGAGAGAAACGGACCGGCATCCAGCGTTTCGTGGAGAGAATATGGACCTTCACTTCTGGGGCTTGAGCCAGACAGCGAGTTGTCCATAAAGCGTGCTCGTTCTCCCCGTCCGGTATAAGCACAGAAAGCCGCTCCGTCAGCAGTTTCTTCATGCAGTCACCAATACTAATTGTACTATCCTGCCGTTCACCAGCAGATTCCCTGATATAGAACATTTACCTGTTTGGGTTCCTCGAATATGCGTACGAGGTCGATAACTACTTGGCCCCCCCGCATTTTCTGAATCGCCTGGCGAAACTCTGGGGCTTGATTGCCGATAACCACGACTTCGCTGTCGTCCAGAATTTCTTCCATGCTCTCGCTCATCAGGGATGCAATGTGTGGAATCTCGCGCTCGATGAATGCACGATTGGCGCCATGCAGCCGCGCTAAGCTAACGTTTTTGTCGTAGACTTTTACATGGTAACCCTTTCCAACCAGCGTCTCGATCAGTTCCACCAGTGGACTCTCACGCAAATCGTCGGTGCCGGCTTTGAAGCTGAAACCCAGCACGCCAATTTTTTTGCTCCTGGTTTGTTTTATCAGGTCAAACCCTCGCCTGATCTGGAGTTCGTTGCTGGGCATAATCGCTTCCAGTACGGGCAACTGTAAATCGTGGCGATGAGCGTGATAAAGCAAAGCGCGTAAATCCTTGGGCAAGCAGGAGCCGCCGAAGGCAAAACCAGGCTTGAGATAGTAGGGGGATAGATTTAACTTCTCATCCATACAGAAGATATCCATCACTTCGTGGCTGTCAATCCCCTGGCACTTACAGATATTGCCGATCTCGTTGGCATAAGTCACCTTGAGCGCGTGGAAGGTATTGTTGGCATACTTGATCATCTCGGCGACTTTCAGTGATACGATCCGCAGTGGCGCGTCGATGCCTGAATATAGCCTGGCAGCTATTTCTGCCCCGCGTTCATCATACTTGCCAATGAGCGTGTAGGGGGGGTGGTAGAAATCATTAACGGCAATCCCCTCGCGCAGGAATTCGGGATTGAAAGCTACTCCAAAGCTATCCCCGGCCTGGCGACCAGAAGCTGCCTCAAGCGTGGGGATTACCCGCTGCTCAACGCTGCCCGGCAGCATAGTGCTACGCAGGATCACCACATGGTATTCATCTTTATCGGCCAGGGCTGCCCCAATCTCCTGGCACACTCGTTCCACATAGATCAGGTCGAGATCGCCATTGGCGGCGCTCGGTGTGCCCACGCACACCAAAGAAACGTCCGAAACGGCGATAGCTTCGGATGCTATTGTCGTTGCCTTGATTTGGCCGGCTTCGACTCCTTTGGCAATAAGCTTATCTAGCTCTACTTCGATAACCGGGCTTTGCCCGGCGTTGATCATGTCGACTTTCATCGAGTTCACGTCTACGCCGATCACTTCGTGCCCCAGCGCAGATAGACACCCCACCGACACAGAACCTACATAGCCTAAACCAAAAACACTGATACGCACAAAAACCTCCTTAGGATAGATTGTTGATCTCGTTGACCCGATTGGCATATTCGGCTTTTTGTTTTGTCCAGTTATATTGTTGGTTGAACTTATGGATGTTGTTAGCCAATGCCTCTCGTTTGGATGGGTTGTGATAAAGTTCGCGGATGCGGCTTGCCAGTTCGTCGACTTGGCCTGCTGTGAAGAACGCTGCCATGGTCTCGTCGAAGTAGGCCTCGATGGCAGGTGTGCGTGTGGCTACCACGGGCATCCCTAATGCCGCGTATTCCATCATCTTGGTTGGCAGGATGCCGTCGGTAAACACGTCGCGCCGGTAAGGCACCAGGCAAAGGTCAGCGCTGACGATCAGGTCGGGCAACTCTTCAACCGGCACATAAATCGTGCTGAAATTCACATACTCATCTAACCCTAACTCATGGGTCAGGCTCTGTAAGTCTCGCAAGTATTCGCCTCCACCGTGAATATTCAGGCATAAGGCTGGCAATTCATGGCTTAGCTGGTCAACCGCGTGTAAGATCAGGTCGATGCCATAGCGTTGCACTAAGGTGCCGTGGTATAACAATGTGAAATTGTCGTTTATTGACGGACGGTTATTCCTTCGCTTCGGATTGAAGAACGTATCATCGGCCAGATTCATCACCACGCTACACTTGCTTGCTGGAAGCCCGCGTTTGATCAGATCCTGCCGCCAGATCTCAGTGACGGTGATGACGTGATTGGCGAAACGACATGAAAGTTGTTCCTGCCAGCGCATCAGTCGAACCGGCCAGCTATCCATTTTTCTCCCGAAGCGCGAGGCGTAGAACTCGGGCATCAAGTCGTGCAGGTCGAGGATGACTTTGGCGCCCATCAGGCGAGGGATCAGGGTGACAAAGACAAGGAAGTCCGGTGGATTGTGCACCTGCACGGCATTGTAACGTTTCTGCAGATGCAAGCTGGTCAGCCGCCACATAGCCAGAAAGAAGAAGGCCAGGTACTCAATTAGTTGCGCCAGGACTCCTGAACCTTTATGTCGGCGTACAGATAAACGATAAACATCTACACCATGAATGGAATCTCGACGTGATTCTCCGGGCTTGCGCAGACAGATGACATCAACTTCGTACCCGACATCAATCAGGGCACCTGCTTCTCGCTGAACTCGCGTCTCCCCCTCGGGATAATAGGCATGCACAATCATGCAGTGTCTCTTCGTTGCTTTACTCATTGTATATCCTAGAGATCTCTAAATTAGTCTTTGATCCTTCAGCGATTTACCGGCCGCATCCAAAAGCCGTAAGATTTATCTTTTATCCTGGCCATTGTGAATATCATCGAAAATCCTTGCGAGTTGAGGTGCAGTCTCACGGATGTCGAATTCAGCCAATACAACCTGGCGTCCCTGCTGCCCCAACCTGCGCCTCAGCGTTTCATCGTTGATCAGCTTTTCGATTGCCTGCACCAGCGCTTCTGTGTCTCGCTCAGGCACTAACAAGCCGGTTTCGCCATCATGAACGAGTTCAGGGATGCCTGTGACTGGCGTGGTCACGACAGGGATTTCCATCGCAAGCGCCTCAAGCAGTACGTTGGGCAGTCCGTCGCGATCCCCGTTTTTCGCCACCACGCATGCCAGCACGAAGATATCACTTTGGCGATAAAGCTCTTTGATCTCTGCTTGTGTCTTGTTTCCCAATAATGACACATAAGCTTGAAGATTCTTCTCGTCGATGCGCGCTTGCAGCATTTCCTTCAAAGGGCCGCCTCCCACGATCGAACATTGGAATGCGTAGCCTCTTTCAACAAGCCGGTCGCAGGCGTCGATCAGGTAGGCGTGGCCTTTTTTTTCCATCAGGCTGCCGATTGAGATGATGCGTATTGTGTTGTCCGTTGGGGAGTGCTGTGCTGGCGGGAACTCGGTTGGCTCCAACCCATAATGGACGATCTTTATATCATCTGGATGCAAGCGCGGGCATAAGTCCGCGATGTATTGGCGATGATATTCTGAGACGGTGACAACGCCGTCTGCCATTTGTAGCTGGCGACGAATATCCTCCTGATCGCGCATGAAAAGTCCGAAGGCGTGTGGGTGAAGGCTGAACGTAGCGCCGATCAAATCAGAAGCGACTCCGGCTGCAATACCGTTTACCCACACAAAATGGGCGTGAATATGTTCGATATTCAACTCCTGCATTTGCCTGGCAAAATAGACCGTCTTCGGCCATGTGAGAAGGACACGCAGTAACACAAGCGGCTCGCGATAAGTCTGCCAAACTGCTTTGGCGATGGCGCGAACATATTGGACCGGGGTGTGTAAGAGAAAATAGAGATGCGCCAGGAGCAATTTGCTGGAGAGCAGGTACGGGCTGTAATGTGTATAGGGCAGCATCTCTTGAGCTTCCTGGTGGACTGGCGTTGGTAGAGGAGGGAACATGGAAAAGACATGCACTTCTAATCCAGACTTACGCAGGAGGATCATCTCTCTCAAGATAAATGTCTCGGTCAAGTAAGGAAAACGCGACAGGATGTAAGCTATTTTCGGATTATTGGTCATAGATTCACATGCAAGCAATGTCTCACAAGACTCAAGTATACATTATACAGGAATTTGGTTCATTGGGACGTTTTGTATCCTGGCTGTAACCTGGGTTTTGTGGGATGTTGCCTTTTTGATGCTGCGTAATTTTATCTGTTCTTTCGTAAGTAGATCAAGGCGGCGATGAGAACTACCAGAGCGCTCAAGATCAGCAAAGGCACTATCCAGATGGGGTGAGTCCTTTGTGCCGATGTGTCTGGCGTTGATACAGGCGCGGCGATAGGATTGAGAGTCGCTGTAGTAGCAGCAGGGGGTTGGGTCGGTGCTGCAGTTGGCGTAGGCTCGATCCTCGTTTCTGGCGTAGTTGTGGCTTTGAACAACGAAGCCATCAGTTCGGAGTAAAATTCTTCCAGGCTTCCAGCTGGCGCTTTACTTCTGGTATCGGTCGTTTGCAGCACACCCTGTTGAGTTAGTATAGCCAGGTTCCCACTTAATTGATCACGCAAGGTTTGGTTCGTCAGGGCGTTCATAGCCCAGGCCACGCCTTCATCTGTAGATCCGGTGACAACCATTATGCCTTGCTGCTCATCCCACGGTGAAGCAAGCAATTGGATGTATCCCATGCTGGTATCTGGCATCAGTTGATACACAACGTTGTCCACTTGCTGCCGGATTGTATCGGTGCCGGGGATAAAGGGCTGAGGCAGGTGGTCATTTATAGCCGCTATATTGGAATTAGCGCTTGGCCGCCCGATGGCGATCAGTTGTTTCCCTTTCAACTTAGCGCTATCTGGAGCTGTCTCAAGGGTAAGATCCGGAGATAGTGAGGCGCCGCCTGCTACACTTCCCATCAGGGCAGCCAGGTTTAGTGTTCCAGATATCTCTGACTCAGTAGGATTTTCAGGCAATGTAAAAAGAACGTTCCCCAGATCGGGCTGGGCGCTGAAAGGTTGTGGAAAGATATCGAGGTCAAGGATGGTTTCTTTATTTGCAAACGGCAGATGGAGTAACGAATCGGAGTAGATGGTTAGCCAGAAACCTCTGGCAAACCAATCCGTAATACAGATATCAAAATCGCCACTAAGCTCAAAGGTGAGTTGATTGAAACCGCCCAGCAGGATGCTCGGCGGCAAAGGTACGATTGACCAGGTGCTCGCAACATTATCCTCGTTGAGCGGTATGCTGTAGATCTGCGCTCCGTTCAACCCGATCTCCACTGCAGCGGATATATTATTGAGCGCTGCGCCATGAGCAAAGTGGAATGCCAGGAGCGCGCCCTGATCGATCGTCCAGCCGTATGGCAGATCAAACCCGTACACTTGGGTGTTGAAGAAGGATAATTCTGTATCCTTGTAACCTAAAGAGTCTAAACTTGCATTTTCCGCAAGCTGTGTCTTTGTCGGGGTTACAGGAAGGGTGGCTTGAACGATCGCATAAGTTCCTGTCATTCCGGGAAAGGCGCTTTCCGAGCCTAATGCTTTGCCTGCCTTCAGGATAGCCTGGTCAGCCAAACCTGTTACGACGATCATTGCCCGGCGATCGCTCCACGGAGATACGATTGCCTGGATAATTCCGTCCTCTTCCGACACAGCCTGGCCGTTGACGGCAAAGAAGTAGCGGCTCTTTTCATCGGTTGAGACAACGGTTTCTGCCTCGTTAGGAGTGTCCGCGCTGACATTAGTAGCTAGCGTGTCAACATTGATCACATCCCCCGTGTCATTATAAAGGGCGGCGGTGTGTTCTACCTGATCTCCGGGTAAAAACAAATCTTGATCCAGGGATATCGTTGCCTGGATGGAGGTCTCCTGACCAGCCTTCAATTGACTGATCTCCCATCTAAGAACGTTTGAATCGACGCCCGTACAAGGCGCCTCACAGGATTTTACGATAGCGCCTATGGGCCAACGATCTTCCACCACCAGATCCCTATCGAGCGCCGAGGTGTTGTTGACTGTCAACTTGATTGAAAATTCTTCGCCAGTTATGACTGTTGACGGTAGCTCACTGCGTATTTCTAGCTCCCGTTCAATCAGAGGTAGGGGCAAATCGAGCTGCTTGATCAAAGCATTCTCCTCGGGTTGCCCTATAACAAATAGATGTTCCTCTTTTAGAATTTCCTGTGAGATACTTGATGTGAAGCTGGCCGTCATGGGCAGCTTGTCTCCTGTCAATTCACCGAGTTTTGCGGCTATGATCGTTGCGCTTTGTAAATCCGTATTGGATGGCGGGTCAGGAAGAATGAAATGAACCTGACTTGGCAGAAAAGCGCGACTCTGGAAGATCGGTTTGGGATAATGTGCAAGATCCAGTACGAGAGGTTTTGTTACGTACTTGAAAATTAACGATGATGAGTTTTGAACCACCAGTGAGACAATCGACCAATTGCCTTCCTTGCAATCCGCATAGTACGCTTGCAGCCGAAATTGTAACTGGTTGAGATAACGGTCCTCAGCCAGACGCAGGTATCCTGGAGGTAGATCTATATGCAGTGTAGAAACCCCAGGCTCCAGGAAGCTTTTCATTAGCAGGGTTTTATCATTTAGCAACACTTCTAGCAACGCGGAATCGCCAGGATGTTGCCCAACAAGTTCATAGCTTAAATTCAGTTCCAGAGAGCTGCCAGCCTGGGGCTGCCAATCAGCGGGCAAGCTAAAGTAATAGCTCGTTTGGTCGATAGGACCATAAAGGATTTGGTCAGCGTACCCCAGCTCCGCCAATGTAGTATTGAAGGCTTCTATCGTTTGGGCCTGCGCGGGCGCTGCTGGCGTAAAGGCTAGGGCCACCAGACTCAACAGCAACAGAGTTCTCGCGAAACGCATGCTGCAAATAAAAGAGAGATATTTAGTCATTGGAAACTCCATTCAGATTGACTAATCCGTTAGGTGGTAGCCAGGACTGCTTCGTAGATACGTAAGGTCTGTTGAGCAATTTCTGACCAGGAAAGCTCTGTCTCGGCTTTTTGCAAGGCTCGGCGCCCCATCTCCAGACGCATTTCTCGATTTTTTAACAGGGTTATGATAGCCTTTGCCAGGCTTTCAGGGTCCCGTGGGGGAACCAATAAGCCTGTTACGCCATCGTCAACCATATCGGGGATGCCTCCCACTGTTGTGGCGACGACTGGCTTTCCGAAGGCGTATGCCAGGCCAATGATTCCAGTTTGGGTAACCTCGATGTGAGGCAGCACAACGATGCTGGCTGATTGAAATAATTGAGTGATCATCTCATCTGGGATATGATAGTTATGAATCTCAAAATGATCCGGGTTTATCATTGTCTGTCGATATTTCTCAAAAGACTCTCCTTGACCGGCTATGATGATGCGCGCATTGGGCACAGCCTGTGTGATCAAAGGTTCGGCTTCAATGAGATACTGCAACCCCTTGTATCCCCAGATCCGTCCAAAAAATAACACGGTGTTTGGCCTCTCAGGGCAGTCGCCATGAGTGAAGCGGTGATAGTATTCGTATGATCCAATTGGGATAACGTGAATGCGTCCTGGTTGATAGTTGTATTGCCCGACCAGCCTTTGCTTGGCGCTATCCGCATGGACGATAACGTGATCGCTCCACAGCCATTGCCATGGGTAAACGAAAGAAGGCACAGCCCACAGGCCGCGCTCTCCAACGTGCCTTTCGACATCGTGGACTGAGACAACCAATGGGGTCTTGAGAAATAAACCAAACACCGGCATGGCCCAGAAAGTCCAAAATGAAACATGCACGATGTCAGGGCTTAGCTGGTCAATACGTTTCAAGATATTCCAGGCCATTAATAGGTTTTGCGGGTTCCTCATGCGAGGCATGTGGAATAACTCCAGATGGGTTTTTTCCCCATCCACAGCTCCTTTAAAGCTAGAGTGTTCTGGAAGCATGAGGGTCAAATCGCAGAGGTTCGACAATCCACCAGCAAGCAGAATGGGGTATGGAGTCGAGTCTCTGAATTCAATCAAGACCACGCGCATCAGGTAGATCTCCTGGCTACTTGAGGGCGAAAAACTTGACCTAACAAATTAAAATCTTCAGCCGTAAAGGCTCTGAGCGACAAAGACAAGATTGCATAAACGAATATTGCGATGGGAACCAGGAATAATAGATGTATATGGCGACCCAGGAGCCAGGTGAGGATGCCCATAGTCGCGGCCGCTATGGCGAAGCGCCCACCAGCATGCAATAGGTTGAGTTGCAGCCCTTCTCGTCGAATATAGATTCCCAAGAGCAAATCGTTCAAGAACATATTGGATACCATCGCGATGGCAGCGCCGATTGCGCCCCATAATGAAATCAACAGGAAACCACTTCCCAGCCTGATCAAGAGTGTGATAACCCGTATCTGTAAAACCAGGTCTTGCTGCCCTCGGGCAATCAATACGCGCCAGAACACATCGTTTATGAATATCAATGGCACGCTCCAGGCCAATATCTGGAGCACTGGCTCCGAAACCTCAAAGCCAGGGCCAAAGATGAATAGAATGATGGGCGCAGAAATTGCTGTCATGCCGATAGCCAGAGGTAAGGATAATGCCAGTAAATATTTGATGGATTTGTCCTGGACGAGTTGGGACTTGTCATCCTCCATACCGTGGGACCGGGATAGAACCGGGAAAACGTTCGTCATATAAACGTTGGAGATGATCTCCCACAACAGTGCGATCTTGAGAGCAGCGCTATAGTAGCCGATCTGGGCTTCGTTCTGAACGACGGATAGGATGAGTATCTCGGGCCGAGCGAACAACCCTGCCATTATAGACAGCGTCGCAAAGACCTTAAGCTCTCCTAACAACAACCGGGCATAATGTGGATCAAATTCCCAATGTAAAACCACAATACTGCGGTTGATGTAGTAGAAATATAGGAGCATGTTGATGTATTCAATGACCACAAAAACGATTATCAGACTGACGATGCCGAAGTCTCTCAACAATAAGAACAAACTAATGGCGATGTTGGCAAAGGTGGAGATTAGCCGTGTGTAGGTAACAAACTCCACACGTTGGTGAGCCACAAAAACCGCCCTTTGAACTAGGTTTATAGCTCCGGGAAGGACCGCGAATATGATCACAAACACACTGGCAGCTAACTCTCCAGAATAGCCAAGATATGGAACGAGAATATAGGCGAGAATCCCGACGACGACCGATACCGCTGTCACCGCTACACTGATGTGAAGAATGTAATTGTTGGTTCTGGAAGGGTCCTTTGCTATTTCGCGCACTAGAAAATTCATAACCCCCATCCCTCCTGCCAGAAGGATTATTCCGTAGAACTCTATAGCTGCGGAATAAGTGCCCAGTCCGGATGCCTGGAACTTACGTGCGATAAAAAACACGATTACAAAGCCACCGATCCTGTTGATCAACTCGGCTAAGCCTAATGCAACGGTGTTTTTGAAGATCTGGCGGGGTTGGTTCATACGGATAAATTGAGTCTCGGATTTGATTTACGGAGATGCCTTAGCTTGAACCGGTACCAGGTTACTGAGACTACAAATGAGAGAAATCATTAGCCAGAGATACAGAACGGAGGGGCGCGGGCTGAAATGAGAAGCAGTCATATAAATACTTACCGCGAATATTGAACATCCCAGCCCCATCGCCATCAGTGATCTAACGTGATCGTCAGATCGGATATGCCGCCAAGCCTGTGCTATGGAAGACAGCAAAAGACTGACGAAGGCCAGTATGCCAAACAAGCCGGTCTCAGCCCAAATCAATAAATATCTGTTATGTACTGATTGATAGATGACATCGCCGAGGTTGCCGATATCGGGTGTGTAATAGTCGGCTGCCACCAATGCATAGTTGTTAGCTCCTACGCCCAACCACAAGTGGGATTTGATTACGTTCCATGCCAGTTTCACCAGCCTGGCGCGGGATGCAGCCGAGCCACTATCGCTGGTTGTCAGGCGAGGGTAGATCACCGGGGCAAAAATGGCGCTGAAAACCAATGTTCCTACCAGCAAAAGCAATAGCGCTTCTCTGCGCATCCATTTTCGCCACTGACCAATCAGGAAAAAGGCTAACAAGGCTGCAAGGCTCGCGCCCCAGCTTGCACGCGATTTTGTAGCGATGATGGCGATCAACGCCGCGACTAAACAAGTAATGGCAAAAATCTTTTGCGGCCACTTTTCGAAAATCCATATCATAGCGCAAATAACTGCCAGGTGTGCGGAGAGGATGCCTCCTGCCGCATTGATCCCCAATGTACCCCCAACGCGTACGGGATTTGTTGCTGCCTCGGTGGTTATACCGGCGATGGAGAATGTCAGGCCGGTCCCCCATTGTAAAATCATCAGGATGCTTTCAGCCAACAGCCCCCACATCAAAACCACTACGAAGAACCTGATCCTATCAATATTTCGCAAATGATTTGCCAGATAGAAGTAGATCAAGAACAGTTCGCATAACTGAACGATGCGGAAGAACGACAGTTGCCAATCTCGCGACTGAAAAGTAGAAAACATGGAAATGAAGATAAACGCCAGAGCAGGCACGCTAGTTGCAGCATAGAACCTGACCGGGTTGTTGTTTCCCTCGCGGCGTTTTACGATCCACAATGCGTAACCGACCACGAGAACCAATATGGTTAGAGAGAGTCGCAGCTCTGTTAGAGCGACGATAGTTATATTTCCCCTGGCAATATTTTCTGTGTTGTGCGCGTAGGGGCTGATAATCAATGATATATCTAGATTTAAAGGCAGACCAATAGCGATAGCCGCCAATATGATCTTTTCTAGATCGTTGATTATCATAACAAACGCGAAGGCAACAGGTAGGGCTAATAGCAACTGTTGCCATTGGGCAGGGAAGCTCCATGTAACAATTAATAGAGCGCCAATTGCCAAACCAATCAGCAAAGCTATCCCTAACTGGAATAGTCTTGGGATCATAATCGTTTCTGTAGAGCCTTTATCATATCTGCCCATACGTTACCAGATTGACTACACCGGGTTCGCATTGAAGATAGTGATGTGATTATCCGATGCTGATTGAAGGGGGGGCTTTGAGATCAATGTTCCCAGTCTTTGCTGCTCCGCTGCACAAAAACCAGGCCAATCACACGCGCCCGAGTTGCATTGAGCTGTTTCAGGGCTTCGTATATCGTATCTCGACTGGAGAGATCTTGTGTTACGACGAAGATGACGCCATTCACCTTGGGCGCCAGAACGGATACGTCTGCCAATCCTAAAACTGGCGGGGTGCCTAACAGAGTCATTTGACCTTGCGCGTCGAGATAATCCATCAGCCTGTCCATAGACCCTGAAGCGAGTAGAGTTGTCGGGCTGGTTGACTCTGGGCCGCTGCTCACGACGAAAAGATTGGATTGCTCCGTTGGGTGGGCTACTTCGTTGAAAATTTCTTTTAACCGGGATGTAGATTGGTTGAGTAAGCCGCTCAGCCCTGGCCCGTTCTGGATATCAAACTCTTTGCCGATGTCCGGATGTCTCAAATCGCAGTCCATCAATAAGACAACTTGACCCTGTTCGGCGAGCGCCTGCGCCAGGTTGATGGATACCATGGTAATACTTTCTTTGAGGTTGGCGCTGGTGATCAGAAGTGAGTGGGCTGATGTTCTCTTGGTAAGCGACATCAGGTTAATACTAAGCAGGCGATAGGCCTCCTTGATGGCGTGATTGCGAGCTAAGTCATCAATGCGTCCGAAGCTTCCGCTCGGAAGCGTCCCTCTTGGCACAACGCCCAGGACCGGTAGATTGGTCAGGCGTTCCAATTGTTCCGGGCTGTGAATGTGGGTATCGATGTTTTCCAGTACCAGCGCCAGGCCAATGCCGCCAAACAGGCCCAAGATAAGGCCAAGACCAATTTCTCTCATGCCCATGGCATTCGATGGCTTCTGCGGGAGCGTAGCCGGCGCGACAATGGTAACGCTGTTAGCGCGCAAGGATCCGTTCAGACGTGCGGTCTCATATTGATCCAACAGGCGGTTGTAGGCGTCCTCTTTGGATGTAATCTGTTGTCGGAGGATCTCGATCTCACTGCCAACTTGCCCCTGAGACAGCATATCCGCAAGCTGCCGGCGATCGTGTTCAAGATCGCTCCGCATGCTATTCAACTGCTCTTCTACGATTTGCAATGTGCTCTTGCTACTGCCCATGTATTGATTTTGTGCAAATTCCACGAACAGATTTGCAAGCTCATTGGCCAGATCTCGAGCCAGGGCAGGATCTCTATCCTCCACGGAAATCGCGATCAATTCCGTGTCTGGTACAACATCTACACTCACCCTTTTGCTAAGTTCATCGATTGTGAGCAGGGATGTGCGAGGGGATAAGCGGGTGATAGCTTCTTGCAAAATGGGTTCGCTTTCCAGAACATGGCTATAAGTGTTGAGTAATCGTTGGTTGTAATCATCCCGCAACAGGAAATCTGTGATTCCTACATCCATGATGACGCGTACTGTGGCGCTGGCGGTGTAAACTGGGGGAATGATGAATCCGGCAGCGCTGACTACTAATATAGTTACGGCGGTAACGATGATAATGATCAGAGCGCGTCTTTTAAGTATATCGAAATAATGGTTCAGTTCCATGCACAATCCTTTTCACTAAGGCGGCTTTTCTATCACGATCTGAGCGATAGAATCTGTCTTCAGCCTGCTCCATGACCCGCTACAACGCTGCGGAAAGTCAACCAGAAGATTTCCACGTCCAGCTTGAAGCATTGGTTCATCACGTAACGGATATCATACCGCACAATCTCGTCAAATGTAATACTGCTGCGCCCGTATACCTGG
>JAFGKO010000022.1 GCA_016928525.1 Anaerolineales bacterium | reverse complement strand
TCTGCTTCAGACGGTGGGAAGGTGTGCACACGTACGGACCGAGGCGTCATCGAGAGCTTAAAAGTCGCCTGTGGAATCGTTTCGATGGTTCGTGATACATCATTCAACCAATAGTTCACGATGTGCAGCGCAAACCCTTGATCCGTTTTGTGTAACCCCAGACCTATATATGCGTTGTGGTCGCCCTCCAGAATATCTACCGGTTGACCACCTTCTTTGATCCAATTTAATAAAGCTGCTGGCTTGACGAATGGGCTACGAAGCTCGCTGAATCGCCTATGTGATTGTCCAAACGTCATCGCTCGACCGCCAGAATCCAACCACCGATCGATGATATCCATCTCTTCCTTGTGCAAGCTAAACGCGTCAGGCAAGAGCAAGGTCCTGTACGAATTCAATCGTTCAGGCGTAAGAGGCTGATCATCGCTCACATATAAAACATTGGCGAGCACATGGTTGTCGCACAACATCTGGTTCAGATCGTGGAAGGTTCGGAAACCCGCTGTGCTCTTCCGGTCAAGGTAACCGCCTTGGAACATCTCGATCTCAATAGCGCTTCGCGTATCGTAGAGAATGGCGGTTTCGGCCACAGGGTCAGGCGCGAACAAGTCCTCGTGCGCCTTAAGCCAGTCTCCCATCTGGCGTTCAGTTTCCATATCAGGGTAAAACGAATCTTGTACCAGGTTAATCAGCCACGCACCGTAAGGAATCGCCACGTTGAAACCTTGGGACAGCGGCTCAAGCATGAAGAGTACATAGACATCCGTCTTGCCATCTTTCAGATCGTCTACGATCTTCAAAATATGGTCATTCGGGTCTTCGATAAATGAGCCATCCTTGCCCTGGAAAAATGCGTACCCGAAACGGTAGAAACCATCTTGCCGAAGCTCTAGCCCACTTTTCTCGCCAATAATCAGATCACAGTGTTTGCGCAGCATACTCGTATGTGGCAAACAATTGAATAGATTGGCGGCCACCGGCACTTCGTGACCACGTACTTGTTTCGAATAGGCTTTAGCGTGATCAAGCACTTCTGCCAGACTGACTTCGACTTGCTCAAGGTTAAATTGAACGAATTGGGTATAAAGCGGTATCGCTGCCCGGTTGACCGTCTGCGCACCAAGTAAGTCATGATCCGTGTAACCACGCGCTTTCAAGAAGTCACGGTAGTTGAATGTATCAAGATCGAGATTCACCGTCTCTTCTGAGGGGTGCGCTTTGAGATAGGCACGAAAACCCTTCATGCAGTCTTTGCAGAAACACCCCGCGTTAAGCAAGCCATATAGGTGCATGTCGATCTCATCAACCATGACACCACCAGCGCCTGCATCGATCATCATCTCAACTTGCTTTTTCTGATATTCAGCAAACGCAGGGTTGGTTCCACATGGGGTATAACAATAATGGTCATGGCCAGGCACGAGCAGCCATGCGCTTTGCACGTCATTGCCATCAAGCGTTCTGATTTTGAACTCTTCCAAAAAATCCGTTACCAGTTCACCTTCTGAATTTCGTAGCCCGTCGGGGAAATATTTACTGATAGGCTCAAAAAGTTTGGGATAGCGATCTGTGGATAGTTCCCGCATCCCGATCCAGCCCTGCTTCCCCTCCCCTTTCAATTTGTTCAGTGCCAGCAATTCCGACTCATCGTCGTTAAATTCAGCCGGGAATTCCCACATCTGAGCTTTCCACACAACGGCATAGGCTGTGATCCCATGCTTAGTACATTCCCTGGAGAATTCACCATCGTTTAGGTAGCCGTAAAATCGAAGACGCGGCGGGATGATCTCGTTAGCTTCTCTGTCCAAGTATTGCAGGCCGATGGCGGCGCTTCCCATACATGACCAGAGCAATGCGTTGCCATTGAAATCGACAATATCCTGAACTTGTTGGAGTCGTTTCATTGGCATACTCGGGTGATAGTTCCAATCCTCCGGGAACCAACACATGTAGTGCATACCTCGAATCATTAGATCATCTCCTGAAATGATGGTATATACAGAACAGCTTTATACAAGGTGATGCGGTTAACAAAACCAGAAAACTGGGACACTTCGTCACGCTATCGTCTCGCCCAGCTGCGTCTCAGAATTTTAAGGCACCTTCAGTGAGGCCCCGCTGAATCCGATTACGAAAGATCATGTAGAAAATAATTGGAGGCCAAGTCGCCAGCGACAGAGCCGCCATTTGCTGGCCCCATAAGCTGTTATAGCGATCCTTGAATGCAAACAATCCCAATGGGATCGTCCTCACGTCCAATTCTTGGGTATAAAGCAATGGCCAGAGGAAGTCATTCCAGACCCAGATAAAGTAGAAGATGCCCATCGTGACAATCGCCGGCATGGCGAGCGGGACCATGATGCGATAAAAGATTTGCCATTCATTAGCGCCGTCCACACGCGCGGCCTCTTCCATTTCAGGGGGAATCCCACCGAAATACGCGCGAATAAAGACAATGGCGATGGACGTCCAGCTGAAGTACGTGACGATTAGCGACAAGAGACTGTTTCGGAATCGAAAGGGCATATTGGTGTCTGCGGCCACATTGTCTAGCAAAGACATCAACTTGAAGCCAGGCATCAATAGCGCCTGGGTGGGCACGGCGATGCCAATCATAAAGTAAATCAGAAAGGCGGATTTCCAGCGGAAGTCGTAACGCGCCAGGGCATAACCTGCCGCCGTGGCCATGCCTATAATCCCGAATACTGAGACCATCGTGACGATTAAGCTGTTCGCGTAAAGCCGGCTGAAGTTCCCACGTTCCCAGGCCGATTGGATATTCGAAACATCGAGCGACGTCGGCAGGCCAAACGGGGAATTCATAACAGCGGAATTCGATTTGAACGCTGTATAAGACATCCAAACAAGTGGGTAGAGAATACTGATAGCCAGTACAGTCAACAGGATATAAGACATGATTCTGACCGGTAGGCTAAGTTCCTTGAAAATCATATTGCTCTCCGTTCCTACCGCCGTGAGCGGCGTGTAAACAGCAGTTGCAAACCCGACACACCGATGATGAGCACCATCCAGACAAACGATATGGCGGTCGCGTAGCCTTGCTGTGTCCTGCCACCACCCAGTCCCAGATCGTAGACGTACGTGATCACCGTTTCCGAGGAATGGTAGGGGCCGCCGCGCGTCATAACGTACGTTAGGTCAAAGACACGCATGGCCGAGATCACCGCCAGCACCAGCGCGATGATGAGCACGTCTTTGATTAAAGGCAGTGTAACTCGCGTAGTTAATTTCCATGGGGAGGCTCCATCCAGACGCGCCGCTTCATGTAATTCACGGGGAACCGACTGCAAACCGGCGATAATAAGAAACATTGTGAAACCAAATTGCCGCCAGATATGGACGCCAATCACCACGTACAAATTAGTCCCTGGCGTCCCCAACCAGCCAAACGCTGGCCCGTCGACCCCGATGCGTCTCAGGAAAATATCCAGAATGCCCATCGTCGGATCAAGAATGAAACTAAAGAGCAGCCCAATGACCGTGAGGGATAGAACCGAGGGAACAAAAAAGATAGCACGGAATATCCCTGCAAACCGGATGTCCGATTCCAACAGCAATGCGGTAAGCAGCGCCAACCCAAATTCAATGGTTAACACGAACACCACAAAGGTGAGAGTATTTTCCAGTGCCGTCCAGAAGAATTGATCTTCCAGCATTCGACGATAGTTGTCCAACCCGTTGAATCTAATCGTGGCAAAATTGATGCCGGTCCATTCAGTGAAACTGATCACGACAGTGGCCAACATCGGGAGAATAAGAAACACGGTGTAAAAAATCAGGGCTGGAGTTAACATCAAAATCGCGAAAACCGAGTGCTTCTCCTTGGTCGAGCCCGCCTGTTGGCGTGGCACAGATTCCTCTGCGGTAAAGGCGGTCTTCAGATCAGATACTGGTGACTCGTCATTAATACGTTTTGATAGGTTCATCAGGTTTTTCTTTAGGGTTGTCACGAGTGTCGCCAAGATTAGCGACACCCGTGATGCTGTCTCAAAGCAACTACACGTTATCCTGGGTGACGAGCTTGCCAATCACTCACCAACATTTCGGCGTTCTCGGCGGCTTCCTGGGGTGACAATGCCCCGATGAACAGGCCATTTGAGGCTTCCCACAGCGCTTCAACACTTAAGTCACCATCCAACAAACTGTCAATAAACATGGTTGAGTGCGCGGCATTGTTCACGAACCCGATGAAGTCATTCACCTGGGGCAGAACGTTGTCTAGCGATTCGATTGTCGTCATGGCCGGCAGGTGGCCGGGAACGTTCTGGGACCAGATGCGATGAGGAGTCTCAGAGGCATACCACCACTCGATGAATTTCAAGGCCGCTTCTGGATGCTCCGCATTTTTGGGGATCGTCAGGGCAATTGCATTGAATACCAGATCGGTCGCGTCGCTCTCCGGCACGTCATCCAGTGCCGGGATCAGCATGTAGCCCAATGGGAAATCAGGCGCCAGTTCCAACTGAGTGGACAGCAGCCAACCACCGGTCTGGAAAAAAGCGCCATCGCCATTGAAGAACTTGCCATAGGCGGTGGGGAAGTCATCTGCCACGATGCCCTTAGAGAAGTACCCCTTGTCCTGCAGCTCTTTCATGAGTTCCCAGGGCCGTACAGCCGCCGGATCGGTGAACTTCAGATCGGTGGTGTAGCCGGCTTGCAGGCCACGGATGATCAGTTCGTTCGCTTTTTCTACGCCCATGCTGCGAACCAGCAAATGTCCAAACCAGTGCGAACCAGGCCAGCCCTCTTTGTTACCCAGAATCATGGGCGTGATGCCAGCCTGCTTAGCAGTCTCCAGCGCGTCGAGGAGGGCGCTCCAAGTAGTCAGCGTTGCCGGATCGATTTCCAGGTCGGCCAGGATGTCCTTGTTGTAGAAAATGAAATTGCCGGGCTGGATACCAAAGGGTGCGCCCCAGATGCGATCTTTGTAAGTAACCACGCTCCAGGTACCAGGAGCGAAGTTGTCTTTATACTGCTCAGCCAGGTCAGTGAGATCCATCAGCTGATCGGCGTCAACGTAAGGCGCAAGCCAGCCGCCAGCGTTCAGCTCGACCACGTCCGGAACCTCGCCCGAAGCGAAGGCTGCCTTCGCTGCCGCTTCATATTCGTTGTTCGAGGCAAAGGTGATATGTTCCATCTCGACTTCAGACTGCTCTGCGTTGAAGGCCTCGACGACGAGGTCCATCGCGTGTTTGGCGGGGTCTGAAGAGAACTCGGTCCACATGGTGATCTTGACGGGGTCCTGAGCCTGCGCTGGCATCGATGAAAGTACAAATGCAGAGGCTATTGCGAATACCAATAAAAACGTAACTAGCTTTTTCATACTGACTATTCCTCTTTGGCTAAAGAATTCAGATCAACTTATGGGATGCCTGTGTGATTTGTGGTCTATACTATTCACCTCCTCACCTCTCCATGATTCCTCCGCCTACATATCCCCGGTGGACTTGTGAAAAGCGGCGTTACCGTAGATCAAACACTGAGATCCTTCGGGGGAG
The DNA here is from genome assembly GCA_016928525.1 of Anaerolineales bacterium. Next base: position 3,736 of record JAFGKO010000022.1, on the reverse strand, counting down.
CAGTCGATTCCCTGATAATTAACTCCGTATTTACTACGCGATGGAATTGCATTGAATCAAACTCACCTTCATCGGGTGCCTCAATCAAATCAAGCAAGATCATCATTGCTAGCTTTCCAATTTCGTAACGCGGAAGTGCAATGGTGGTGAGCGACGGAATAACTTGCGATGCAAGTGTGATATCATCCATACCAATGACAGAGAAGTCATGCGGGACCACCATGCCAAGGTTAGCTGCCTCAAACAGCATCCCCAGTGCGGTCATGTCGTTCACTGTGATGACCGCGGTCGGACTAGACGGCCCTTGCATCAACTTATGAAGGGCTCGTTTGCCCCCTTCAATCGTGAAATCGCCTTCAATGACCGTCGCGTGGTCAGGATCAAGTCCTCGCTCAGCCAGGGCCTGCAAAAAGAGATCTCGCCGAATTTTCGCGGTCCAAAGTTCAAGGTTCCCGCTAACATGCGCAAAGCGCGTGTGACCTAAATCGCATAGATGATCGACAGCTTTGCGGATACCTTCCTCGAAATTGAACACTATGCTACCTGCTTGGTGCATATCAAATTCGTTCCAGTCCAGGATGACTGTGGGAACTCCATAATTGGTAGCTTCCGTGACAATTTCATCTGTCATTCGGCTTGACATGAGCATGATGCCATCGACCCGCCGCTCAATCATTGACTGGAGGTATTTGATACTGCGCTGCACGTCATAGCTTGCATTAAAAAGGTACACGCTGTAACCATGTGCCAACGCCGTATCCTCTACACCCAAAATCACGTGATGATAAAATGGGTTTCCTACATCCGAAATGAGCAGTCCTGCTGTGAAAGTCCGTTGGACAGTCAGGCTTCGAGCAATCTGACTCGGTGTGTAGTTCAATTCCTTGATCGCGTTCAAAACTGCCTGTCGGGTTTCTTCAGACACGTACCGTGTGTTGTTAATGACATGCGAGATGGTGGCTTTAGATACTCCTGCGCGTTTCGCGACTTGGGCCATCGTAACTCGTGGCATTTTGTCCCATTCCTATCTCTTATGTTTTGTGCGCCCTACAATCAGTCGGAAATTAGTGCTTTCGACGATGTATGAGCACAACCGGCAATGGAATCAATTATGCGGCATTATTTCTGGTTCATCACTATCAATACTTCTTTTGCCAGAAATACTCTGCTGCATCTTTGCCAGACGCTCGGTGCATTCCAACATAGAACGCCCAGTGTGATAGGCGGCTTTCCACTCATTGCCCATTTGGGTCACGATAGGTTCGCCTGTGCGATTGAGCAACGTGTACCACTCGCCCACTTTGTGATTAATCATGTGCTTCGACACGAACTCCCAAACATTGATAAATCCATTCCAATAACGTTCATCCTTAAACAATACGAAGGCATCTAACAACCCGATCAATGCCTCTGTGTGTTGCCACCACTCTTTTTCGTCAACTAGAACCTGACCGTCGGCTTTGCCATCACGATATATCCCGCCGTATGTCTGATCAATGCCGTACTGAAGACCATGATCTGCCAGTTTGGCGACCACACGGAGATATGATTCTTTTTCAATGCCCGCAATATCCACTGCGCGGCTAATGAGCCAAGCCAACTCAATATTGTGACCAAAAGAAGTGGTATCTGTCGGAATAGGTGGGGTATCGCCCTGGCGTTCTGCATTCCAGGTCCGTTTTATTGCGATAGCAGGCACTGGCTCGAAATTCAAGGCAAATTGGTTTCGACCACAGCCTGCGACAGGGTCAATCATGTGCTTGACGATCAGATTCAGCACCTCAAGCAATTTTCGATGATGGATATCCTGTTTTGAGGCCGCATAGAGAGTAGTAAAAGACTCCAGCAGGTGCATATGAGTATCAAGACCCTTCCGATCCCCACCAGCAAACCCGCTGTCGGATACAGTCCAATCCGTGTCCAGATTCTCGTAATATCCCCCGTTGAACGTATCTGTACAGTATTTCTGAAGAAGATCGAATGTTATGCTAGCGTAGTCTAGCCCACGCAGATCACCGGTTGCGCGGTAATATTCCGCCAGGCCGTAGATGGCAAAGCTTTGCCCGTAGACAACTTTACCGTTATCCAGGCATTTGCCGTCTTGTTCGACTTTCCAATACCAACCCCCATATTGCTTGTCCCAGAAATGCTTCAGTAAAAACTCAACCCCTTGTTCGGCAATCTCCATGAAGCCATCCTGTTGTGGGTAACGGCGGTAGAGCGCGGAGAACCACCAAACTAAACGTGCTTGTGTATTAAGATATTTTTCTGGGGTTCCGCGATGGTGACCGTCTTCATCAAAATTCGTCAAGAAACCGCCGAATTCTTTGTCAGGACCACGTTCAATCCAAAATGGAATAAGCGCCTGTTCAAAGTGCTGTGTCATGCTCGCTTGTATCTGGGAAATCATGGCCGTGTCGAACAACATTTTTCTGTCCTCATTTACCAGCAATGCATCAATGATGCTGTTAGCAGGGGCCACTTTGTTCTCCATTTGCGTTGAGGCACGCTACTAACCTAACTGCAAACTTTTGGGAGGCATCACCATTGATACTAGGGTTCAAATCGCCTACGTCACATGAAAACACGACGCGGCTTTAATCGAGTGAACCGGTTACGTAACCGGTTAAATGAAATATATGATAGAATTCTCTGCGTGTCAAGTATTTGCGAAATCCGAGGTGATTCTCGCAGCAGTGATTTCTTGGAGGTGTTAGCCAAAACCGATTTGAGCGGAGAAATTGTTGTACCCGACTGGTGAGGGCCAGAAAAGCCTGTCCGCAGCCGTTTCTTCGTTGATAAGAAGTCGGCTGGTTACCTCGCTCACCGTTGGGATCGGAGAGAGATTTTTGGTCAGGCAGCCTTGCGACGATACACAAGTTGACGCCGTAATCTCAGAAGATTAGTACAGTAACCGAATTCTCGCTCAGGCAAAGGCGCATCTGTTCGCTTTCAGAATTCGCGGGACAGATTGAGGGTGTAAACTGATGGAGACTTTCGACACCACAGGGAAGACCAAAGGAGCAATGCGATGGTGAAGGAAGGCTCAGCCGAAAAGACAATCTGCGACATCAAGCGCAGCGTCGCGCTTTGACGTTGCGTCGTTTTTGTTGAGTCACTTAGGCAGAAAATTTCGTTATTCAAATATTTGACGCTATTGTGATAGACGATGTACCTTTTATTTACCAGGGCGGTCAACGTGGCACATTTCCGTTGGAGATGGAACACGAGAACTCCCGCTTCAGAGTCTTTTGCCGCCCTGGTCAGTATCGGTTTCCGGCCACTCTAGCGTCAATGTGTTGAGGAAAATTCCCTTTGCGTATGAAGGAAATACCCGACTTCGTTGTTCCCCGGCCCTGTGATGGTTTTCTGTGTGGAAAAGACAGTTGTTTTTGAATGTTGACGTGAAAGTATTCTGGGAAGTTTGATCGAATCTGGACAGTCCAAACTCAAGGTGGAGGTTTACTGCCTGGGCTGTTTCCAGTGTCGAGAGAGAAGCCCGTGGCCCCACACACCCTGGTTATTGCGTGGGAGCCAATGATCAATTGTCCGTCTCGACGGGTTCCCGCTTGTATCGCTAGAATCTCGGTGTTCATCCCTCACCGCATATATCAAACTATCCCAATGGCAGCGCCACTCGTACTGTGGTTTGTAGCCCCGGGTTGCTCTCGATATCTAAGGTTCCTGCGTGCAGCTCCACCAACTGCCTGGCAATAGAAAAGCCCAGTCCATTCCC
>JAFGKO010000331.1 GCA_016928525.1 Anaerolineales bacterium | reverse complement strand
GCGAATCTTTCGGACGCGGGTTCGATTCCCGCCATCTCCACCTAAGCCAATAGACTTCCGAAGTCTTCAAGACTTCGGAAGTCTGAGTTTCAAGAGCTACTATGAAAAGATTGTTTTTACTCGGACTCTTTCTCTTGACTGCATGTCAGGGTGCGACTCTTGAACCTTCGCCCACACCTGCAGCAACTCCTACTCGTATCATCCCGACAGCCATACTGGCTACCGTTACCCCAACCATGGCTCCATCCCCAACGTCTACCCGTCTTCCCCCCGAAAAATTCTTCACTGAAGAATTCGATACTGCGCCGGTATACTGGTCCACTCTATATGCTTCCGGCGATCCCAGCCGAGTAGAAATCCTAAACAACCACAGCACATTGACTTTTGAACTTTATAGCCCAAATGCCTGGCTGTATGCCATTTATGGCGCATATGAATATGACCGTGTTCACATCGAGACCCTTGTTGAGAATCTGGGCAGCGACTTGAATGCCATAGGATTGGTGTGTAACTATAGAGAACAGGCTGGTTGGTACGAATTCAACATCTCCACTGATAGCACTTATAACTTGCTTTACGGTCAATGGATAGCGGAGGGGATTGCCCGTTACACGCCTGTCCTCAATGACACATCTGACCGAATTGCGACCGGAAATGCCATCAACGAAATAGGCCTGGACTGTTACGAGAACATCCTGCAACTTTACATCAATGGCAAGCTGATCCGAAAACTGAATGTGGAACATATCGGCCTGGCTGGTGGTAAAGTAGGGCTATCTTTGGGGTCTTTCGAAGAAGCGCCTGTTATTTTAGCTTTTGATTGGGTGAAAATAAGCGAGCCTTAGCCCGCCCCCACCTGCCTTCGGCACCCTCCCCCATATTCTGCTGAAGTTCGCGAATATGGGGGAGGGATAGGGAGGGGGCAAGGGTGAGGGGGCAGAATTCGATGCAAATCCTACATTGCGTTAACGAGATTCTTGCATTGATGCGGTATCCTATACCAGACTAAACTGATTTGTAGGAGCAAAGCCATGGGAAAGATCATTGGAATTGACTTAGGTACCACCAACAGCGTGGTCGCTGTGATGGAAGGCGGCCAGCCAACGGTTATCTCGACTGCAGAAGGCGGGCGTCTATGCCCCTCTGTGGTGGCCTTTAACAAAAATGGGGAGCGCATGGTTGGCCAGACTGCCAAACGCCAGGCTGTGGTCAACTCGGAAAATACGATTTACTCAATCAAACGCTTTATTGGCCGCCGTTACGAGGAGACCGAAGTGGAACGCAAGATGGTTCCGTTTGAAGTCATCAAAGGCTCTTCGGATGATGTCAAGGTGAAAGTGCCGGTAACCGGGCGCGAGTATAGCCCACAGGAAATCTCAGCCATGGTGTTAGGCAAACTCAAGGCGGATGCTGAAGCGTATCTGGGTGAGACGGTCAAACAGGCCGTGATTACCGTCCCGGCTTACTTTAACGATAGCCAGCGTCAGGCCACGAAAGATGCGGGTAAGATCGCCGGTCTGGAAGTGATGCGCATCATCAACGAACCAACAGCCTCCGCGCTGGCCTATGGCCTCGACAAGAAAAAGAACGAGACCATCCTGGTTTTCGACCTGGGTGGCGGTACGTTCGACGTGTCCATCCTGGAAGTGGGCGAGGGCGTGATCGAAGTCAAATCCACCAATGGTGACACTCACCTGGGCGGCGATGACTGGGACCAGAAGATCGTCAACTGGGCGGCGGATGAGTTCAAGAAGGATCAGGGTATTGACCTGCGCAGCGACCGCCAGGCGCTCCAGCGTTTGCGCGAGGCGGCGGAAAAGGCCAAGATCGAGCTTTCCACTGTGATGGAAACTGAAATCAACCTGCCGTACGTCACTGCGGATGCGTCGGGCCCAAAACACTTGCAGTTGAAACTGACACGCGCCAAATTCGATCAGATGACCGAAGACCTGCTCAACCGCGCTAAAGGCCCTTTCGAAGCGGCTCTCAAAGACGCAGGCATGACCGCGAGTAATCTTGATGAGGTAGTATTGGTCGGCGGCTCGACACGCATGCCCCAGGTCCACGATTTGGTGCGCAAGCTGACGGACGGGAAAGAACCGCACAAAGGCGTCAATCCCGACGAAGTCGTCGCGATCGGCGCGGCCATCCAGGGCGGCGTGTTGGGCGGCGAGGTCAAAGACATCCTGTTGCTCGACGTGACCCCGCTTTCGCTGGGCGTCGAGACGATGGGCGAAGTCATGACTGTCATGATCGAGCGCAACACTACCATCCCGGTGCGCAAGACCGAGGTCTACTCGACTGCTGCCGACAACCAGACCGCCGTGGACATCCACGTGTTACAGGGTGAGCGCCCGATGGCTTCTGACAACATGAGCCTGGGCCGCTTCCGCCTGGACGGTATCCTGCCGGCGCCACGTGGTATCCCACAAGTAGAAGTGACCTTCGATATCGATGCCAATGGTATCCTGAACGTGACCGCTAAAGACAAGGCCACCGGTAAAGAGCAGAAAGTGACCATTACCGCTTCGACCAACATGAGCAAGGACGATATCGAGCGCAAGGTACAGGAAGCTCGCCAACATGAGGCCGAAGACAAGAAACGCCGCGAATTGATCGATGTGCGCAACACCGCCGATCAGTTGACCTATCAGACAGAAAAGACTCTGAGGGATTTGGGCGACAAAGTGCCTGCTGCCGAACGCTCAACGATTGAGAGCAAAATCAATGATCTCAAGCAGGCTGCCCAGGGTGACGATGCTGGTCGCATCAAGCAGCTTTCCGAAGAAGTTCAACAGGCTTTCCATGCGCTCAGCCAGCAGTTATACGCACAGGGACAGCCACAACCCGAAGCGCCGGGCGGCCCATCGGCGCCCCCACCAAGTGGTGGTAATGACGGTGATGTGATCGACGGCGAAGTCCGCGACGCGTAAATTAGCCAGAAATTAGGGTGACCGATGAGGTCGCCCTTTTTGTTTTATAATCTCATCCATGTTTAAGCAGTTTAGACGTATCTGGTTTCTTCCTGTTTCCGTGCTTTTGGTAATAGGTGTTTACTACCTGCCTCCTGTCCATTCCCGTCTGTCCTGGCGGCTCGATGACTTGCGTACGCGCATCATCTACTTCTTCAATCCGCCGGATGAAGCCGTCTTCCAACCTGAAACTCAAATAAACATCGAATCCGCAGTTGCGACGACTCGCGCCGAATACGCTTTGACGCTCACACCGGAAGCGGCAGCCTCTTCTCTGGGGACCGCCATACCGGACAGCGGCCCTACGCCCACGCCAACGATCACCCCTACGCCATTGCCTGCCACTGTTAAATTGGACGGGGTCAAATACGAGGACCAGCACAACCGCTGGAACTACTGCGGACCGGCCAACTTCTCGATGGCGCTCACCTTCTGGGGCTGGGACGGGGACCGTGATGTGATCGGTAAAGACATCAAGCCCAGCGACAAAGACAAAAACGTAATGCCTTACGAGTTGCAGGACTTCGTGACCGACAACGTGCCGGGCATGCGTTCTGTTATGCGCTATGGTGGCGACATTGATACCCTCAAGCGCCTGATCTCTGCCGGGTTCCCTGTGGTAGCGGAGAAAGGGTACTACGAACGCGATTACACCGGCAAAATGGGCTGGATGGGACATTATCAATTTGTCACAGGGTATGACGATACAAAGGGCGTGGTCATCGCCCAGGATACCTACCTGGATGGCCCCAACTTCCCCATCCCATACGATGAATTCATGGAAGGCTGGCGCTCATTCAATTATGTGTTTGTTGTTGTCTATCCTTCTGAGCACGAAAATGAAGTCCTGACCTTGCTTGGCCGGCTATCTGACCCCGATGGCGCTGCACGTTATGCGCTACAAGTGGCAGAAGCGGAGAGCCAACGCTTGAGCGGCATCGACCGTTTTTTTGCTTACTTCAATATGGGTACCAGTCACGTTGCCCTGCGTCAGTATGGGGACGCGACGTACGCATACGATTTTGCCTTTCAACTCTATGCGGGTCTCTCGGGTGATAACAGCATCCGTCCCTACCGCATGATGTGGTACCAGACTGGGCCATATTTTGCGTATTACTACAGCAACCGCTTTTCCGACGTGATCAACCTGGCGACTACCACACTGGAAGACACGATCAGCGAGCCGGTGCTCGAAGAGAGCCTGATCTGGCGTGGCCGGGCGTATTACATGGCCGGAGACACCCAGGCTGCCATCAAAGATTACCGCGCCGCGCTCAAGGTCCATCCCAACTGGGCACCTGCCGTGCAGGCCCTCCAAGATTTGGGGATACAGCCGTAGAGATAATCGCTGGTTGAGTAGACGGCGGTGTTCGTCCCGCCGTCGTATCGAAACCAGTAAGTGACATGTAAATTTTGCATTTGTTGGTTTCGATACGGGCTTCGCAGCAAACGCTTAGCCCTACTCAACCAACGGAGTCTACTTTTTATGAAACTCCTCCACTTCGCCGACGCCCACATTGACATGGCCAACTACGGCCGCCACGACCCACAGACGGGGTTGCCCCTGCGCGTCTTGGACTTCCTGAAATCGCTGGATACCATTGTGGATGCGGCCATCTCCGAGCAAGTGGACATGATCATCTTTGCGGGCGATGCTTACAAGGATCGTTCACCCGCTCCCACCTTCCAGCGCGAGTGGGGCCGACGGATCATCCGGCTTTCGCAGGCGGGCATTCCCACCTTTTTGCTGGTCGGCAACCACGATATGTCCCCGGCAGTAGGACGTGCCCACGCTGTCCAGGAATTCGATACATTGCAAATCCCGCACATGCGTGTGCTACAAAAACCGGAATTCCTGAGCGCGGATGAGTTAGGCCTGCCGATCCAAATGATCGCCATTCCTTACATCTCGCGTTCCGGACTGATGGCGGCGTTGGAGGTCAGTGGCGCCGACCGGGCAGAAGTCTACAGCGAGATCGAACAACGGTTGACAGATTTGATGATGGAATGGCTGGAAAATGCCAACTCAGATTTGCCCGTCATCTTGACTGCACATGCTTCGGTACAGGGCGCCTCCTATGGCTCGGAACGCACCGTCATGCTTGGCTCGGATTTTGTGCTGCCTGCCTCACTGGTCAAGGATAAGCGCCTGGATTACGTGGCGTTGGGTCACATCCACAAGCCGCAGAATCTAAATGAGGGTCAACATCCACCGGTGATCTATCCCGGCTCTATCGAACGCGTGGATTTTGGTGAAGCTAAAGATGACAAGTTCTTCGTCATCGCCGATGTGGAAAAGGGCCAGACGCAAGTAGAGTGGAGAAAGCTGGAAGGCGTGAGACCGTTCATAGACCGCCGGGCAGTTTTAGGGCCCGCCCTGAGCCGTGTCGAAGGGTCCAGTGAGAACGTGACCGAGGCGCTCAAGTCAGTATTGCCGAAAGCGAAAGAACTAGAAGGGGCCATCGTTCGCCTGATCGTCGAATATCCCCGCGAATTGGACACGCTGATCGACGAGGCTGCCCTGCGCAAGTACGCGGAGGGGGCCTTCGAATTCCACCTGGTGAAACGCCCGCAGATGGAAGCGCGCATCCGCCTGCCAGCCGACCAGACCGTCAGCAGCCTTTCGCCGCTGGATTTGCTCGATCAGTACTGGCGCGCGAGCCATATGAACGACGCAGAAGAATTACAAAAACTGGCGCAGGAAATCATTGCCGAAGAAGAAGAGAGTGAGAACCGCAACCCGATTTAGTGGTAGAGATAAAACTGATACTTTCCCTTGCATATCAGCCGGAGGCCCTACAACCCTGGGAAGTTGCGGCACGAGTGACAAATGTCAATTGACTCGCTCTTTTTTGTATTGTAGACTATCTCTAATCCCACTTTGCGAGGTTGACTATGGCTCCAAAAAGTTCGCGCTACCGCTGGGTTGTTGTCGTCATCTTCTTTTTCTTCATGCTTCTGCATCAAACCGACAAATTGATGATTGGCTCGATGCAAGAAACGATCAAGGACGAATTTACCATCAATGATCAACAATGGGGGTTCATCAATTCGGGCGCTCTGCTGGTCAGCACGCTGCTGTACCCGATTTGGGGCTATCTCTACGACCGCTACGCCCGCGCCAAACTGCTTTCCCTGGCCTCTTTCATCTGGGGTGCAACCACCTGGTTGAGTGCTCTCATGCGTACATTCCCCAGTTTTCTGGTCACACGCGCTTCTACGGGGGTAGACGATTCTTCCTATCCCGGTCTCTACAGTCTGGTTGCCGATTATTTTGGGCCTAACCTGCGCGGAAAAATCTACGGCGTGTTGCAATTGGCGCAACCGATAGGCTATCTGGTGGGCATGATCCTCGCGCTGATGGTCGCGCCCATGATTGGCGGTTGGCGTTCCGTGTTTTACATCACCGGCTCTCTAGGGCTGGTGATCGCCGTATTTATCTATTTTGGGGTCAAGGAAATGCCGCGAGGGAAAGCCGAGCCCGAGTTCGAGGGCATGGAAGAGACTGAGATGGAGCATTTCCATTTTTCCTGGAAGGAAGCCAGGGAAATTTTCAAAAAGAAGACCATGTGGTTCGTCTTCCTGCAAGGCTTTGCAGGTGTTTTCCCCTGGAATGTGATTACGTATTTCTTCTTTGGGTACCTCATGGTCGAACGCGGCTATGATAACAACGCTGTGTTGGGCACCATGGCGCCAGTCATCCTGATCCTGGCAGCCGGGTATTTTGTCGGTGGCGCATTGGGCGATTGGCTCTTCAAACGAACGACCAAGGGGCGCATTCTCGTTTCTAGCGCTGGCGTTATTCTGGGCGCACTTTTCCTCCTGCTTGCCATCTTGACACCCGTGGAAGAGCGCACATCCTTCTTCATCTTTATGGCGCTGACAGCCATCTTCATGCCGCTTTCATCGCCTAACGTTATTGCCACGGTGTACGATGTCACCGTGCCCGAAGTGCGTTCTACAGCGCAGGCCCTGGAATATTTCGTCGAGAACTTCGGGGCAGCTTTTGCCCCCATTTTGGCAGGGACTCTATCTGTGCTGTACGGAAAAGGCAACGCTATTTTGTGGGTCTGCATTACGGCCTGGGTGTTGTGCTTCTTCTTTTATCTCGGTGCGCTGTTTTTTGTAGACAACGATGTTAAGACTTTGCGCTCACAAATGGCAGCGCGGGCCAAAGCTATGTAGTTGCCTGTGGGGCGGGATGTTATCCCGCCCCACGTTTTCAAAAATGAATATCGTTCACATTGACCTTTCCAACAAGAAACAAGTGCAGGATTTCCTGGACCTGCCTCCGCGTCTCTATGTGGACATTCCCCAATGGGTACCGCCCTTGCCGACAGACGAACGCATCCGGCTGGACCCGAAGCGGTATCCGTTCTATAAGCACTCCCAGGCCGCATTTTTTACCGCTTACGAGGGAAGCCGTGCCGTTGGGCGTCTCGCCGTTATGGACAATCGCCTCTACAATGAATACAACCACGAAGAAACAGCCTTCTTCTATCTTTTCGAGTGTGTAGACAATCAAGCTGCCTCGCAGGGACTGTTCGCTGCCGCTTTTGCCTGGGCGCGCGCCCGCGGTTTGACCAAAATCCTTGGCCCCAAAGGATTCACTGTCCTGGACGGATTTGGCCTGCTGGTGAAAGGTTTCGAGCACCGCCCCGCTTTCGGCTTGCCATATAACCCGCCTTACTATCCTGACCTGATCGAAGCCGCCGGGTTCCAACCCGAACGAGATGCCGTCTCCGGTTACCTGAGTGCGGACATACAATTCCCGGCACGCATCCACGAGTTGGCCGAACGCCTTGCCAAACGCCGCGGCTTGCGTATTGCTCGCTACTACACCCGCAATGACCTGCGCGCGTTTGTCCCTAAGCTGAAAGACCTGTACAATAGCGCCTTGCGCGGCACAGCCGGGAACGCCCCACTGACCGACGATGAGGTCAAGATGATGGCGAACCAATTGCTGTGGTTCTCTGATCCGCGCTTACTCAAAGTTGTTATGAAAGTCGAAGATTCCGGCAATGAAGAACCGGTTGGTTTTTTGATGGCCTACCCGGATATCTCTGCTGCGTTGCAAAAGACTAAAGGACGGATTTTTCCATTTGGATGGATCACCCTATTGCGCGAATTCAAACGCACGGACTGGCTCAACATCAACGGCGCAGGGCTGCTTCCCGAATATCGCGGCTCCGGCGGGACGGCTATTTTGTACAGCGAATTGTTCAAGTCCGTGGTGGAGACCGGGCAATTCCAGCATGCGGAAATCGTTCAGATCGGCCTCGAGAACAAAGATATGTTGCGTGACCTTGAGAACTTCGGAGCGAACCTCTATAAAATGCACCGCACCTATCAGCGGGCGTTATAGTCGAACGATAAATGGTTTTATAGGGAGAATGAATGGATTTTTCTGAGAACACCGGGCAATTGTTCGAAGCCATCCGTTTTGCAGCGGACAAGCATCGCAACCAGCGCCGCAGGGACAGCGCAAAATCACCTTACATCAATCATCCCATTGAAGTTGTTCAGTTGTTATGGGAAGTTGGTGGTGTGCGCGATATGAACGTGTTATTGGCAGCCATTTTGCACGACACCCTCGAGGATACTGACACGCGCCCTGAAGAAATCAGTGACCGGTTTGGCGAGGAAGTGCTGTCTCTGGTGTTGGAAGTCACAGATGACAAAAGCCTGCCCAAAGCGAAACGAAAGCGCTTGCAGATCGAGACCGCCCCGCATAAATCCCATGGCGCCAAATTGATCAAGCTGGCCGACAAATCCTGTAATGTGCGCAATCTGATTTCCATGCCCCCGGAGGACTGGTCACTGGAACGCCGCCGTGAATACCTGCTGTGGACAGAGCAGGTGGTGAAGGGTCTGCGTGGCACGAACGCTGCCTTAGAAGAATATTACGATCATGAGTTGGTTAGCGGTAAAATGTTGCTAGGGATTGATTGACCCTTTTTCATTCAAATGCCCTAGGCGCTATCCTCTCTATCGAGGAAGGCGGTTAGAGCCGACTTTACGATAGACACCTATTTTATTTGGGAGGTTCTTATGACCATCATCGTTGCCGATACCACCTGCGGTTTGCCGCGCGACCTGCTTGCAAAGCGCGGTATCCCACTCATTCCACAGGTCGTCATGTTTGGAGAGGAGGCATATCATGACGACAAGGAACTGGACACTGCCACGTTCCTACAAAAACTGAAAGCTTCACCTACTTTGCCAAAAACCGCCGCCCCTGAACCGCCGCTTTACTACCCCATTTTCAAACAAGCCCAGGAAAAGGGTGAGAGTGTGGTTGTGATTGCGCCCTCGGCCAAAGTCAGCGGAACGGTACGTTCGGCAGAAATCGCTGCCCAGGAATTCCCCGGTTTGGACATCCGTGTGATCGACTCGCTGACCGTCTCCTGCAACCTCGGTTCGCTGGTGCTGGTCGCGGACGATATGGCTAAGGCAGGGGCGTCTGCGGATGAGATCGAAGCCAAAATCCGCGCTATGATCCCGCGCGGACGGATTTTCTTCGTGGTGGATACACTCGAATACCTGGCCAAGGGTGGCCGCATCGGTGGGGCGAAGAAGTTGTTGGCCGAATTGCTGGAGATCAAACCCATCCTGACCATCCGCGAGGGACAGGTCGAACCGTTCGAACAGCAGCGCACCAAGAAGCGCGCACTGGCGCGCCTGGCGGAGGTGGTGGCGGAAGGTTGCCCGGGGAACGCTGAGTCCTATCTTAGCGTGCTGCAGGTCGAGGCTGAGTCAGAAGCGCAGGCTTTCGTCGCCGACTTGAAGGAGCGCGTTTTGGTTCCCAACATTCCCATTTACGAATTGCCTCCGGCAATCGTAGTCCATGGCGGGCCGAAGACCATGGGAGTCGGCTTTTTCGTTTAGTCTCCCTCTCCCAAAATCCACAGGAATTTTGGGGAGGGCCCCGACGGGAGCACAGCGGGAAATGATAGAATTGCCTCTTGAGCAATCCTTTTACTGAATTCCAGAACGAAGACGAAGAACGCGAGTTCTGGGCAAACCAAGATTCCAGCGAAATCCTCGATCGGAAACAAGCCCAGCGCGCCATTTTCCCCAACTTGAAGCCCACGCTCAAATCCATTTCGCTGCGCTTGCCTGAGTCCATGGTCGATGAGCTACGTCAACTGGCGAATGAGCGCGATATTCCCTACCAGTCTCTCATCAAGCATTTCCTGCGCGAGCGCATCGACCAGGAGTATAAGGTCAACAAACCATAAAATGTGCGTCGCACCTTACCGATTGAATAAAACTGCTAAACGAGATTTGAATCAGTCCGGACCAATCTCGTAAAACCAGGTGCGACGCACTCAATTCTCTAGGTCACAACAAACACGTACAACTCCCCCGGCCCGTGCACGCCGATGGTCAGGGTCATTTCGATGTCGGCGGTGCGCGAGGGTCCGCTGACCAGCACCCCTGAAGGATACGTCTCAACCTTGCGAAGTTCCATAACCTTCTCCAGGCTTTCTTCGATGTCAGACGCGCGCAGCACCACAATATGGATTTCGGGCAGCAGGGAGGCGGTCAATGGCCGGCCCTTGCCGCCCGGTATGACCAGCGTGCCTGTTTCGGCGATGCCCGCCAGGGCGCCGGTGATGCCTGCTTTGATGCTCTCATCGCTCTCATCCGCTTCATGCTGAAACTGGATGCCTGCCTCCGATAAATTGCCTTCATCCAACCCCGGAATTTGATCCCAGGTCTGGACCCGGTCGATATTTTTCTCACGCAACAAAGTAATGACTTTGTTGGGCAGGTCGGCTTCTTTACAGATGATGACATGTCCACCGAGCGCCAGTAGTTCTTCAGTAAAGCGACCGACCAGATTGACTTTTGGACCATCTTTGGTTGTCAAATTTTCCTTTTCGCTTATTGCGCCTTGAATTTCTGCGTGCTTATCATCCCCGTGGGGGAACGTGTTTCTATGCTGAATCTCCTGCCACCTGTCCCGGAATGGTTTCACTGCCGGGCGCGGAAAATCCTTGCTGTAGCCCCAGCCGGTAAACGCAGGAAACTTCATCCACGCTGAAATGGGAGAAACGAAACGTGCTCCCAGGCCGGCCAGCCGTTGCGAAAGGGCGAACAGGCCCGGTCTCGTTGCGAAGCGAGTATAGGTCCGCAAACCGATTTTGACCGGTTCGGGTAACGCATTTCCCTGGTCTGCGCTTTTGCCTGCACGCACGCGCGTCAACAGTTTCGGCAGGTCGATGTCGACCGGACAAGCGTCCTTGCACGCCCCGCACAGGGTAGAGGCCTGCGCCAGTTGGAAATAATCCCTACCCAATAGCCCCGGTGACACGACCGAGCCGATCGGACCGGGATAGGGTGCAATGTTCCCGTTTGTGCCGAGATAAGCATGACCGCCAATCTCGCGGAAGACCGGGCAGGCGTTGAGACACGCCCCGCAGCGGATGCAATACAAAGCTTCTTCCAAGGGAGAATTGCACAAGCTCGAACGGCCATTATCGACCAGGATAAGATGTTTTTGTTGGCCCGCTTCTGGTCTTTGGATTAGCTGTGTGTAAACGCTGATTTTCTGCCCGGTGGCCGAGCGCGGCAGCAGCGAGAGCATCAGCGCCAGATCGTCAAGCGTGGGGACAAGGCGTTCCATGCCCATCACCGCAATATGGAGGGGTGGCAACGTAGTGACCATGCGCCCGTTGCCTTCATTGGTGACGATGGTCAGCGTGCCGGTTTCGGCCACGCCAAAATTGACGCCGCTGACGCCCACGTCGGCGCTCAGGAAGACTCCGCGTAACACCTTACGGGCGGTATTGGTCAATGTAGGGATGTCTTCGGTGTAGGGAATGCCGAGTTTCTCAGCAAAAAGCTGCCCGACCTCGTGACGGCGCAGGTGCACGGCGGGCGTGATGATGTGGCTTGGACGTTCGCCGCGCAGTTGGACAATGTATTCGCCCAGGTCGGTTTCGACCACGCGGTGGCCTGCATCTTCGAGCGCGTGGTTCAGGCCGATTTCTTCGGTCACCATGGATTTAGATTTCGCAATCAACCGGGACGCTGATGCGTGCTGATGCGCGCTGATTTGGTTCTTTTGGATTCCTTCGCGCTCTTCGCCGCTTCGCGGTGAATTGTCGAGGATATCCAAAAATATACCAATCGCCTCGGCCGCGTCCTTCGCACGATGGACGGTGATTCCATTCTCAGTCACCTTGAGGATGAACTTGTCCAGGTATTCACCCAGGTGCGTGATGACCTCCGCACGGACGGCGTGCGCGCGTTGTCGGCGTTCCTGCCAGTCAGGTAAGGAGGCAAAGGCGTTGATCCGTCCCTGCACGCGGCGTTCGGCGTTGGCATCCAGCGCAGCTTGCAGCGCTTCGTCAGCGATTTTCTCGCGGATTTTTGCCCGGAAGGAGGTTGTCATGATTTCAGTCCGATGTAAAGACCACGCCCGTCCAATCCTTCAGGATCGTGAATGACTTCGAGCCCGGCTTTGTAAAAAGCTTCCAGATATTCTTCCCGAGTAAATAAACCAAGTTCATGTCGCTCAGTGAAAGTTTCGATGCCCTGGGGCGTGCCAACCGTGTAATGAAAGACAAAAAATGAGAGGCGACCTTCGACTTCACTGATGTTCATGCGAGAAATCTTCAGATCGGGTTGGTCTACAAACAGGGCGCTTACCCTGCCCGGTTTCCATTGTTCCGGCGTGAACCACGGCTCCAGGATGAGCACGCCACCTGGCAAGAGATGCTCAGCCATGGTTTGGATGGCTTGATTCAGACGCGCCTTTGTTTTCACGTACCCGATGGAACTGAACAGGCAGGTGACAGCATCGAATTGTTTTCCCAGGTCAAATTCAGCCATGTCGGCTTGATGGAAAGGAATATCCGGGTAATTCTGGCTGGCTACTGCCAGCATCTCGGCATCCAGGTCGAGACCCTCTACTTGATAGTTCTTCTGCAAAATGGAGGCATGCAGTCCGGTTCCACAGGCTACTTCCAGCAGCGCATTGCCTGGCAACTTCTTATGTTGTTGGATAATGAGGTGGACTTTCTGGGCTTCAGCGGCGTAATCCTTGCCCATCGATCCGTAAAGTGCGTTGTAGAATTTTGCCGATTTGCTGAACATCCTTGCTCCCTATTGGTGATTGAGCACTTCTGCAATATGTACCACTCGTTGCGATTTCTTCTGCCTGTGCAGGCCACCCGCAATGTGCATGATACAGCCTGTATCTGCAACAACGAGGGTGGGCGATTTAGTCTTTTCGATGTTACTGATTTTGCGCTTGAGAAACTCTGCCGAGAGTTCGGGATGCGTCACCGAGAAGACCCCGCCAAAGCCACAGCAGTCTTGGGCCTCGGGTAGTTCCACGATGGTTGCACCCTTCACGTTGGCGAGCAGCGCGCGCGGCTGGCGGTCGATGCCCAGTCCGCGGGAGAGGTGACAGGAAGAATGGTAGGTCAACACACCATCCCATTTCGCACCTACATCGGTGACTTCTAGAACATCCACCAGATATTCGGTGAACTCGAAGGTGCGCTTTGACAGTGCTTTTGCACGCGGCAACCAGGTTGGGTCGTCGGCGAAGAGTTCGAGGTAATTGTGGCGGATCATGTGTACGCACGAGCCGCTGGGCGAGACGATTTCACCTTGCACCTGCTCAAATGTGTGGATCATGTGCTCGGCCATCTGGCGCGCGTCGACGCGTAGCCCGGCGTTGAACTGTGGCTGTCCGCAGCAGGTTTGCGCCTGGGGAAAGTCCACATTTATGCCCAGGCGGTTGAGAACGCTGACGATGGCCTCAGCAGTTTCCGGGGAGAATGTGTCGACCAGACATGTGACAAAGAGTTGTACGGTGGACATGCCCTCATTGTAATACCGTTTTGTAAATCCCAAATCCAGAAATTACTGGTATCATTGCGCCGCTATGACACAGTTTCATACTCGCATCCCCAACCATTTCGATCTTCCACGGCGTATCAACCGCCTGGGCGAGCTGGCCTACAACCTTTGGTGGACCTGGCAACCCAATGCGCAGCGCCTGTTTTCACGCATCGACAACGACCTGTGGGAGCGCCTGTCCCACAATCCAATTTTGCTTCTGCGTCAGGTGGGACGCTCTGCTCTTAATGAGGTCGCGCAGGACAATCAATACCTGGCTCTGTACGACAGCGTTTTCGTCGAATTCGACGATTACCTGACGAAAACGGACACCTGGTCGAATCGCACTCACCCTGAGCTTGCCAGCAATCCCATAGCCTATTTTTCTATGGAATACGGTCTGCATGAGACCCTGCCAATCTATTCCGGTGGCCTGGGGGTGTTATCTGGCGATCACTTGAAGGAAGCCTCCGACCTGGGGCTTCCGTTTGTTGGCGTTGGCTTGATGTACGCTGAGGGCTACTTCTCCCAGCGAATAAGCGAAGATGGCTGGCAGGATGCGCTCAATAATCCGTTGCGTTTTGGCGATATGATGGTCTTGCCCATTTTGACCGACGATGGCAAACCATTAACTGTCTCGGTGGAGTTGCCGGACCGTCAGGTCACTTTGCGATTGTGGGAAATCCGCGTTGGGCGGGTGCCTTTGTTCCTGATGGATTCAAACGAAGAATCAAACAAGCCTGAAGACCGAACGTTGACTGCACGCCTGTATTGGTCGGATCTTGATCGTCGTGTGATGCAGGAAATTGTTTTAGGCGTTGGTGGTGTGCGCGCTCTGCGGGCGTTGGGCTATAACCCCTCGGTCTGGCATATGAACGAGGGACACGCAGCCTTCCTGATCTTGGAACGGGCGCGCGAACTCGTGGTAGGGGGGGCATCCTTTGGCGATGCTATCGAGAAGACACAAGGGCAGAACGTATTTACTACACACACGCCCGTCCCGGCTGGTAATGATGAATTCCCGCTGTGGTTGATCGACAAGTACCTGGCTGCCCTGTGGCCGGAGCTTGGCCTGAAGCGCGACCAGTTTGTGGATTTGGCGCGCAACCAGCAGTCCTGGGGTGAGTCGTTCAGCATGGGCGTGCTGGCGCTGCGTTACTCGGGAGGCCACAACGCAGTCTCTGAATTGCATGGACGCGTGGCGCGTAAGATGTGGAACTTCCTGTGGAAAGACGCAGAAGAAGACGATGTGCCCATTACTTATGTGACCAACGGAGTCCACGCTGCCAATTGGATGGCGCGCCGCCTGGGTGTGCTCTACGATAAATATCTTGGACCTGACTGGCGCGAGCAATTGGATGATCCGGAAACCTGGAGCAAGCTGGATGAAATCCCAGCGGATAGGTTGTGGGAAGTTCGTATGCATCAGAAGCGCAAACTTTCATTCCGTATGCTGGAATGGGCGCGCACGCGTTGGTCGAAGGGCGGTTTCCATCCTGTGCAGGTGTTGGCTTCGGGCGCTTTGATCGATCCGTATGTACTAACCATTGGTTTTGCGCGTCGCTTCGCAACATATAAACGAGCCAGCCTGATCTTGCAAGATGTAGAACGTCTGTTGAAGATCATCAATCGTCCGAATATGCCTGTGCAAATCATCTTTGCGGGCAAGGCGCATCCCGCCGATGAGCCGGGCAAGCAGTTGATCCAAGAGATCTACCGCGCTGTCAAAAAAGCCGAAACGAGCGGACGCATGGTCTTCCTGGAGGATTACGACATGAACATCGCCCGTTACCTCCTCCAGGGTGTGGATGTGTGGCTCAATACGCCGCGTCGTCCGATGGAGGCCTCGGGCACCTCAGGTATGAAAGCCGCATTGAACGGCGTACTCAACTTCTCGGTGCTGGATGGCTGGTGGCGAGAAGCCTATAACGGTAAAAATGGCTGGGCAATTGGTGAGGACAAAGACCCGCAAGCGCCCGAAATTCAGGATCAGGCCGATGCCTTGAGCCTGTATTCCACGCTGGAGAACGAGATCATCCCGCTCTATTACGATCGCAATGCCGATTTGATCCCGACGGATTGGATCGAGCACATGAAAAATTCCCTGCGCACGATCACGCCACAATTCAGCACGCGGCGCATGGTCAAGGAATATGTGGAGCGGTTGTACGTTCCTGCGGTAAAATAATAGATACCTGCGGACGGCCAACTGGCCGTCCGTTTTCTTGAGGAGATGTTTTATGTTCGAATTGATCGTTTTTAGTAATGCATGGATCGGCGCCCTGGTCATATTCGGGTTGCGCGTTCTGAATATGACCCTGGATACGCTGCGTATGCTCTTTTTGTTGCGTGGAAAGAAAACTTTATCCTGGGTTGCCGGTTTCCTGGTATCGTTGATCTACGTTCTCCTGTTGACGTCTGTGCTCTCTAACCTGAACGATCCGTTGTATATCATTGCTTATTCCGCCGGTTTTGCGACGGGTGGAGTGGTCGGTATGTGGATAGAGGAACGGTTGGCGATAGGATTCGTTCATTTGCAGGTGATCAGTCCACGGCTGGGGGTGGTGATGGCGCAAAAGTTGCGCGAGAGCGGCTTTGCTGTGACCGAGATACCGGCGCGCGGCAAAGATGGTATGGTCAGCATGTTGAGTCTGAGCGTGCGCCGCAAGGAAGTGTTGTCTGTGGAGAAGATCGTCAACGAATGTGACGAGGCTGCATTTATCACATCCGAAGATGTCCACCCGGTGCAACGGGGCTTCTGGAGAATATGAATTTTCCGGGAATTCCCGAAATTGACGTTCATGCACTCGCCCGCAGGTTGAAGTCGGGCGAGACGTTTGTCTTACTGGACGTGCGTGAAGCCTGGGAGTTGGATCTGGCTATGATCGCGGATAGCAGGCTAAAGGTCGTACCGACGAGCCGCCTGGCACAGCTGGGGGTTGCGGCTTTGCCGGACGAAGTCCAGCAAAAGTATGATGAAATTCTGGTCCTGTGTCACCATGGTGTCCGCAGCGCCACTGTCACCGAGTGGATGCTGGCGCAGGGCTGGGAAAAGGTCTTCAGCGTGCGCGGTGGGATTGCGGAGTATGCACGAGTGGTGGATGCTTCGGTAGGAAAATATTGAATCAGTTTCAGGTTGAAAGTTGCAAGTAAAAAAGAGGCTCATGTTCAGAACTAGTGGAGGCGGACCAATGCGGAAACGAGACTTGGAGAAATCCGCTTATGGTTGACAGCCAGTTCCTGAAT